>CAZYPJ010000383.1:0-3906 GCA_964649365.1 uncultured Anaerolineales bacterium | reverse complement strand
CGTGTCAACGGTGCTAGAATGCCCGCTAGACCTACCGGTCGAATCATCACAGGAGCAGCAACATGGAGTATCGTCGCTTGGGTAGGACTGGTTTGCAGGTCTCGGTCTTGGGCATGGGCGGCGGCTACGTTATGCTCAATGAGATCGAGGAGGGCACGCGGGTCTATCGGCGCGCCGAGGAGTTGGGGGTCAACTATTTCGACGGGCGCTACGGGTTCAGCAGCGTGATGATCGCCCCCATCATCAGGCAGGGCCGCGAACGGTTTGTGGTCGGCACCAAGACGGGCGATGTGACCGCCGAGGGGGCCATGAAGCGCATCGAGGAGGATCTCCGAGAGCTGGATACCGACTATATTGATGTCTTTTATCTGCGCACCTACAACCACGAGATGCGCGAAAAGCACTTTGGGCCGGGCGGCTCGGTGGAGGCGCTGCTGAAGGCGCGCGAGCAGGGCAAGATTCGCTTCCTGGGAATGGCCGACCACGGCGATATGAGCGTGTTGGTAGAGGGCATCAAGACGGGGTTGATTGACGTGGTGATCTTTCCGCTCAACATCATCCGGCGCGAGGCGCTGACCACGCTCATCCCCGTGGCGCAACAACACGATGTGGGTCTAGTGGTGATGAAGCCCGTCTCGGTGGGGACGATCCCCGCGCCCGTGGCGCTGCCCTGGCTGGCCAACCAGCCGATCCACACCATGGCGCCGGGCATCCACGACATCGCCCAGCTCGAACAGGATGTCGCCGCCGTCGAGCGCGACCCCATGGCCCTTTCCGCCGAAGAGGAAGCCGAGGTCGAGCGTTGGCGGCAAAATCTGGATCAAGCGACGTGCCGCATTTGCGATGCGATCTGCAAGCCGCTGTGCGAGAAAAAGCTGCCCATTGATTGGATCATGCACCACGACGTGTTCTACAACGAGTTCCGCCGCCTGGGGCTGCAAGATTTTATGGAGCATCCCTACGCTGGCTGGGTCAGGGCGCGCCTGTTGCGGCATTTCGAGCGGCGCATGGAGGCGATGCAAGCCTGCACCAAGTGCGGCAAGTGCGAAGAGGTGTGCCCGCACGGTATTCATGTGATGGACATTTTTACAGCCATGATCGAGGAACACATCCCCTTGATTGAGGCGCTCAAGGCCACCAACTGGGATACGATCTATACCGACGCCAAGTTCCCCTTCTGATCGCTAAGGAGGCATGATGGCAACCGCAGGCGTTCCTTTTATTGACATTCACACCCACATCGGCCACTTGCCCGGCGTGGTGGGCGAGGTGTTCGCGCCGGAGGATCTGCTCTACATCGCCGATCACGAGGGCGCCAGGTTCATGCTGGTATCGTCGGCCTCGACCAGCCTGGTCGGCCAGCATGTGGGCACGAACGAGGCCGTCGCGATGGTCGAGCGTTACGGCGACCGCTTGGGCGCGCTGCTGTGGATCAACCCGCACGACCCCACCTGGCCCGACGACGTCACGTTGGCGGAACAGCACGGCTTTTACGGCATCAAGATTCACCCGCCGCTCGACCACTATATTGTGGATCGCGCCGCGCTCGACCCGATTTTCGAGTGCGCGCGGCGCCACCGCTGGCCGATCCTGACGCACGTCGAACCCGACGGCACGCCCTATTCGGCCTGGAAGTACGAGCCGCTGATCCAGGCGTATCCCGATGTCCAACTGGTGCTGGCGCACCTGCGCAACGAATCCATCACCCTGGCCAAGCGCTACGAGAACGTCTATGTGGATACAACCTACATGCCCGCCTACATCGTCGAGGTGGGCGTGGACGCGCTCGGCCCCGACAAGATCTTGTTCGGCTCGGACGCCTGCGAGGGGTTCGACGTGGGT
Organism: uncultured Anaerolineales bacterium; assembly: GCA_964649365.1. Classification (GTDB taxonomy): domain Bacteria; phylum Chloroflexota; class Anaerolineae; order UBA1429; family UBA1429; genus CAZYPJ01. Next base: position 2,064 of record CAZYPJ010000383.1, on the reverse strand, counting down.
CACGCCGTGGCTCGCCCGCGCCCGCCGCGCAGCTACGCCGGGCTGATCCAGGAATTGCGTGAGCGCGGCATCGGCGAAGCGGCGCTGGAGAAAATCCTGTATCTCAACGCCCGCCGAGTGTTCGGCGTCCACAAATAGTGAGAAACGGGGAGGATGCGGTTTGAGCGAGACCTACGAGGCCGCCTGCTGGTTGGCCCTGTTGGGCGCGAACGAGGTCAAACGCGCCCTGGCCAAGCAGGTGATCTATCGCTGGTGCGTGGAGCAGGGCCAGCCATTGGGTGCGCTGTTCGCGGCGAACCAGATGCAAGCGCAAGAGTCGCTGGAGATGGGGGCGGCGCAGGTCGCGCCGGTGTTGGCGACGCGCCAATACGTGGCCGCCCAAGAGGCGCTGCTGCGCGACTTGGAACGCGAAGGCGCCCACCTGTTGCTGCGCACCGACGCCGCCTACCCCGAGGCGCTGACCGAGCGCCTGGCCGAAGAGCGCCTGCCTTACTTTTTCTGTTATCAAGGCGACCCGGCCATGCTCACCCAGCCGACGGTGGGCGTGTTCGGCGCGGCGCAGCCCACGGTCGAGGCGCAAGACGCCGCCCGCGCGCTGGCCCGCGAATTGGCTGCGCACGGCTACACGCTGGTCGGCGGCTATGGCCGGGGGGTAGATCGGCTGGCGTTCGACGAGGCGATCCTGGCGGGCGGCCACGCCGCCGCCATCCTGCCGCTGGGGTTGCGCCAATTTGAGCATCGCCGCGCGCTGAAATCCGCCGTCGAAGCGGGGCGCGCGCTGCTGCTCAGCCCCTACGCGCCCGACACGCCCTATCAAGAGCCGCTGGCCGCTGCGCGGTTGGCCTTGGCGCTGGCGCTGCCCGAATGCCTGGCGCTGGCGGCGCCCGATGCGGGGCCGAGCGAGGCCCCCTGGGCCGAGTTCGTCGCCAGCCGACGGCGCGCGCTGATCTGGTCGGGCGGCGAGCAGACGCCGACGGGCGACGCCTGGGTTCAGGCGGGGGCTTGGCCCTACGGCGACCCGGCGACGGCGCTCAGATTGGCCGCCGAGGTGTGGGGCGCTGCGCCCGACGGCATCGAGGATATCTCGCTGGACGACGCCCCATTCTACGAAAGCGATGACGATCATACTCCCATCGCCTTTGCCGACGCCGACCAGGCCATCGAGGCGCTAGGGCGTTCGGGCAAGGTGCCGCCCGCCTTGGCCAGGAGACTGCGTGAATCGCGCTGGCCCGACGACGACCCCGATTAACCGGCGAGAGATCTTATTGATACGCGCTCAAGGCGCTAGACGCCGCCCGATGCGCACAAGGCGCTAGGCTACCATAGTCGCGCCCCTTGTGGGCGCCGGGCGCTTGGAAATCACGTCCGGGGAGTTGTTCCGATCTGTCAACATTGTATGGAGACGCAACTATGAGAACGCATCTGGAAACGATCACCCGCCGCCGTTTTCTGGCGCTGATGGCCGGCTTGGCGGCGACCGCCCTAGCGGGTTGCACGCCGGCGGCGTCGCCGCCCCCCACGGCGGCGCCGCCCGCCGCCCCCGCCGCGTCTAGCCACGCGCCCGACGCGGTCGAGGGCAAGCCCATCGTAGCCGTAGCGCGTTGCGAGGATTACGGCGTGGAGCGCGTCGAGGCCATAGTGCGCGACCTCGTGGCGCAGTGCGGCGGCCTGGGCGACATCATCAAGCCGGGCGCAACAGTGGTCATCAAGCCCAATTTCACCGCCGGCGGGCGCACGGCCACCACCGACGGCCTGGCCAACATCCTCACCTACACCACCCATCCCGACGTGGCCCGCGCCATCGCTGTGCTCGCCAAAGAAGCGGGCGCCGGCAAGATCATCTTGGTGGAGGGCTGGGGACTGGACGTATGGGCGCTCAACGGCTACGACGGCTGGATGAAGGAATTGGGGGCCGAGGCGCTCAACCTCGACGACCCCGCGCCCAGCAAGGATTTCGCCCATGTCAAGGTGCCCAACCCGCTGGCGCTGGACGCTATCTGGCTGCACGAGGCCATCGCTGACGCCGACGTGTTGATCTCGGCGCCCAAGATGAAATGCCACGCG
>CAZYPJ010000382.1:0-3919 GCA_964649365.1 uncultured Anaerolineales bacterium | reverse complement strand
ACTCCTTCATCACATCCTGGAAGAACTACCCGCCTCATATCTTCCCAACGTATTGGGAGAACATCAGTGAGATGATAAGCGAGGGGCAAGTTGGTTGCACGAGGGATATTTACGATGAAATCCAACGCGGTGGCGATGCAGTAGCTGAATGGGTCAAGTCACGCGAAGTTAGTCTTGTGCATGAAGCTGACCACGACTTGCAGATGGCTCTGCGTGCGATCATGGCAAGGCATGGAGATATGGTGGATCCGAATGGCTCCAGTGCGGCAGATCCTTGGGTAGTAGCGCTGGCAGTTATTACCAATGGGCATGTCATCACATACGAGAAGCGAAGCGGACCTGGGGCAAAAAGAATCAAGATTCCCAATGTCTGCGAATCATTTAAGGTTCCATGCTCTGACGTTATTGGTTTTTTCGAACGCGAGCAGTGGGTTTTTCGTCATCGCTAGTTATGCATATCTAGCAAGGTTGGCTTTCTTTCCCATGGGCACCCTCTACACGGCGACAAGCGCGACGTTCTGTGCTCATATCTCGTATGAATCGGTAAACCTGATCCATTTGACTGCTGTACAGTGTGGGCGATTTCGGCCCGCGAGACGCTATTCATTTGCGAGCCTATCCACTCTCCACTCCCACCCGCACATCTCGCAATGATACACCCTCCGCTCCACCGCCAGCGCTCCGCGCGCCCGCCGCACGCCCCACCACAACGCGAGCGATACGCCATCGCGCAGGGTGGGGCGTTCGATCCGCACCCTGCGTCGCAGCAGCCGCCCCGATCCGCAGCGCGGGCAGCGCGCGTCATCTTGGAATGCGATCATCTTGGGCGTCATCTTGCCTCGTTCGCCTTGCGTTGCGCGCCGCGTCGGCGCTATAATCCCCGCGTTGCTCTCGTCAATACCCAATAGGAGGCGCTTCTATGGAACGGATACGGTATGGCATCGTCGGGACGGGCGGCATGGGCACGGGCCACGCCAACACCCTCAAGCGGGTCGAAGAGGCCGTGCTCGCGGCAGTGTGCGACATCGTGCCCGAAGTGGCCAACAGCGTGGGCGAAGAGTTCGGCGTGCCCTATTGCACCGATTATCACGAGCTGATTGATCGCGCCGACGTGGACGCCGTCATGGTGGCCACGCCACACTATTTCCACCCCGAGGTCGCCATCTATGCGATGGAGCGGGGCAAGCCCGTCATCTCGGAAAAGCCCATTGCCGTAACGGTGGCGCAGGCCGACGCGATGGTGGCGACGGCCAAGCGCACTGGCGTGCCCTTTGCGGTGATGCACCAATCGCGCAGCGAACCGATCTGGCAGGCGGCGTGGAAGCTGGTGAGCGAGGGCCGCCTGGGCGAGTTATATCGCACCATGCTCGTCTATGCCGATTTCCGCAGCCAGGCATACTATAACTCGGCCGGCTGGCGCGCCACCTGGGCCGGCGAGGGCGGCGGCGTGCTCATCAACCAATCGCCCCACTCGTTGGATCGCTTCACCTGGCTGGGTGGCCTGCCGAGCAAGGTCACGGCCTACACTGCCACGCGCAACCACGATATCGAGGTCGAGGATGTGGGCGCGGCGATGCTGGAATACCCCAATGGCGCGGTGGGCTACATCTATTGCTCCACTACCGAAGCGCCCGGCACCGACATCCTGGAACTGTCGGGCGAGCGCGGCAAATTGCAGGTGATCGGCAACACGCTGCGTTTTTGGGAGTTGCCCCAAGGCGTCAAGGCGTTCAGCGATACCTCGCCCGAAATGTGGACGCGCCCGCCCATCGTCGAAGTCCCGGTCGAGCTGCCGCAGTGCGAATCGGGCCACATCGCCATCCTGCGCAACATGGCGCGCCATCTGCTCTATGGCGAAGCCCTCATCGCCCCGGGCGTCGAGGGGATCAAGACCGTCGAGATGATCAACGCCATGATCCTCTCGGGCCACACCGGCCAGCCCGTGAGCGTGCCGGTGGATCGTGCGCGTTACGACGACTTCCTCGCCGGGTTGGCCAAGACCTCGCGCCACAAGGCCGCCGGCCCCGACAAGCGCATCACCGATAACGTGCATCATTGATTCGTTCAACCACCAAGACATCAAGAGCACAAAGATTTTTATGCTCTTGAAGTCTTAGTTGTCGTTGGTTCTGTAAATTGATGATTTCTTAAGATCGTAGGGGCACGATATATCGTGCCCCTACTCATAGGTTAACCAGTATATATACTCCTTGTCCCTTTGTGTCTTGTTGGTTCGCCCCTAAACGTGGTTATCCGGCTCGCGATCCCAGACGCGCAGGCCAAAGCGGCTGAGATAGATGGGGATGTTCTGGAACAGCGGGTTAGTCTCCTCGATGGCGCGGATCATGGCGCGCTTCTGGCTCATCAGCGCGCCGCTGAGCAGCGTGATCGAGCCGCCTTCGCCGCCCGCGCCGTTTACCTTCCAGCCCAGCGCGCCGTAGGACTTAGCGATCTCGATGATCTGCTGCGCCTCGGCGCTCACCAGCGTGGGGTGCTGGTTGCGCTGGCCTTCGGTGTTGGCCGCCATCGCCGCGCCCAGCGCGGCAAAGTCGCCAGCGAACACAGCGTCGCGCGAGCGTTCGGCGGTCTGGCGCAGCGCCTCTAGCTGGGGGCAATCGGGACCGGCGTCCTCTAGCCCGTGGATCACCATCTCGTGCACCGCCGATGAGCTGTGTGACTTGCCCAAAAAGATCAGACACAGCCGTCGCTCTAATTCCCACCAGACCGAGTTGGGCAAAAAGATAGGCGAAACGGCGGCGTAGGGATAGTCGAACATCTCGATATAGTTGACCCCGCCGAAGGCGGCGCAGCGCTGATCCTGGATGCCGCTCTGTTGGCCCAGCATCTCGGGCTCGCTGCGGTGCGCGATATAGGCGATCTCGAGCGGCGTGCGGCGCCCGGGCGCGAGCTGATCCAGCGCGCCTACCAGCGCCACCGATACGGCGGCGGATGTGCCCGTCGAGCAGCCCGCTGGCGCCTCGGAAAAGATCGAGATTTGCGCCGCCAGATCGGTGGGTACGCCCACATAATCAATGGCCGCTTCGAGCAGGGGATGGTGGATCCACTCGTGGCGCTCGTTGCGCGGGAACACAGCGTAACGGTCGCCAAAGTTCTCGGCGTGCAAGATCACACGGTGCTCTTGCGTCTGTCGAGGGAAAACCTGAATCTGCACCTCGACATAAGGATAGACGCCGATATTAAATATCTTGCCATGCTTGGCGAACCAGGTATCGGTCCAGCCGCCGTTATCGCAAACGCGGATGGGGGCCACGCTATTGATAATGCGCACGGGGCGCGCCGTCTCGGGAGCCATAATTGCCCTCCTGATAATAATGGCCAGAATGGCGCCATTCTACGCTCGAACGGCGCCCCTGTAAAGCGTCATTGCCCTCGCGATTAGGATCGGCTACAATGGCCCCAATTCACTCACGGAGGTCATTATGCTAGAAGTCATTCAATCGCCCAACAGCGCCGCGCCCATCGGGCCGTATTCGCAAGCCATCCGCGCCAACGGCATGATCTATGTGGCGGGCGAGAAGGGGATTGACGCCAAGACGGGCCAGGTCGTCCCAGGCGGCATCGAGGCCGAGACGCGCCAGACGTTGGAGAATATCAAGGGCATCCTGGAAGCGGGCGGCTCGTCGCTCGACAAGGTGGTAGCTACGTTCGTCTTTATGACCGATCTCAAAGATTTCGCGGCCATGAATGCTGTCTATGCCCAATACTTTATCACCAATCCGCCGGGCCGCACCACGGTGGAGGTCAAAGCGTTGCCCGCTGGGGCGCACATTGAAATCACTGCGTTTGCGCTGGCCTGAAACTGACCAGGCAGGATCCAATCGCCGAGACGCCTACTGCTAACGAATGTTGGCAGTGGGCGGCTCGGCAATGGGAGGGGATGGGTGGGGGTAGGCTGCGG
>CAZYPJ010000381.1:0-3932 GCA_964649365.1 uncultured Anaerolineales bacterium | reverse complement strand
CAGCCGACGAAGGTCAGCGAGCCGCCGGAGGGCGGCTTTGTAATAGTAGCCTGCCCGCTTCAGCGGCTGGCGCTCTAGGCGTACCGCCCGACCCCTGATCCCTGTTTCTCCCCACATTGCCCCCTGCGCGCGGCGCGAGTATAATCCGCCGTGCATAAACCATTCGCAGGAGGGCCTTCATGTCCGAGCGCAAGCAAGCGACCATCCTCTACACCAGCCGCGTGACCGTTCCCGGCGTGTTAGAAGCAGCCGATGAATTGCTTCCCGGCGTCCGCGTGGTCAATATCATAGACGATTCGCTGCTCAGCGACGTGCTGGCTGCCGGCGGCCTGACGCAAGGCGTCACGCGGCGCATCGTGCAGTATTGCCTGGCCGCCGAGGATGGCGGGGCCGACTTGATTATCAGCCAGTGCTCGTCGGTGGGCGAGGCCATTGACGTGGCTCGCAAGCTGGTGCGCACGCCCATCCTGAAAATAGACGAGCCGATGGCCGCCGAGGCCGTGCGGCTCGGCCCGCGCATCGCGGTGGCGGCCACGTTGCCCACCACGCTCAACCCCACCTGCCGCCTGATCGAGCGCACCGCCCAAGAGCTGGGCAAGCCGGCGCAGATCACCCGCGTGCTGGCCGAGGGCGCGTTCGACCTGCTGAGGGCGGGCGACACGGCGGGCCACAACGCCCGCGTGCTGGCGGCCATTGACCAGGTGAAGGATCGGGCCGATGTGGTGGTGCTGGCGCAGGGCAGCATGGCGGTGCTGGCGCCAGAGCTATCCAAGCTGGGCCTGCCCGCGCTCACCAGCACCCGGTCGGGCTTGCAACGGGCGAAAGAGATGCTGGAAAGGATGTGAGCGCCATGTCTGAATTAGCCATCGCCGGCGGCGCGCCCGTGCGCGCCGAACCCTTCCCTCGGCGCATCGTCATCGGCGAAGAAGAGATCGAAGCCGTCCACGCGCTGCTGCTCAAGGAACGCGCCCGGGGCGGCGGCCTCGACCGCTACGGCGGCGAGCATGTGGACGCCTACGAGCGCGAGTTCGCCGCTTACCACGGCATGAGCTGGGCCACGGCTACCAGCTCGGGCACGGCGGCGGTGCACGCCGCGCTGGGCGCGCTGCGGCTCGACATCGCCCAAGAGGTCATCTCGGCGCCCATCACCGATCCTGGCGGCGTGGCGCCCATCCTGTGGCAGAATTGCATCCCCATCTTTGCCGACGCCGACCCCGACACCATGAACATGGATCCGCGCTCCGTGGCCGAGCGCGTCACCGACCGCACGCGGGCCATCATCGTCACCCACCTGGCCGGGCAGCCCGCCGATATGGACCCCATCCTGGAGATCGCCCGCGCCCACCACCTGGCGGTGATCGAGGATTGCAGCCAGGCCCACGGCGCGCTCTACAAGGGCCGCCTGGTGGGGACGATGGGCGACCTGGCGGCGTTCAGCCTGATGGGCGGCAAGCACCACACCGCCGGCGGCCAGGGCGGCATGGTCGTCACCAACAACGAGGAATACTATTGGAACGCCAAACGCTTTGCCGACCGGGGCAAGCCGTTCAATAGCCAGGAGAAGAAAAATCTCTTCTTGGGGCTGAACTATCGCATGACCGAGCTAGAGGCGGCCATCGGGCGCGAGCAGCTCAAAAAGCTCGACGGCGTGCTGGCCCAGCGGCGGCGGCTCGCGGCGCAACTCGCCGAACGCATGGCCGACCTGCGCGCCGTGCGGTTGGGCAAGGTCATCCCTGGGGCGACGTCGTCCTATTGGTTGATGCTGCTGGCGGTGGATACGGAGCGCCTCACGGTGAGCAAGGAGCAATTCGCCCGCGCCGTGGCCGCCGAGGGCGCGCCGGTGGACCCGCACTATGATTGGATCCTCTACGAGACGCCCTGGATTCGCGAGCGCGCCAATTACGGCGCGTCGGGCTGCCCGTGGAACTGCCCTTATTACGGGCGCGAGGTGCATTACGAAGGCTCGTGCCCCAACGCGCGCATGGCGGTGGATCGGCACATGGTGCTCTATTGGCACGAGGGCTATACGCCGCGCGAGCTGGACGACATCGCCGCCGCGCTGCATAAGGTGGAGCGGGCGTATGCGAAATAAGGAGGCGCTGTGATCCTCGATCATTTCACCCGCATCGGCGCGCCGCCGGAGGACGACCGCGACCTGAGCGCCGAGGCGCTGCTCGGGCAGATGGAGCGCGCCGGCGTGGAGAGCGCGCTGTGCAGCCACACCGCTGCCGTGCGCTACGACGCCGCCGAGGGCAACGCGCGAATGGCGGCGCTGTGCGCCAACCATCCGCGCTTGCGCCCCATCGGGGTCATCAACCCCACCGCGCACCTGGGCGTGGCTGAGGTGATCCGCGCGGCGGCGCGGGCGGGCTGCGTGGGGCTGCGCTTTGCCCCGCAGACCCAGGGCTGGGCGCTGGATTCCGAGCCGTTCGCCCGCGCCCTGGAGGAAGCGGCAGGGACGGGGCTGCCCATCGCGGTGGAGCTTGGCGGCCCGGGTGACGCTACGCGCTTGTTGCGCCTAGCGCACGGTTTGGGCGCGCCCGTCATCTTGGCCAACGTAACTTATGCCACGCTGGGCGAGGCCATCGCCGTGTTGAACCGTGACGCAAACCTGCGGCTGGAGGCCAGTCGCCTCTGCACGCCAGGCGTGGTCGAGGCGCTGGTGAACGCCGTCGGGGCCGAGCGGCTGTTGTGGGGCAGCGGCGCGCCGGCGTGGGAGATCGCCCCCACGCTGCGGATGATCCAGCGCGCCGAGATCAGCGACGCCGCCAAGCGCCTCATCCTGGGCGACAACGCCCGCCAACTCTATCATTTAAGACAGGATTTACAAGATTAACAAGATTGTTTGCTAGATTTGGAGATAAACCCTAAAAAGAAAAATCGTGTAAATCCTGTTCATCCTGTCCAAAAAGAATACCCATTCACCCTATGATCTGTCATCGTCTGTTGGACAGGATTTACAAGATTAACAAGATTGTTTGCTAGATTTGGAGATAAACCCTAAAAAGAAAAATCTTGTCAATCTTGTTCATCCTGTCCAAAAAGAATACCAATTAACTCTTTGATCTACAATCGTTTATTGGACAAGATTTACAAGATTAACAAGATTTTTACCAGATTTAGAGATAAACCCTAATAAAGAAAACTCTTGTAAATCCTGTTAATCCTGTCCAAAAAGGATGATGATATGGGGATTGTGGATGTACACCAACATAACGGCCCGTGGCCCTACGCGGGGCGATGGGGCGGCGTGGAGGAGAACCTGCGGTTGATGGCAGCGCGCGGCATCGGCGCGGCCATTCTCAGCTCGTCCAAAGCGATTGTCAGCGACATGGCCGAGGGCAACGCCGAGCTGGCCGAGGCCATCGCGCCGCACCCGCAGCTCTATGCCTATGTCACCGTCAACCCCACCACGCGGGCCGCCTCGGAGCGCGAGCTGGCCCGCTACGAGGGCGCCCCCCGCTTTGTGGGGGCCAAGATTCACACCCACTATTCTGGCTGCGCCATGACCGACCCGCGCCTGGCGCCGATGTTCGGCGTGTTGCAGGAATGGGGCCGGCCGCTGCTGATCCACACCTGGGGGGCCGCCGCCATCGCCGCGTTGAGCGGCCTGGCCGAGCGCTTTCCCGCGCTGCGCATCATCGTGGCCCACGCCGGCGGCGACGCCTGGCGCGAGGCCATCGCCGCCGCCCAGCAGCGCCCCAACCTGTGGCTCGATTTCGCGGGCAGCACGCCCTACGCCGGGGCCATCGCCCGCGCCGTAGCGACTCTGGGCGCAAGCCGGTTGGTGTTCGGCTCCGACGCCACCCTGTTCGACCCGCTTTACATGCTGGCGCACTGGGAATCCATCCCCATGAGCGCCGCCGATCGCGCCCTGGCGATGGGCGGCGTCGCGACGAGGTTATTCGCCCTATGACCGAGCGTCCCGCCGT
>CAZYPJ010000380.1:0-3941 GCA_964649365.1 uncultured Anaerolineales bacterium | reverse complement strand
GGGCCTTGAAGGGGCAGAGCCATTCGCAATAGATGGGCGACAGCGTGGCCGCCGAAAGCAGTACGATAGCCAGCAGCACGGCAAAGGGCAGGTAGATCCAGCGGCGGTCAATCTGTTTGTGCTGGATTACCGGCTTTTTGCGCAGGCGCGAAAACAGCTCGTCCCACCCGCCGTAAAAGCAGCCCCAACTACACCAGCCCCGCCCGATGGCCAGCGATGCGCCCACCCAGATAAAGAACATCACGGTAAAGGCGCCGTGGGCGGCGCTGGGCAGCAGCTCGCCCGGAAAGATGATGATGCGCTTGAACAGCGCTGGGACGATGAGCATCGGCATGGTGAGCGGGCAAAAGCTGGCGCCGCTGCTATAGATGCTCTCGGGGTAGAGCATCATGCTGCCGGTGGTCGAGATCATCCAGGGGATGAAATCGAGCGGCAGCCCGATGGCTACGGCGATGAACAGCGCCGAGCGGTAGCGGTGCGTCTGGCCGGTGGTCAACATCAGCACGAACAGGACGTAAAAAGCCAAATAGGCCACGGCGAACGCGGCGCCTTGCAGCGGGTCGTCGAGCTTGCCCAGCAGCGCGGCGGGCAACCACTGGCTCGACGTGAGCAGCGCGATGGGTAAGACGATCAGCACCGCCTTCCACACCGCCATGCCGGGCGATGCGGGCCGGGACCGAACGACTGTGGTCATCGTACACCTCCCCCCAGTAACAAAAGACCTGACGCGAAATAGTACAGGGCTACGATCACCGCGGCGAACTGGCCCACGATGCGCAGATCAGGGACTCGTTTGAGGGCGCCCAGCAGGGCCAGAGGGAGAATATAGATGGACGCGCCCACGAAAAAGGCGGCAAAGAGGAGCAGGCTGTCGCCCAGCGCGCCGGAGCGGGCCGCTTCGGTAAAGGCCAACAGCAGCGGCGGGCAGAGGCGCAGCCCGGCCAATAGGCCCATGCCCACTGGCAACAGGCGCGCATCCAGGCGGGGCCAACGGCTCAGGGTCGCCTGGGCGCTCTGGATGGGGCAAGCGGCGGGTTCGCGGCGGCGCAGCGCGCTGAGCAACAAGAGCGCGGCCAGGCCCACATAGGCCGCGCCGATCAGCAGGCTTTGCAGGTGGGCGCTTGCGGCGGAGGCGGTGGTGAGCAGCAGGCTGCCCGTGGCCCAGGCCAGCAGGGCAAAGGCCATATAGCCGCCCAGCCGGCCGAGGAGGAACAACAGCAGCGCGCCCAGGCTCTGGCGCACGCCGCCGCCCTCGCGCAGCAGAAACGGCGCCAGCACCGGCGCGCAGAACGCCAGGCAGGTGACGCCGTTGGTCAAGCCGAGGAAGAATCCTTGCATCTTACGCCGATCCTGGCTAATGCGCAGATCGAAGCGTTGCAACTATAGTGTAACCGCGATGTCAAGCGGCGTCAACGGGCAGAGCTTGTGGTTGGAAAGATGAAGAAGTGGCGCTCGCCGCGCTACCCCATTCCGATTTCCCTCTTATCCATCCGAAAGGGCGGCTTGCGCGCCCGAAGCGGCGCAGCCGAGGAGGTCGGCGCGGGAATCGCCGTTGAGGTCGCCCACCATGCGTGGGTGAGCGTTTTGGCTCGCCCAGCCGGCGGCGACAGTGAACTCGTTCGAGGCTGTAGCGGGGGCGGCGAACGCGGCGCCGGTGGAAAGCGCAACGTAGGCGGCGCGCTGCCCGCAGCCGATCAGGTCGGCGCGTCCGTCGCCATCTACATCAGCCGCCATACGCGGGTAGCGATCCTGGCTCGTCCAGTTGCCTGCCCCGACGCCGAAAGTATCTCGCCAGAGCGAGGGCGCGCCCAAGCTCGCCCCGGTCGAAAGCGCCACATAGACGCCCTTGTGGCCGCAACCGATCAAGTCGGCGCGGCCATCGCCGTTGGCGTCGCCCAGGAAGCGGGGGTAGAGGTCCTGGCTCGTCCAGTTGCCCGCCGCGACGCCGAAAGCGGCCCGCCACAGCGCCGGCGCGCCGAACGCCGACCCGTTGGAGAGGGATACATACACGCCCTTGCGGCCGCAGCCGATCAGGTCATCGCGGCCATCGCCGTTCACATCGCCCGCCATGCGCGGGTAGAGGGCCTGGCTCGTCCAGCCGCCCGCGTCTGCTCCAAAGTTGGCCAGCCGCAACGCCGGCGCGCCGAACCCCGATCCATTGGAGAGCGCCACATAGACGCCTTTGCGGCCGCAGCCGATCAGGTCATCGCGCCCGTCGCCGTTCACGTCGCCCAGGAAGCGCGGGTAGAGATCCTGGCTCGACCAGCCGCCCGCCGCGCCGCCGAAAGGGGTGCGCCACAGCGACAGCGCGCAGAAGAGCTTGCATTCCGCCCGCTCGCCATATACCAGCGCCCCCAAGTCGGGCGCGCCGACGCGCGGGTGGCCCGCGAAATCTATCGGCGGGGCGAAGGCGGGCGCAGCGCGGTCAATCGCTGGGGAGCCGAGGGTCAGCCCCAGGCCTAGCTCGTCGCCCGCGAGCGGTCCGGTCAACAAGGGATCGGCTTCTAGATCGTGGGGGCCGGGGGTGTAGAGCGAATGCTTGGCGCCATAGACCAGGGTGTAGTCGGGGTCGAACGTCAGGCTATCGCAGCCCTCCTGGTAATAGACAAAGGCGCGGTCGCCGGGCGAGAGGTATTCCTCGCCGCCCAGGAGGAGGTTGTTGCGCGCGATGATGCGCTCGCTGCCGGCGCACTCGCCCTCCGCGCGCGGCCCCGCCCCGATCAGACCATCGCCCTGGCCGTAGAGCGTCGAGTTGGTGAGATGCACCGTCTCGCCGCCCATGAACGAGAGCGACAGGGCGTTGCCCATCGCCCGGCAAGGGTCCACGTTGTAGGTGAACGGCTGGCCCTCAAAGTAGGCGCAATTGGCCGCGATCAGGCAGTTGGTGATCCACGCCTGCCCCGTGACCTTGATGGGGTTGCCGGCGTTGCCCTCGGCGCGGACGCGGTCGAGGTGGATTTCGCCGCCCAGCGAATGGTAGAGCAGGTCGAGGCCGTCGGAGGTGTTGTGCAGGAAGGCGCAATCGGTGAAATACCAATCGCCGCCGGTATCGCCCGTGCCCAGGCCGTCGCCATACCCCCCGGCGGATTGCGCCCAACAGCCAGCCGGCTCCTCGCCCGGGTAGGTCTCGGCGCAGCCGTTCCATTCGATGGTCACGCGAGTAAAGCGGAGCGAACCCGAGTTGGAATCGTCGTCCGGCAAATCGCCATCCCACCCCACCCAGCCGTTGGCGGCGATGCGCACATTCTCCAACGTCCAATCGGTCAGGCGGCCGGCGTGGACGCCCGCCGAGGCCAGGCCGTGGATGTCGATCTGGCTCAGATGGACATTGGCCGAATCCTCGGCGTAGAGGCCCGTCGAGGCCCAATCGCCGAAGGGGTAGCTATCGCGCTCGCAGGCCAGGCCGCCGCTGTGGAACTCGACGCAGCCGGCGTGGTCGGTGATCTCTAGGCAGCGCAACTCGACGTTGGAGCTATCGGTGAGGTTGATGACGTAATAGGCGCGCTCCGCGCCCCATAGTTCGGGCGGATGGGCGCAATCGGCGGCGACGAAGCGCGTGGGATGCGCTGCGTCCGGCCCGGAGGGGATGGGCGGCATGGCGCACTCGTAGGGCCAATCGGCTTCGCAAGCATCCGCGCCGGGCGCGCCGTAGCCCATGCGGTAGCTGCCCGAGGCGATGACCACCGTATCGCCCCCGCTGATGCGCGGCGAGCCGCCGGGCGGCAGCGCCTGAAAGGGGTGGTTCCAGGCGCAGTTGGGCGCGGCGCCGGCGGAGTAGGGGGCATTGGCGCGCCCGTTGGACTGCGCGGCAGAGCCGCCGTCGGGGCGGATGTAGAACACTTGGGCCGCGGCGTCTATCTCGCCCCCCGACCCCATAGGCGTTAACTTGAGGGGCTTGCTAGAGCCGCCAGCCGCTGAAGCGGGCAGGCTACTATTATAAA
>CAZYPJ010000379.1:0-3947 GCA_964649365.1 uncultured Anaerolineales bacterium | reverse complement strand
GCCCCCACGCCCGATGAATACCATCCTCCCAACTCCGCGTCTTTGATCTCTCTGTATTTCCCCTTGTTCCCTTGCGAGCGCGCGCTATAATAGGGTTGTGGTCGCGCTTTGTAACCAGAGTCACATTCTTTGGCTTGCAACGATGCTATCATAGCAGCAGCATGAGCGACATCCGCAAAGGAGAAAGGAACGAACGATGAGCATGTTCTGCTATCAGTGTCAGGAGACGGCCAAGAACGTGGGTTGCACCGTGCGCGGCGTGTGCGGCAAGGACGACCAAGTCGCGGCCTTGCAGGACCTCACTATCTACTTGCTCAAAGGCCTATCCATCTGGGGTGTGCGCGCCCGGGCGCTGGGCCTGAGCGACCCCGCCGCCGATGTGTTCGTGGCCGAGGCGCTCTTCGCCACCATCACCAACGTCAACTTTGACCCGGCGCGCTTTGTGACGCTGGCGCACCGGGCGCTGGCCCACCGCGACGCCCTCAAGGCGCGCGTGGTGGAGGCCAGCCAAAAGGCCGGCGTTTCGCTGGCCGACCAACTCCCCGAGATGGCGACCTGGCAGCCCGTGAAGGGCGACCTGGCCGAGCTGGAGGCCAAAGGCCGCGAGGTGGGCATCCTATCCGACCCGGCGCTGAACGAGGATGTGCGCTCGCTGCGCTGGCTCATCACCTATGGCCTCAAAGGGCTGGCGGCCTACACCGACCACGCCCACGTGTTGGGCTATAACGACCCCGCCATCTATACCCTGATGCAAGAGGCGCTGGCGCTCATTACCAACGACGCCGCCAGCGCCGACGACTTGGTGGCGATGACCCTGAAGGTGGGGCAGACGGGCGTGACGGCCATGGCCCTGCTCGACCAGGCCAACACCACCACCTACGGCCACCCCGAACCGACCCAGGTGAACATCGGCGTGAAACCCGGCCCGGCGATCCTGATCTCGGGCCACGACCTGCGCGACCTGGACGAGCTGCTCCAGCAGACGGCGGGCAAGGGCGTCAACGTCTATACCCACGGCGAGATGTTGCCCGCCAACGCCTACCCGGCGTTCAAGAAATACCCGCACCTGGTGGGCAACTATGGCGGGTCGTGGTGGCGCCAAGACAAAGAGTTCGAGGCGTTCGGCGGCGCGATCCTGATGACCACCAACTGCCTGGTTCCGCCCAAGCCGAGCTATATCGGTCGCCTGTTCACCACCGGCCTGGTGGGTTGGCCAGGCGTGGCCCACATCCCCGACCGGGTAGATGGCCAGCAGAAAGATTTCTCGGCGGTGATCGCCAAAGCGCTGGAGAGCGGCAGCCCGCAAGAGCTAGAGACGGGGACGATCCCCATCGGTTATGCGCGCAACGCGGTGCTCTCGGCGGCCGACAAGGTCATCGCCGCCATCCAGTCGGGCGCAGTGAAACGCTTTGTGGTGATGGCCGGCTGCGACGGTCGCCACCGCACGCGCGAGTATTTCACCGACGTGGCCAAGGAGCTGCCGCAGGATTCGATCATCCTCACGGCGGGCTGCGCCAAGTATCGCTACAACAAGCTGGGGCTGGGCGACATCGGCGGCATCCCGCGCGTGTTGGATGCGGGCCAGTGCAACGACTCGTACTCGCTGGTGGCGGTGGCGCTGGCGTTGGCGCAGGCGCTGAACGCGCCCAGCGTGAACGACCTGCCTATCGAGTACGACATCGCCTGGTACGAGCAAAAGGCGGTGCTGGTGTTGCTGGCGCTGCTGAGCTTGGGCGTGAAGAAAATCCGCTTGGGGCCGACGCTCCCCGCTTTCCTTTCGCCGAACGTGGCCAAGGTGCTGGTCGAGAAATTCGACCTGCGCCCGACGACCACCGTCGAGGCCGATGTGGCGGCGATGGTGGCCGGCCAGTAAGGCGGCGGGGCCGAGGCTGCGGGCGCACCCGCACAGGGATCAGGCGACACGGGGGGAGATCGGGAAACCTGATCCTACATGATGGCTGGTCGGGGCGAGCACTCGCTTGCCCCGACCTTTTTGCGTCGTTACGACGCTCGCGCCGCCTTTTTCGCCCGGCCCTCCGTCACGGCCTGCAAGGCGATGGCGGCGATGAACCCCGCCAGGCTGGCCCAGCCCAACGCGTCGCCAATGGCGGTGTAGGGCGTGGGGCCGCCGCCCAGGGTTACGTCGGCCACGAGCGTTCTGCGCGAGCCGGCCGCGTCCACGTCCAGCGCCGCCAGGCGGCCATCGGGGCCGATGATGGCAGAGAAGTCGGCCACGCCCGTGGCGACGACGGCGACGCGGTTTTCCAGCGCGCGCAAGACGGCGTGCGTCCAGGCTTGCTCGCCATAGCCGCCGAACTCGCGAAAGCCCATGCCGATCAGTTGCGCGCCGTTGCGTTTGAGCGTGCGGGCCACGTCGGTATAGTTGGCGTCGTGGCAGATCATGGCCGCCAAGCGCCCGTGGATCGTTTCGTACACCGGGTAGACCCCGCGCGCGGCGGTGGGCGGCTCGCCAAAAGTGTGGTTCTTGCCATAGATTGCGCTGAACTCGCCGTCGGGCGCGAGCAGCACCGCCTCGTTGCGCCAGGGTTCGCCCTCCTGGGCCACGGTGTATTGGATCAGGATGTGCGCGTCCGTGCGATAGGCCAGCGCGCGCAGGCGCTCGGTGTGCTCTGCCTGCGGGTCGAAATCGAACATCATCTCGGGGAGGACCAGCACCTCGGCGCCCTGCTCCGTCGCCTCGCGCGCCTGTTCCTCCAGGGTCGCCAGGCGCACCTCAGCGGTGTTGACCTCATCCTGGAAGGCGGGCAGCGAGTATCCGGGCCGCAACGCGGCGACGCGCGTCGTCGGGCCGATGGGCCGGCCCGATAGCGCCAGGCAGGCGCCCGTCCACAGCGCCAATACCATCCTCGCCGCCCAGAGCCACCCGCTCGCTAGGCGCTCATCCACCGGCGAGACGCCCACCTGCGGCCAACGCCGGTCGAACCAGGCGATCAACTCTAACCCCAGAGCGTAATTTACCAGCAGGATGAGCAGGTCGAGGCCATAGATGCCCAGCGCCGAGACCGGCTGGATCAGCCAGGCTTGCTTGGCCTGGGTGTAGCCCACAAAGGCGCTGGTGGCCACCAGCGGGATGAACGTGGCGCGGATCATCTCGACCCCCACGAACGAGAACACGCCGACGGGGATCAGCCAGCGGTAGCGGGTGAGTTCGTGAAAGTTGCGATCTTTGGACGTGAAAAAGGTCAGGATGGCGATCCACACGCCCAAAAAGGTGAAAAAGAACCCGCCTTCCCCCCCGAACCGCCGCCCCAGGAACGGCCCTAGCCATACCAGATTGGCCAGAGCGGGGGCCAGGCTCGACCATTTGCGCGGCATCAACCGATACTGCGCCAACAGGTAGGGCGCGAACCCCACCCAGATCAGCGGCCACCAGCCGTAGGGCGGGAACGCCAGCAGCAGCATCGCGCCGCTGAGCGCCGACAGCGCCGCGCCCAGCGCCAGCCGCCCCCGCTCGCCCCGCGCCGAATCACCGTTCCCAATCATCGCCCCCGCCCTCCTCTACCGCCAGCAAAACGAATATCCAGTCCAATATCCAGGATTTTTTCAACACGGAATACACGGAAACAACGGAATACACAGAAAGAAAACTTGGTTTTCCGTTTATTCCGTGTATTCCGTGTGAAAATCCCTTTCTATCTCCGTAGCCCCGCCCCTCGTGGGCGGTGGGCGGCCACGAGGGGCGCCGCTACGGGTATGCGAGCCTTCTCTCTCCGTAGCCCCGCCCCTTGTGGGCGATGGGCGGCCACGAGGGGCGCCGCTACGGGTATGCGGGCCTTCCCTTTCCGTAGCCCCGCCCCTTGTGGGCGGTGGGCGGCCACGAGGGGCGCCGCTACGGGTATGCGGGCCTTCCCTTTCCGTAGCCCCGCCCCTTGTGGGCGGTGGGCGGCCACGAGGGGCGCCGCTACGGGTATGCGAGCCTTCTCTCT
>CAZYPJ010000378.1:0-3956 GCA_964649365.1 uncultured Anaerolineales bacterium | reverse complement strand
TTGGCCCAGCAGCGGCGGGGCCAGGCGCAACGAGGCAGGCGTCTCGGAAAGGTGCAGCGGGCTGGCCAGGGTGCGCAACGTCCCCGCCGTGGGGTGGGGCTGCGCCACCACGAACCCCCGCGCGCGCAGGTGCTCGTCGGCCAACCTCTGCGGGAGGTCATAGATCGGCCCGGAGGGGATGCCCGCCGCGTCGAGCAAGCGCCACCACGTATCGGCGGGGCGCGAGGCCAGGCGCTCCTCGATCAACGCGCGCACCTCGGCGCGTCGGATGACGCGCTCGCGGTTGAGGCGATAGCGTGGGTCGTTCGCCGCGTCGCCCAGGTCGAGCACGTCGCACAGCCGCTGCCAGAGCGACTCGGTGGCGCAGCCGATGATGAGGTAGCCATCTTGCGCCTTGAATACGCCATAGGGCACGATAAAGGGATGATCGTTGCCCAGCTTGCCGGGGGCTATGCCCGAATAGAGATAGGCTACTGCCTGCGTCATGCCCCACCAGGCTTGCGATTCGACCAGCGACAGATCAATGAACTGCCCGCGCCCGGTGCGCTCGCGGGCATAGAGCGCCGCCAGCGTGCTGCCCAGGCCATAGAGCGCGGTGGCCAGGTCGGCGATGGAGGCGGGATAACGCATAGGCGCGCCTTCGCCCTCGCCGGTGATGGGCATCAGGCCGGCCATGCCCTGGGCGATGATGTCATAGCCGGCGCGGTCGGCGTAAGGGCCGCTGCTGCCAAAGCCGGTGATGAGGCAATAGACTAGGCGTGGGTTGCGCTGGGCGAGCGTCTCGTAATCCACGCCCATCTGCTGGCGCGTGGCCCGGCGGCGCTCGTTAATGAGCAACACATCGGCGCGCTCGGCCAGGCGGCGCAGCGCCTCCAGCCCCTGCGGCGACTTGAAATTGCACGTCAGGCTGCGCTTGTTGCGGTTGACCGAGAGGTAATAGGTGCTTTCGCCGCCGGCAAAGGGCGGCCCCCAGCCGCGCGATTGATCGCCCCCATCGGGCCGTTCTACTTTGATGACGTCGGCCCCCAGGTCGCCCAGCAACATCCCCAGGTATGGCCCGGCTAGGGCCTGGGTCAGGTCGGCGACGACGATGCCCGAAAGCGCACTCGGCGTAGCGTCCATCGGCAGCCTCCTATGATGCAGGGGTCGGGAGAGCGCAAGTCGCGGTGGGGTAGGGGCGATCCGGTGTGGTCGCCCCGATGAGCCTGCGCCCGATCTATGGATTTGGGGCGTATTCTACATCAAGGGCGGGGCGGCGTTCAAGTGGCAGGCAACCTCTTGACGCCCATCCGCCCTCGTGGTACATTCCCCCCAACGCAGTCACCACCGAGGAGGTTTTATGCTCAGCCGCGACCAGCTCAAAAGCCCCGACATCCTCAAACACACCGTGCTCGACTTTCGCCAGATGAGCGCGTTCGTCCAGAATCCGCTGATCTTTGACCGGGCCGAGGGCGTCCACTATTGGGATGTGGACGGCAAGCACTATTACGACGGCCTGTCGGGCATCTTTGTCGCGGCGGTGGGCCACCGCAACCGGCGCGTCATCGAGGCCATGACGGCCCAACTGGAGCGCCTGAGCTTCGCCCCGCCGCTGCACGGCGCCAACGCCACCGCCGTCGAGTTCTGCGCCAAGCTGGCCGAGGTCACGCCTGGCGACCTCAACACGGTCAAGCTGGTCTCTTCGGGGTCGGAGGCCACCGAGACGGCCATGAAAGTCTGCCGCCAATATTGGAAGCAGGCCGGCAAAGCGACCAAGTACAAGGTCATCTCGCGCTACTGGGGCTACCACGGCGCCACGATGGGGGCGCTGGCCGCCACCGGCACGCCCAAGCGCCGCGTCCCGTTCGAGCCGTTCCCCGCCGGTTACATCCACGTACCCACCGTCCACTGCTATCGCTGCCCCTTCCAGCGCAGCTATCCCGAATGCGGCGTCTTTTGCGCCGAGTTCGTCCGCCAGATCATCGAGCTGGAAGGCCCCGACACGGTGGCGGCGTTCATCGTCGAACCCATCGGCAACACCGGCGGCATCCTCGTCCCGCCGCCCGAATATCTGCCCAAACTGCGCGAAATTTGCGACCAGTACGACGTGCTGCTCATCTTTGACGAGATGATCACCGGCATGGGTCGCACCGGCCAGATGTTCGCCGCGCAGACGTTCGACGTCACGCCCGACATCCTCTGCCTGGGCAAAGGGCTATCCAGCGGGTACGCGCCGCTGGCCGCCGCCATCTGGAACGACAAGATCAACGCCGCCTTTTGGGGGCCGGAAGAGGCCGGCGTCGAGCTGGGCCACGGCCACACCTACGCCGGCAACCCGCTTTCGGCGGCGGCGGGGCTGGCCGCGCTGCAAGAAATCGTGGAGCGCGACCTGGTGGCCAACGGGCGCGCTATGGGCGAGCGCATGGTGGGCCATCTACGGCGCATGGCGGCCAAGTATGGCATTTTCGGCGAGATTCGCGGCAAGGGCCTGCTGTGGGGCGTCGAGCTGGTGCAAGATACGGCGACGAAAACACCGTTCGCCTGCAAGCCCGGCATCGGCAAGCGCATCGGCGCCGAATGCGAAATGCGCGGCTTGATCTTGCGCCACGACCCGGAGTGGGTCGCGTTCGCGCCGCCGCTGATCGTGAACGCCGAGGAGGTGGACGCCATGTGCGCCATCCTCGATGATGCCATCGGCGCCGCCCTGGACGAGCTATAAGGCTTGCCACAGAGACACGGAGATTTAACCACCAAGACACAAAAGCACAAAAAACTAGAAACGCGCACAAGGCGCTATGCTACCGCGCCGCGATCCGTAGTCGCGCCCCTTGTGGGCGCGCGCACGCATTGCTAGATCCATAGACTAGGCAGACCAACTTGAATGCATACCCTGAACTGAAATCGAAAACCAGAAAACCTTTGTGTCTTGGTGTCTTGGTGGTTGATCGTCTCCGTGTCTCCGTGGTGAACTCTCCCTGGTTTTGGGCGCTCGTTGCGGGGATATTGGCGCTTGGCGCGGCGCTGAGCGCGCTGCAATGGGGCGTCAATGGGTCGCAATCGCCCTTTGCCACCGATGTGGGCGAGATCCAGAACGCCCTGCCGCGCTGGGGCACGATTCATTTCACAGGGTATCCTCTATATACTTTCCTCGGCTCGTGCTGGGTCACGTTCTGGCGGATGGTCGGCGTCGAGCCGGCGGCGGGCAGCTCGCTCTGGTCGGCGCTGTGGGGCGCGGCGGCGGCGGCGCTGTTCGCGCTCGTCGCGATGGAACTGGGCGCGAGCGGGCCACTGGCTGCGCTGGGCGCGCTGATCGCCACCCTCTCCACCTCGGCGTGGATTGATAACTCGCTTGCCGAAATCCACTCCCTGACGATGGCCTTTACCGGCGCGACCCTTTGGTTGGCGCTGCGCTATGAGCGCACAGGCGCTCGCCGCGACCTGGCGTGGCTCACGATCCTGTTCACCCAGGGCGTCGCCCACCAACGCGCCGTGGCGTTCATGGGGCTGGGCCTGCTGGCGCTGGTCGCCCATCGTTGGCGCGCCATCGTTCGCGATTTGCCCTTGTTGATCGGTCTGGCGCTGCTGGCCCCCCTCACCTATCTCTATCTACCCATCCGCGCCTGGATGGGCGCCGATTGGACCTTTGGCGAGCCGGGGACTTGGCGCGGCTTTTGGACCATGATCCTCGACACCAAAGCCGAGCGCATCCTGGCCAGTCCCGCCTCGTGGGGCGAGTGGGTCGAGCGGGCCAAAGTCGTCGCCCAGCTTTTGCGCTGGGATTTGCCCTACGCCCTGCTGATCCCGGGCGCACTCGGGTTGCTCATCCCCGCGCTGCGCCGTCGTTGGCGCGAGAGCCTGGGGCTGATCTTGGCGGGCGCGCCCTACCTGGCGCTGTGCCTGGTCATCTGGGAGGGGCGCATCTCGGACGCGCTGCTGGCCGTCAAGCTGCCGCCGGTGTATCTGGCGGGGGTGGGGTT
>CAZYPJ010000377.1:0-3969 GCA_964649365.1 uncultured Anaerolineales bacterium | reverse complement strand
CGCCTCTTACAGTATAATGGCCTATATAATGAGTTGGATTGGCCGATAGGCAAATGGCGCCCGTGGGCGCTTTTTTTGCTATCTTGAACCGACGAGGCGTGCGTATCATGGCTGACACAGTTCACTTTCTTACCCCCGAAGGGCGACAGAAGCTCGAAACCGAATTAGAGTATCTGCGCACCGTCAAGCGACAGCAGGTGGCCGAAAACCTCAAAGCCGCCGTCGAAGAAGGCGATATCAGCGAAAACGCCGGTTATGACGAGATGAAACGCGAACAGGCGTTTGTTGAGGGTCGCATTCAGGTAGTCGAATCCATCCTGGCCAACGCTCAAGTCTTGCGCGAAAGCGGCAATGGCGAGACGGTTTCTATCGGTTCGCGGGTAACGGTGGCGGAGGATGGCGAGTCGCCCGAGACCTATTTTATTGTAGGCCGCGCCGAAGCGGATCCCTTCAAGGGGCGCATCTCGAACGAGTCGCCATTGGGCCGGGCGCTAATCGGTCATGGCATCGGCGACGAAGTCTGCGCCGAGACGCCCAGTGGCAACATCCGCTTTCGCATCATTGCGATTGCCTAATCGCCAGACCCATTGCGAGTGACGCGCCCATAAAGCGCCCTGGCCCACCGGTTCACTTGCTAACACCACGAGGAAAATATATGCCAGAAAGCAACGATCGCAGAGAGCAGCGCATCGCCAAATTGGCGTATCTGCGCCAGATGGGGATCGATCCTTACCCTCCGCGCGTGCATTACACCCATACCGCCGCTGAGGCCCTCGCCGCTTTTGAACAAACCGCCGAGGGCGAGCAGGTGAATGTCGAAGTAGCAGGTCGGCTGATGACCGAGCGCGGGATGGGCAAGTCCACCTTTGCGCACATCGCCGACGGTTCTGGGCGCATCCAGATCTATCTACGTCAGGATTATCTGGGCGAAGAGGCTTATGAGCGGTTTCGCAAAGGCGTGGACGTGGGCGATTTTATTAGCGTCTCGGGCCATCTGTTCCGCACGCGCACTGGGGAGATCACCGTCGAGGTCAAATCCTTCCAATTCCTCTCCAAGGCGCTTTTGCCCCTGCCCGAAAAATGGCATGGATTGACTGATGTCGAGACACGTTATCGTCAGCGCTATCTTGACCTGATCGCCAATGAAAAGGCGCGCTGGATTTTTGCCACACGCACGAGGCTAGTCTCGGCGGTGCGACGTTTTCTGGATGGTCGCGGTTTCCTGGAGGTGGAAACGCCCATCCTGCAACCCATCTATGGCGGCGCGGCGGCGCGTCCTTTTGTCACACACCACAATGCATTGAATCGCACGCTCTATCTGCGCATCGCTGATGAATTGTATCTCAAACGCCTCATCGTGGGTGGGTTCGACCGCGTGTACGAGATCGGGCACAACTTTCGCAACGAGGGCATCTCGACGACCCACAACCCCGAATTCACCGTGATCGAGGTCTATCAGGCGTATGCCGATTACAACGACATCATGCGCCTGGTCGAGGAGTGCTATTCGACTGTGGCGCGCGAGGTGCTGGGCAGCTCGATCATTACCTATCAAGGGCATGAAATCAACCTCACGCCGCCATGGCGCCGCGTTACCATGCGTCAAGCGATCCTAGAGCAATCGGGCGTAGATATCGAAGAACATACTGATTATGATAGCTTATGGGCTGCCGCTGCGTCGCGCGGCGTCAAGCTCTCCAAGCAGCCCACGTGGGGCAAGCTCGTCGAAAAGCTCTTTGAAGAGACCGCCGAGCCGACGCTGATCCAGCCAACGTTCATTCTCGACTATCCGGTCGAGATCTCACCTCTGGCCAAGCGCAAGCCCGACGCGCCGCATCTCGTCGAACGGTTCGAGTTCTTTATCGGCGCGATGGAATGCGGCAACGCCTTTACCGAGCTAAACGATCCGCTCGATCAGCGCGAGCGTTTTTTGGCGCAGGGCCGTGCGGCAGAGGGCGGCGACGACGAAGCACACCCGATGGACGAGGATTACGTCACGGCGATGGAGCACGGGATGCCGCCCACCGGCGGCCTGGGCTTTGGCATTGACCGCATGGTGATGCTGATGACCGACCAAGCCTCCATCCGCGAGGTGATTCTGTTCCCGCAGTTGCGCTCGTAAATAGATAAGAAAAGCTCCCGCAGGTTGAACCTGCGGGAGCTTTTTGTTGCTCTAGTACACCGGCCCTTGCCGCAACATGTCGAACTCGGCGTGGCCGTAGGCTTCTGCTGAGGTCACTTCGCCAGATGCCACGCGCAGGCAGTAATCGAAAATGCGTTGGCCCACTTGCGCTACCGTCTCTTGGCCCGCGATGATCGTCGAGGCGTCAATATCCATATCGGCCCCCATGCGGGCAAACGTGCGGGCGTTGCCGGTGATCTTGATCACCGGCGCGATAGCGTTGCCCATCGGGTTACCGCGCCCGGTGGTGAACGCCACGATCTGGCTGCCCGCCGCCACCAGGCCCGTCACCGAGGCGGGGTCGTTGCCGGGCGTATCCATGAACGATAGCCCGGGTTTGGTGGGGATCTGCCCATATTTCAGCACATCCACGATGGGCGACGTGCCGCCCTTGAGCGCGTCGCCCAGGGCTTTTTCTTCCACGGTCGAGATGCCGCCGCGCACATTGCCCGGCGCGGGCTGCTTGCCCATAAAGTCCTCGCCAGTAGCCTTTAAGAAGCGCTCGCATTCGGCTACGGTGGCAAGCAACCGCTCGGCCACCTCAGCGTTTGCCGCGCGCTGGGTGAGCACGTGCTCTGCCCCCAATAACTCACTTGTCTCGGCCAAAATTACTTTGGCCTTTTGGGCGGCCAGCAGATCGCTGAACGCCCCCATTGCGGGGTTGGCGGCCATACCCGAGGTAGCGTCCGAGCCGCCGCATTCCAGCCCGATAGTCAACGCCGAAACAGGACACGGCTCGCGCTTGAGCGCGGGCAAGATGGAGAGCATCTGCTGCGCCAGCGCGACGCCCTTTTCGATGGTGTTCTTGGTGCCGCCCAGTTCTTGGATCACCAGCAACTCGCAAGGCGCCGGCCCAACGGCGCTGCGCTTGAACAGCTCGCTGGCGTTCAACGTCTCGCAACCTAGGCTGACGATGACGCTGCCGATGAGATTGGGATGTTGAGCGTATTGGCTCAGAAGCTGTGTGGCCAGGGCGATATCTACTTCCGTCTGGCCGCAGCCGCCGTTATAGGCCAATAGCGCCGCGCCGGGTGTGCTCGCTGCAATCCGTTGCGCGGCGTGCAACGCGCAGCCACAGGTCGGGATGATCGCTACCAGGTTACGCACCCCCACGCGGCCATCGCTGCGCCGGAACCCCATGAATTCGAGTGTGTGGGTCATGATCGCGCAGCCCCCCTAACGCTGGCAAGGTTGTGAACGTGGACGTGCTGGCCGGGCGCAATATCGCCTCGGGCGACGCCGCTCGAAGCCCCGTATTTGATGCCCTCTTGCCCTTGGCGCATGGGCGCGATGGCCACTTTGTGGCCAAAGGGGATCGGCTCGGTGTTGGCTATTGCCAACACACCCTCGCTAGCGCCGAGGTCGAGCGGTGTGCCAGCGGGCAGATCGTGCAGGGCCATGGCGACATTATCGGCGGGATTGATTCTCAACACATTGGGCATACAGATGTATCCTCTCCCCAAATCGGGTATAGACGTAGGCGATGTTGTAACATGGCTACGAGGCGCTGTCAAATAGCGCGCCGCGGCCAGGATAGCAACGCTTTGTGCGTGTCAAACCAAATGATAATATCACCGAGGGGGATCGTTCACTCAATTGATAATGTCACTTCTGCCCGTTCGCTTCTTTCTCGGGGGTAGGGGGCAGGAATAGCGTCTGATAGACATCCTCCGACTGTGCCGGGGAAGCATTGGGCAGCGCAAAGAGAGCATCGAGCGATTAGCCGAACTGTCGTCGCAACTGTCGGGGATTCGTGGCGGCCCACTGTTGCGCCAACTGCTGGCGCG
>CAZYPJ010000376.1:2580-3979 GCA_964649365.1 uncultured Anaerolineales bacterium | reverse complement strand
AGGGTCGTAGCCCCGCCCCTTGTGGGCGGAACAAAACAACGCGGCTCCCTTCCGTGTTTTCCGATGATTCCGTGTATTCCGTGGTATAATCTTGCATCTCTTACGAAAGGCCATGCCATGACCGATCTACGCCCCGACCTGCGCCGCATCTATGGCGACGATCCGCATCTGCTGGCCGAGCAGGAGGCGCGCTATGCGCGCGGCCTGGCGGCGTTCGCGGCGCGTTACGGCCCGGGCGAGGTGAGCGTGTTCCACGCCCCCGGGCGGGTCAATCTGATCGGTGAGCATACGGATTATAACCACGGCTATGTGCTGCCGATGGCGCTGGATAAGGACGTGTTGCTCTACGCGCGCCCCCGCGCCGACGCCACGGCGCGCCTGGCCAACCTCGAGCCGGATTTCGCCCCGCGCGAGTTCGTCATCAGCGGCGAGATCGCCCATCAGCCGGTGGGCGATTGGGCCAACTACGCCCAAGGCCCGGCGCAACTCTTGGCGCAGGAATACGGCCCCGGTCTGCGCGGGTTCGATGCGCTGGTGGACGGCGCCCCGCCCCACGGCGTGCCGCGCGGCGCGGGGCTGTCGTCGTCCTCGGCGCTGACGGTGGCGGCGGCGACGGCGCTGGTCGCGCTGAACGATCTGCCGCTGGCGGGCGCGGCGCTGGCCGACGCCTGCGGGCGCGCCGAGTGGTACGTGGGCACGCGCGGCGGGATCATGGATCAATTCATCTCGATCCTGGCGCGGCGCGGCCACGCCCTGTTCCTCGATTGCCGCCCCTCGCCGCAGGGGGCATACACCTTGCGCCACGTGCCCATCCCCGCCGGTTACGCGGTGATGGTGGTGGATTCGGGGGCGCGCCACCGCAACACCGGCCCGCATTTCAACCGCCGCGTGGCCGAGGGGCGCATCGGCGTGCGGCTGCTGCGCGCGCGCTGGCCCGAGATCACCCATCTGCGCGACGTAGAGGGCCTCCCCTGGGCCGAAGTCGAGCCGCTGCTGCCCGAGGTGATCCACGCCGACGAGCTGCGCGCGCGGGGCATTGATCCTGATACGATCCTCGACCAGGGCGTGAGCGCCCAGACCGATACCTATTTCGTGCGCCGCCGCTGCCGCCACGTGGTGAGCGAAAACCGCCGCGTGCTGGCCAGCATCCAGGCGCTAGAAGCGGGCGACATGGCGGCGTTCGGCGCGCTCTTGGCCGAGGCCCACGCCTCGGCGCGCGACGATTACGAGATCAGCATTCCCGAAATCGAGGCGCTGCGCGAGGCGGCGCTGGCCGCGCCCGGCTGCGTGGGCGCGCGGCTGACGGGCGCCGGCTGGGGCGGCTGCATCGTGGCGCTGGTGCGGGCCGACCAAGCCGCCGCTTTTGCGCCCGCCGCCTGGCTTAACCAAACCGTTTTCC
>CAZYPJ010000376.1:0-2570 GCA_964649365.1 uncultured Anaerolineales bacterium | reverse complement strand
TGCGCCCGCCGTCGCGGCGGCCTATCGCGCCGCCGCCGGCCTGGGGGCGCGCGTGTTCGCCTGTCACTCAGCGGCCGGCGCGGGGCTAGTGACCAAGACAACGGTCTGATCCGGGAAGGATTCATCACGGAGACACGGAGGGCTTCAGCTCCAAGACACAAAGAAGGAATAATTAACGATCTTGGTGTCTTGGCGTCTTGGTGTTGGAATCCTCTCCGTGTCTCCGTGGTGAACTCTTGGGGTTCGCAATTCACTATTCATGGAGGTCCAGCATGTCGAGCGTAGCGGATCAAGTGGCTGAGAAGGCCAAAGAAGTGTTCATGAAGGGGGCGCACTGTTCGGAGGCTATCGTGGTCGCCGTGGGCGACCATCTGTGGGGCGCGACGCCCGAAATCCTCTTCAAGGTGGCCTGCCCCTTTGGCGGGGGCATCGGCGGGTGCCGCGAAGAGGCGTGCGGCGTCATCACCGGCGCGACCATCATCCTGGGGGCGCTGCGCGGGCGCACTGCGCCGGGCCAGGATGACGAACCCCTGCGCGCGACGGTGCGCGAGTTCCGCACCCGTTTCGCCGCCACCCAGGGCGGCAAGACGCTCTGCAACCCCATCCGCGATAGCTACCCCGATGTGGACAAGCGCTGCTGGCCCGTCGTGCAAGAGGGCGCGCGCATCCTGATGGAAATGCTGGAAAAGTAGCGCGGGCGCCCTCCCCTCGGGCTATCGCAAATGGCAAGCCGTCGGCGATCAGCGATCAGCAGCACCTGCTGATCGCTATTATTGATCCGAGCACAAGATGCCAAACGCCGCATCACGCGCACAAGGCGTTGGGCTACCGTAGTCGCGCCCCTTGTGGGCGCCGGGGCGTTTAGAAAATCATGCCCGGATCAGTAAGACGCGGATTCTCTTTCCGTGTTTATCCGCGTCCAGAACCTCGGTCTCTCTGTCCCTCTGTGTTTCCCTCTCTGCTCTCAGCGCAGCAACTTCTGGTACGGCTGCACCATGCCCTCTTTCATGCGCGAGTTGAACATCTCGCGCACCTTGCGGACGCCGAGCAGCGGCGCGAGGACAGCGTTCTGCAGGCGCACGCGCCAATCGCGCTGCGGGAAATCGTACACGCCCATCCGCTTGTAGGCGAGGTGGTCGGCGCGGAACATGGCGCGCAGCCGCCCCCAGATCTCGTCGCGGAAAATGCGCATCCCGCCCACGCCCAAGAAGGTGCGCGGCGCGACGTAGCCCGTTTGCGCGTCGCGCGCCAGGTTGGCGGCCAGGCTTTGCAGCAGGGCGTCCATCTCGGCGGGTTCGGCGTACTCGTCGGTGACGACGCCCGCCAGGTTCATGCGCTGCCATTCCGCATAGGTCTGCATGATCTCGCGCAGGGTGTCCATCTGGCTCCACGGGCCAGAGATGAGCAACGCGAACTGCTTGCCCATCAGCGTGGGCGTGTGGGTGTTGTAGAACGAGCGGTCGAAAAAGGTCTTCCACAACGACGAAAAGTAGCGATCCACCACCGTCGCGGCGTACACGATGATGTCGGCGCCCTTGAGCTTGGCCTCGTAAAAGGGCGTGAAGCCGTCTTTGCCGGCGTAGGCGCAGGTGTTGTCATAGGCGCAGCGCAGGCAACCCAGGCAGCCGCCGGCGATGTCCACCTCGCGCAGGTTGACCACCTCCACCTCGCCGGCCCACGAGGCGCGCAGCCGCTCGATCATCCCCAGCAGATTGGCCTGGTGGGGCGCGGCGTCGGTGAGGATGGTGACGCGCTTGCCGCCCAGGGGAACGGCCTCGGCGGGCGCGGCGGGCCGATAGGCGAACTCGCGGCGCGCGACGGGCCGATAGATCTTGGCCGCCGGCGCGTCGGCGGCGATGGCGGCGACGAGGCGCTCGCCAAAGCGCGCCAGTTGGTCTCGCATCGCGGCGTCGAACAGGTCATTCATGTCGGCGGCAAAGGCGCCGACATAGCGCATGTCCAGGTCATCGCAGATGGCGCGGATGTAGGCGTGGGCCGTGTGATCGAAAAAGTGGATCGAGGTCGAGAGCGACGCCGTGTGCTTGCCGCGGAAGGCGTCGGCGGCGCCGCGCTCCCAGATCAGCTCGATAAAGCGCTTGTAGTTGCCGTGCACCAGGCAGACGTAGAGCGGAAAAGCCCACAGCACGCCGTCGGCGGCGCGCACCTGGGCGATGACCCGGTCGAAGGCGGCTTGGTCGCGTTCCAGGCTGCACAGGCGCTGGGCGATGTCCACGATCTCCCAGGTGTGCTGGGGCAGTTGCTTTTGGAGGTAGTGGACGTACTGCATGGTGACGCTGGTTTGCCCCTTGGGGCTGCCGTTCAGGACGATGATGTTCATAGGACTCCTTTTCTATTGGAACACACGGTAGGGCGAAAGATTGGCGCTCGTAGGGGCGCTGAGGTTTCGCTAGATATTGCGGTCGACTAGAGACGCCAGCCGCTGAAGCGGGCAGGCTACGATTACCAAGCCCGCCTTCGCGGGCTGATTCGGCCATGAGTTGAATAGGTTCTTTCACTGAACCCCAGCCGCCGGAGGGCGGCTGGGTACGAGCCTCGCGGGCTAAAGCCTC
>CAZYPJ010000375.1:0-3991 GCA_964649365.1 uncultured Anaerolineales bacterium | reverse complement strand
CGTTGCTGATGACGGTCTATGTGGTGGTGAACAAGGGCGTGATGGCGCACAGCGGCCTGTCGTTCCTGGTGGCCGCCGAGGACACGATGAAAAACGCCCGCAACTGGCAATATCTGTCGCTGTCGCTGGTGGACCCCTTTGTGCTGTGGCACATCATCTTGTTCGGCATTGGCCTCGTCGCGGCGACCAAGCTCAGCAAGGGCAAGGCCACTTTTCTGGCGTTCATCATCTGGCTGGGGTTCGCGGCCTTGCAGCTCACGCCCAGCCTGATCAGCATGGCCTTCATGGGCGGCGGCAACTAGCGAGATTCACCACGGAGATACAGAAAGTTTATCACAGAGACAAAAAGATCCAGAGAGCACAGAGCCATAGTTAAGAGGGCTATAGGATATTAGACGTTCAAAAACGCGCACAAGGCGCTAGGCTACCGTAGCCGCGCCCCTCGTGGGCGCCGCGCCAAAACTCTGTTCTCCGCGCCTCCGTGGTGAATCCTCCAGAGATGTTTTGCGATGAGGAGTGAGCGATGCGACGCATATTCAACGTGATTCTGGTGATCGCCCTGGTCGCCGGGGCGTGGTGGTTGTATAATTATAGCAGCGACCAGGCAAAAAAAGAGCCGGTCAAGACAGCAGAAGCAGAGGGCTACACCACCGCCCCAGTGACGCGCGGTTCCATCGAGGCGCGCGTCAGCGCCACCGGCAGCCTAGCCGCCAAGCGGGCGGCTTCGGTGACGCTGCCCGGATCGGGCCAAGTGGTCGAGGTGCTGGTCAAAGAGGGCGACGTGGTGCAGGCCGGCCAGCCGGTAGCCAAACTCGACGCCCGCGACCTGGAATTGGCGCTCAAGCAAGCGCAAGCGGCGTTGCAAGTGGCCGAGGCTCAACTGGCGCGCACCAAGGTTGGCCCCACCGAGGCCGACATCGCCGCCGCCGAGGCCAATATCGCCTCGGCCAAGGCCAACCTGGCCGACCTCCAAAAAGGGCCGCGCAAGAGCGCCCAAGAATTGGCCAAGCTGGCCATTGACCAGGCCAAGAATACCCTCTATGGCGCGCAGGGCAACCGCGACGCCATCAAGGGCAGCCCCATGTCATCGGGCGGGGCCAAAACTCAGGCCGAGGCCCAGGTGCTCAACGCCGAGATCGGCGTCACCATCGCGCAGATCCAGTACGACCAGCTTTTTGAGGCCAAAGACCCTTCGGTGATTGTCAATGCGCGCGCACAGATCACCCAAGCCGAAGCCAGTCTGGCCAAGCTGTTGGCCCAGCCCTCGCCCGAGGACATCGCCGTGGCCGAGGCGCAAGTGGCCCAGGCCAAGGTGAACGTGGAACTGGCCGCCAAGCGCGTCAACGACGCGACGCTGCTGGCGCCCTTTACCGGGCGGCTGGTGGTGTGGAACTTGCACGTTGGCGATTATGTCACGCCGTCCGCGCCGGTGGGCACGCTGCTCGATGACAGCGTCTATCGGCTAGAGGTCAAGATTGATGAGACCGAAATTGGCCAAGTGGTGGAAGGTCAGACCGCCCGCATCACGCTCGACGCCTTCCCCGGCAAGGAGTTGGCGGGCAAGGTCTCCTCCATTGACGCCCTGGGCGAAAACACCTCGGGCATCGTCAACTATACCGTGACCATCGAGCTAGAGCCGACCGACTTGCCCATCAAGCCGCTGATGACGGCAGCGGTGGACATCGTCGTGGGCGTCAAAGACAATGTGTTGATCGTTCCCAACCGGGCGCTGCGCCGCGACAAGGAGGGCAAGTACGTGCAAATCCTCAAGGCCGGCGGGCCGCAACGCGTCGGGAGCGAGCCCGGGGGCGCAAACGAGACCAGCCCCGAAGTGCTCAAGGGCCTGGAAGAGGGCCAAGAGGGCGTCGTCGGGCGGCCGCGAACGAATATCTTTGGGGGCGGGTTCTAGGGATAAAGGAGTACCATGCTCATCGAGCTACATGACGTCTGCAAAACCTACAAAATGGGCGAAGTCATGGTCAACGCCTTGTGCGGCGTAACTATGGGCATCGAAAAGGGCGAACTCACGGCCATCATGGGGCCGAGCGGGTCGGGCAAGAGCACCCTGATGAACATCCTGGGCTGCCTCGACCAGGTGACTTCCGGCGAGTATATCCTCGACGGCGTCAACACCTCGTCGCTCAACGACAACGAACTGGCCGAAATCCGCAACCGCAAGATCGGCTTCGTTTTTCAGCAATACAACCTCTTGGCTCGCACCCGCGCGGTGGATAACGTCGAGTTGCCGTTGATCTATTCCGGCTCTAGCGCCAAGAACCGCCACCAAAAGGCGATGGAGGCGCTCGCGACGGTGGGCCTCGAAAAGCGCGCCCACCACAAATCCAACGAGCTATCGGGCGGCGAGCAGCAGCGTGTGGCCATCGCCCGCGCGCTTATCAACGAGCCGTCCATCATCCTGGCCGACGAACCCACCGGCAACCTCGACACCAAGACTGGCCTAGAGATCGTAGGCATCTTTCAGAGATTGAACTTGGAGCGGGGCATCACCATCATCTATGTGACGCACGCCCCCGAGATCGCCGAGTTCACCCAGCGGATCATCCGCCTGCGCGACGGCGCACTAGTAGGCGACGAAAGAGTCGTCAACCAGCGCATCGCCCCCGGCGTGCTCCAGGCCGCATAATACAAGGGTATAGGGTGTAGGGTATAAAGTGTCGGATTCCGCCAGACAGGGACAGACGCTGCGGCGACTGACCCTAAACCCTACACCCTATACCCTAACGATAGGATAGATCATGAACCTGATTTCCAGCATCGGTATGGCGTTTAGCAGCCTGAGCGCAAACAAGATGCGCTCGATCTTGACCATGCTCGGCATCATCATCGGCACGGGCGCGGTGATCGCGCTGCTTTCGGTGGGCCAGGGGGCGCAGGGCGCCATCACCGAACAGATTCAATCCATCGGCTCGAACCTGATCTTTGTCTTCCCCGGGCGCTACGATCAGAGCAGCTCGCAACAAGTGCGCAATTGGGCGCCCCTCACCCGGCAGGACGCGGAAGCCATCGCCGACCCTTCGCTGGTGGAACACGTATCCGCCGTGGCCCCCGTCATCCAGCGCAGCGCCTCCGTCACCTATGGCGGCGATAGCTACACCACGCCCATCATCGGCACCACCCCCGAATTCGAGTTCGTGCGCAACTATACGCCCGAGTTCGGACAGTTCTTTACCGAGGGCGAGGACGCCGCCGCCGCGCGCGTGGCGCTGCTAGGATACCAGACGGCCAGCGACTTTTTCGGCAACCCCGCCGACGCCGTGGGCGAGACCGTTCGCATCAACAACGTCCCCTTTGAGGTGATCGGCGTGTTCGAGAAAAAGGGCGGCCAGGGTTTTGGCGGGGGCGGATCGCAAGATAGCCTGGTTATCATCCCGCTTACTACGGCCCAACGCCGGTTGTTCACGGGGCGCTTTCTTTCGACGGTGGGCGAGAGTGTGGATGGCATCAACGTCTCGGCGGTGGACGAAGAGAGCATCGAGGCGGCGATAGACGAGATCACCTGGCTGCTGCGCGAACGCCACGATGTGCAATACGAAGAGGACGATTTCACCGTCGCCTCGCAATCGGACATCCTGGGCGTGTTCGACCAGATCATGTCGGTGTTCACCATCTTTTTAGGGGCCATCGCGGCCATCTCGCTGCTGGGGGGCGGCATCGGCATCATGAATATCATGCTCGTCTCTGTGACGGAGCGCACCCGCGAGATCGGTATCCGCAAGGCGGTGGGGGCGCGCCGCAGCGACATCTTGTGGCAATTTCTGATCGAGAGCATGGTGTTGAGCATCGTCGGCGGGGCCATCGGGATCGGCTTTGGCTGGGCAGTGGCGGCGGTGGTGAACACGCTGGATGCTTTCGTCACCTACGTCTCGCCGCAGGCGATCATGATCGCGGTGTCGTCCTCGCTGATCATCGGGCTGTGCTTTGGCGTCTATCCCGCCAGCCGCGCCGCCAACCTGAACCCCATCCAGGCGCT
>CAZYPJ010000374.1:0-4000 GCA_964649365.1 uncultured Anaerolineales bacterium | reverse complement strand
ATCGCCCGAGACGACGATGTAATCCTCGCCCGAGGCGGCCAGGTCGGCGCCCGCGCTCGGCGTGGGCGTGGGCGAAGGCGTGGGCGTGGGCGGCGCAGGGACGACCACCTGCGCCGCCGCCGATTCGTTCACCGTCTTGCCCGCCGCGTCCACCGTGCGGGCGGTGAGCGTGTGCGGCCCCTCGGCGAGCTTGGCCGCCAGGCGCCAGGCGCCATCGGCGCCGACGGTCGCCGTCCCAACTCGGGTCGCGCCGTCCCACACTTCTATCGTCGCGCCGGGCTGGCCGGTTCCGCTCAGCGCCACGCCGCTGGCGGTGAAATCGCCCGCCGCTGGGCGGTTGAGCGTGGGCGTCGCCGCGCCTTTGAGCATGGCGACGTCGAGCGCCGCCGATTCGTTCACCGTCTTGCCCGCCGCGTCCACCGTGCGGGCGGCGAGCCGGTGCGCGCCCTCGCTCAGCGCCGCGTCCAAGCGCCAGGTTCCATCGGCGCCCACCGTCGTCGCGCCGAGCTTAACGTCGCCGTCCCACACTTCTATCGTCGCGCCGGGCTGGCCGGTTCCGCTCAGCGCCACGCCGCTGGCGGTGAAATCGCCCGCCGCTGGGGCGTTGATCTTGGGGGTGGCGTAGGCCGCTGGGGCCGCCGTCGGCGGGATGGCCGTGGGCGGAACTGCCGTCGGCGGGATAGCGGTCGGGGCCGCCGTGGGCGGGATGGTCGTCGGCGGGGCAGAGGTCGGCGCGGCGGCCTCTGGCGTCCCGGCCGGCGGGGTGGTCGGCGCGCCGCACGAGCGCAACAGTAGGATCAAAACGATCAGCGCCAAGATCAACGCGCCGATCGGTCGGTAGAGTTGACAGAAGCGTCCACGAGACGAGTTCATTTCGGCTCCTCCCCTCGGTTCACTCTGCGGCGCCCACGAGGGGCGCGGCTACGGCGCTATCTCCGTGCGGCGCCCACGAGGGGCGCGGCTACGGCGCTATCTTTGTGCGGCGCCCACGAGGGGCGCGGCTACGGCGCTATCTCCGTGCGGCGCCCGCCCTTGAGCGTATCCGTCAGGGCCTTGAAGGCGTCCCAATCGCCGTCGCGGGCGAGCGCCGCCTGCTGCGGCCACGTGCTGGGGTCGGCCAGGGCGTAGCGCGGCCCGGCCTCGCGCAAGATCTCGCGCAGGCGCTCGACGCTGGTCGCGGCGAGCTGCTCAAAGGTGACGACGCCATGCTGCGCTAAAAGCGCGTTGATTTTATCGCCGATGCCCTCGATGAGGGTCAGGTCGAGCTTTTGGCCGGCCGGCAGCCACGACGGGGCAAGCGCCAGGCCCAACCCGGCGGCGCGGCTGGCCGAGGCGCCGGGCGCTGCGCCCGGGGCGTTCGCGGCCAAGGCGGCGTTGAGCCGTTCGATTTCCAGCGCCTGCTGCGCGGCTTTGGCCTCCCAGCCGCTCACGTCGGCGCGCAGGTCGTCCATATCGGCCAGGCGCCCCCGGAGCGCTTCGATCTCGGCGTCGGCGGCGGCGAGCTTGGCCTGCACGTCTTGCATCCCGCTGAGCTGCCCCCATAGCGAGGCGATCTCGGCGTCGGCGGCGTTGCAGCGCGCCTGCAAGTCGGGTATCTTGGCGACCTCCGCCTGGAGCGCGCCGATCTCGACATTGGCGGCGTCGTAGCGCGCTTGCAAGTCCTGCATCGCCGCGACCTGCGCCCGCAGCGCGGTCAGCTCGGCGTCGGATTCGGCCAAGCGCGTCGGCCCGGCCTGGTAGCCGGCCAGTTGCGCCTGGAGCGCGGCCACTTTATCGTTGCACACCTTGAGTTTGCTCTGGAGCCGCGCCTCCGTCGCCAGCCGGCGCCGGCGGCAGAACAGGAAATCAATGAGCCAGCAGAGCAGCCAGCCGAGCAATGCCCCGATAAAGAAACTGAGCCAGTGCATCTCGCTCTCCTTTCGCCCTTGTTCGCTAGGGTTGCCGCTCACCAACGGGCGTTATTGTACATCGAGATGGAGCGTTTGGAAAGGGTCAACTCGGCGGATGCGCTGCGGCGCGCCTTGCGCGGCTTGCGAGCTTGGCGTGGGCGTGCATAATAGGGTTCATCAGCGCTTGCGAAGGGGCGCATCGCCCACGAAAAGGGAAGGGAGAACAGAGATGAAGGTCATCGGCGTACTGGGCAGCCCGCGATCCAACGGCAATTCGTCCACCATCGCGCGGCGTGTGCTCGATGGCGCCCGCGCGGCGGGCCACGAAGTGGTGATTTACGAGATCAACAAGATGAACGTGCGCGGCTGCCAGGCTTGCCGCGCGTGCAAGGACAATGGGGTAGATTGCATCCTCGACGACGATTTGAAGCCCTACTGGAAGGATTTGCACGAGGCCGGCGCGCTGGTGGTCAGCGCCGTCAACTATGCCGCCAACGTCAACGGCCCGATGATTACCTTTATGAACCGGCACTATTGCCTGCTCGATAAGGATTGGAAGGTGCGCCTGCACCCGGGCGTCAAGCTGGTGGGCGTCTTTTCGCAGGGCAACCCCGACCTGGACAAGTACGTCCCCGTCTATGATTGGTTCCTGGGCGATTTCCAGAACCGCAAGATGGTGTTGGTGGACAAGATCATCCATTCGGCGCGGATGCCGCAAGAGCAGGCCGACGCGCTGCTGGAGCGGGCGTACCAGGTGGGGTTGAGCCTGTAACCGCAAGCCAACTTTTCCTGTCAGGAGGAACGCCATGAAGATCACCGGGCTGCACACCATGCGTTTGCGCTTTCCGCCAGGGCCAAGCCACGCCGATGCGCAACATCATTTCGGCAACCGCTCCGGCTTGGCGATACGGATCGAGACCGACGCCGATATAGCGGGCCACGGTTATATCTATCTGGGCGTCTCGCCCTATGCCATCGAGGCCGTCCAGGCGCTGATCGAGCGGCAGCTTGCGCCGGCGCTGATCGGCCAGGACCCCTTCTTCCCGCGCCGCCTGCGCGACCGCATGTGGCGCGAGTTGGAATACGTCGGCGTGGAGGGGATCAGCCATCTCGCCATCACCGGCCTCGATACTGCCCTGTGGGACATCATGGCCCGCGCGCTGCGCGTCCCCGGGTGGAAGCTGTTGGGCGCCTGCCGCGAGCGCATCCCCGCCTATGCGATGGTGGGCTGGTATTACGACGGCGACGACCCGGCGCTCGACCAGTTCAAGCGCGCCATCGCCGGGGCCATGCAAGACGAAATGGCGGGCGTCAAGATCAAGGTGGGGCGGGGGCCGCTGGAAGAAGACCTGCGCCGCATCGAGGTGGCCCGCGCCATCATCGGGCCGGGGGCCATCCTGATGGTGGACGCCAACCAAGTGCTCGACCGCATCGAGGCGCTGCGCCGGGGGCTGGCCTTCCAGCAGGCAGGCGTCTATTGGTACGAGGAGCCGCTGCGCCCCCACGACAAGGAGGGCTATGGCTGGCTCTGCGACCAGTTGCAGATCCCGGTGGCGACGGGCGAAAACGAGTACACCAAGTATCATGTGTGCGAGCTGATCCAGGCGCGCGGCTGCGACATCCTCCAGCCCGACGCGCGGCGCACCGGCGGGCCGAGCGAGTGGATCGAGATCGCCGGGCTGGCCGCCGCGCATCATGTGCCCATCGCCAGCCACGGCGGCGACGGCGTGGCCGCCCACCTGCTGATGGCCACCCCCAGCGCCATCTGGTGCGAGACGGGCGGCAAGCCCAAAGGGCCGGGGCAGTTTGTGGATCGGGCCGTCATCGAGGGCGGCTACGTCTATGCCCCCGAGGCCATCGGCTTTGGAATGCAACTGCGCGACGAGATCATCGAGCAGTATGGCGTGAGAGACTAACCACGGAGGCAGAGAACGCAGAGATTTTGGACACGGATGAACACGGATCAGCGCGGACGTTCGGATTGCGCGACGTAGAGGTAAGGCGCTCATTCCCCGAAGCAGACCTACTTACTGATCCGAGCATGATTTGCTAAACACCCCGGCGCCCACAAGGGGCGCAACTACAGTAGCCTAGCGCCTTGTGCGCGTTCT
>CAZYPJ010000373.1:0-4015 GCA_964649365.1 uncultured Anaerolineales bacterium | reverse complement strand
GGCGGCAACCACGAGCGCGCGCACGGCTCGGTGCGCTTTACCTATGGCCGCTACAACCAGGAAGAGGATGTCGACGCCGCGGCCGGCGCCATCGGTGAAGTGATCGCGAACCTGCGGGCGATCAGCCCGCTCGGAAAGGAGTAAGCCCCATGCCCCTACCC
Organism: uncultured Anaerolineales bacterium; assembly: GCA_964649365.1. Taxonomy (GTDB): domain Bacteria; phylum Chloroflexota; class Anaerolineae; order UBA1429; family UBA1429; genus CAZYPJ01. The sequence goes on along the minus strand of CAZYPJ010000373.1, from coordinate 3,854 downwards.
TACAGCGAGACCGTCATGGAGCATTTCCGCAACCCGCGCAACGTGGGCCGGATCGAGGATGCCGACGCCAAGTCGATCGAGGGCAGCCCCGCGTGCGGCGACATGGTCGCGGTCTACCTGAAGGTCGACCCCGACAGCAAGCGTATCGACGACATCAAGTTCGAGTCCTACGGCTGCGCCTCGAACATCGCCACGGGCTCGATCATCACCGAGCTGGCCAAAGGCAAAACGCTGGACGAGGCCAAGGATATCACCTGGCAACAGGCTGCCGATGCTTTGGGTGGCTTGCCGCCCATCAAAACACATTGCTCGGTCTTGGCGGTAGATGGCCTTCGCGCGGCGATCCTGAACTATGAGGAAAAGCACGGGTTGATCCAGGAGCGCGTGCCGACCACAGTCGAGGAAATCCGTCGCCGCCTGAAACACGTCATGAACCCGGTGGTGGGGTTGGATATCGTTCGCACCAAACTCGTACAAGAAGTAAGCCTGACCAAAGGCGTGGTGCATATCGTGATTGATCTGCCGTCGGATCACCAGTTCGCCAACAATATCCGCGAGGACATCCAAGAAAAAGTCGGCAACCTGTGGGATGTCAAAGAAGTCGTGACCGAATTCACCGAGTAGCGAGGCAAGCCATGACAGAGATAAAAGTGGACGTGCGAGGGCAAACCTGCCCCGTTCCTTTGGTCGAAGTGCGCAAGGCAGTACGCAAAGCAACGGTGGGAGATGTGATTGAAGTAGTGGGCACGCATCCCGCTTCGATGAAAGAGATCCCTTTGGCCGTCAAGGCGTTGGAGCTAGAGTTGCTCAGCATCGAAGGCGCCGAGACCAACTGGAAAATTCGCATCAAGCGGTAAGGGGGCAATATGGCCGAGCGAACTACCATCGTAGTACAAAGCGGCGATATGGACAAGATGTATAGTGCGCTCATAATCGCCAACGGCGCGTTGGCAATGGGCATGGATGTATGGATGTTTTTCACTTTCTGGGGTCTGGAGCGCCTCAAGAAAGGCGGCCTCGATAAAGGGCCGCTATCCAAGATGCACATGCTGGGCTTGGGCAAGTGGATGGTCAAGCAGCGTATGAATAAGGCCAGAGTCGTCTCGCTGGAAAAACTCATGGCCGATTTCAAGGACTTGGGCGGCAAGATCATTGCCTGCGAGATGACCATGGAGATCATGGGCATCAAGAAGCAGGACTTGCGCGAGGATTTGATTGACGAATACGGCGCAGTGGGTATGTATATTGACAAGGCGCGCGAATCGAACGTCACTTTGTTCATCTGAGGCGAGCCGCCATGGCCTTCTCTCAAACCATTGCATCTCGTTTTGAAGGTGTGCATGGTCTTCTTTTTGGTTATAATTACTTTACGCTGAACGATGTATCCAGTCTTGGCTGAAGCTGTCTGGCCAATTACACAAAGGAGGTCCTCTATGAGTCTCAAAGGAAAACGAGTCGCCATCTTGGCGGAAAACGATTACGAGGATTTAGAGCTGTGGTATCCCTATTATCGTTTAGTGGAGGAGGGGGCTACCGTACAGATCGTCGGCCCCGAGGCCATCGCCTATGCCAGCAAACATGGCTACCCAGCGCAAGCTGAAGTAGCTGCCAGCCAGGTAAGCGCCCGCGATTTCGACGCCGTCGTGGTGCCGGGCGGCTTTGCGCCCGACCGTTTGCGTCGCTACCCGGCAGTGCTCGACCTAGTGCGCGGCGTGTTCGAGAAGGGCGGCGTGATCGGGGCCATCTGCCATGCGGCTTGGGTGCCGATTTCCGCCGGAATTATGCGCGGCAAGCGCGCCACCTGCGTCGCCGCCATCAAGGATGACCTCATCAACGCCGGCGCTACTTATCTAGATCAAGAGGTTGTGGTGGACGGTAATCTGGTATCATCGCGTACCCCGCGCGACCTGCCCGCCTTTCTGCCCGCGTTGATCAAAGCTTTGGGCGGATGATCCGCGCCACGACCAACCCACGAAAGGGGGTGGTAACACGCTTCAACAGAATGAATGCACACTCGACCCCGTCGAGCGGCAGATAGAACAGTTGATTCCATGTTTCCATCAAGAGGTTAACACAGGAGGTAGCACGAATGGCGAGTCTGGGTGAGTTCCTTCAACAAGCGGATTGGAAAAAAGAAAAGCATGCGCCCGTGATCGTGGCGCCTGAGGCGGTCAAGGCTGGCGAAGCCTTCAAGGTCGAGGTGAGTGTGGGCAAGGAGATCCCGCACCCTCACACCACGGAGCATCATATCGCCTGGATCGCGCTTTATTTCCAGCCCGCCGACTCCAAGTTTACCTATCGGGTGGGCCAATACGATTTTTCGGCGCACGGTGAAGCTGTGGCTGGCCCCAACCAAGGGCCGGTCTATTCCGAGCCAGTGGTGACTGCACAAGTCAAACTCACCAAGCCGGGCATCCTGCTGGCCGTGGCAATGTGCAACATCCATGGTCTATGGGAAAGCAGCCAGCCCATCAGCGTGAGCTAGGCTCGCGTTGCATAGTAGCCGATTGCGGCCTCAATGCCGTCGTTCAGTGTTGAGGCTGCCCACTCTCATATCGAGGTAGATAGTTCATGCATCCGATGACAGTCAGCAATTTGCAGAACGCTTTTGCCGGCGAAAGCCAGGCGCACATGCGTTACATGATCTGGGCCGACAAAGCGGTCAAAGATGGCTTCCCCAACGTCGGTCGCCTGTTTCAAGCAGTCGCATGGGCCGAGCAGATCCACGCTACGAATCATTTTATGGTGTTGCGCAACGAAGTGGGAGACGCTCAGACCGTGGCTGGTGCAGGATTCGGCCTGGGGTCAACGTCGCAGAACTTGGCCGGCGCCATCGCGGGTGAAAAACATGAGGTAGCCGAGATGTACCCGGCGTTCAAAGCGGTGGCCGAAGCTCAGGGCGAAAAGAACGCCTTACGGAGTATGGATTCGGCCTGGAAGGTCGAGCAAGTTCATGCCGAACTCTACGAGGCCGCCAAAGCCGCAGTGGATCAAGGCGCGGACTATGCCATCAGCGGGGTCTATGTCTGCCCTGTTTGCGGCCATACCGCAGTGAACGAAGCTCCCGACAAATGTCCCATTTGCGGCACGGCAAAGGACAAGTATCGCGCTTTCTAGGCGAACGCCGCATAGGCCGTTGCGATGAATGCAAAAGGTCAGGCCCTTGCAGGCCTGGCCTTTCTCTCTCTGCTCCGTGGTGCCCGGATAAGAGGGCATGTCCAGCTAGGGTCGCCTTTGACCCCGGCTACCGAGGGAGAGGAGCATCAAGCACAAGATGAGTGTCAGAATCGAAAGCCATTGAGCCGCCATAAGACCCACTTTTTTGAATCAGAGTGACTGCCAATCATAACCCCATGCCGTGCGCCTCGCTACGCGATATCGGGCAACCGCGCTATACTCGCCGCGAAACTCGTCCCCCCACTGAAAGCAGAGCCAGACAGAGCGCTAACGTGATGATGGTCAACATCCCGGTCATAATTCCTCCTTACGTCATACATCGTCACAGACGATGGAGCGTCCGTTTTGGTTCCATCCCATCGCCTAACTGCCGACCAAACTGAGGAACGGTTAAGAACGTTTCACATTTGCGCCAGAGTTTGCTGGTTGTATAATTCAAGTAGCTGCCAAGTGATGTGAGGTACAGTGCAACAAACGGGGAGGTGCGGCGTGCAAGTGCGGTGGGAGATCAGGCTTTGTTCGATGTTGCTGGCGATCTCGCTATCGGGATGCAGCGTGTTCGTTGAGCAAGAGCCGCCGGTGACCTGGGTGCCGTTGCCGACTGTGGGGCCATTGGCCACCGAGACGGTTCCACAGCCCACAGCTACGAGCACGCCTGTCCCTACGGCAACGCTCAA
>CAZYPJ010000372.1:0-4047 GCA_964649365.1 uncultured Anaerolineales bacterium | reverse complement strand
CAGGTGGCGGCTTGGGGCACATCCGTATGGAACGCGGGGGCGATTTTGTCAGCATGTTGACCCCCGTTGAGCCGGAGACGTTCAAGTGGGTGGCCTTTAAGATTTGCCAAGAGGCGGGCGTCCAGCTTTTGCTACACACTGTAGTGGACGAGGTGCGTGCCGTCGGCGGCCATGTTGAGGGTGTCGTGGTCTGGAACAAAGCGGGTCGCAGTCTGATTCGCGCCCGTCAATACATAGATTGTACCGGCGATGGCGACCTAGCCGCCTATGCTGGCGCCCCTTTCGAGCACTACAAGCCCGATGCCCCGGGCGCTTATTCCGCTGGATTCACCTTTCGCTTGTGCAATGTGGATCTGGCCGCGATGGAGGCCGACCTCGACCGGCGCGGGCTAATCTCCCAGCTCGCCCACGCCGTCAAGCCGGGAACCAGCGCGCCCGATTTGGTGCGCCTGGGTCTCGATATGCGCCGCTTTCGTGAAATGACGGGCTACGAGGCGGCGCCGCGCTATTTCCTCTCCTCCTCGTTGCGTCCTCGTGAGATCACTTATTGCAACTGTATCAATTACGGTCCCAACGATGGCCTGGATCCCGCCGCGCTGACCGCCGCCGAGGTTGATCTACGTGGGCAGATGTTAGCCGTAGCCGAGATGTTTCGTAGCCACGTGGCTGGTTGCGAGCAGTGCTACGTCGCCGGCCCCGCGCCAATGGCGGGACAGCGGCGCGGCCTAGCTATCCACTGCGATTACGAGCTATCCCAAGAGGATGTCGTCTCAGGTCGGCAATTCGACGATCAGATCGCCTGTTTTGGTTTCATAGACAACAACCGCTATTTTGTGCGCGAGGCCGGCGCTTATGGCATCCCTTATCGCGCCCTGCTGCCGCGCGGCGTGGATAACTTGTTGATTGCTGGACGCATGATGACTGTTGACCTCGTGGCGCACAACAGCACCCGCAACACGGTTTGCTGTCTAGCCTGCGGCCAAGCGGCAGGCGCAGCGGCGGCGCTGGCAGCTAGTCAGGGCATAACGCCGCGCCAGGTAGATGTACAGAATCTACGCCAGGCATTGGTCAGCGCCGGGGTGTTGCTGCGACCCCTCCCCGACCCTCTATGATATGAGGAGCAGTCATGAGAACCTTAATGGATGTAGATGTGTTGGTCGTAGGAGGCGGTCCGGCGGGCTTGGGCGCGGCCACCGCGGCATCTCGCGCGGGCGCCAAAACGTTGCTATTGGAGCGATACGGTTTTTTCGGCGGCGTGGGCGCCTATGGGTTGGGTATGCCCATCAACCAAATGCGCCCTGGCGGCAAGCCGCGCGGGGCCGTGCACGAATTGCTGATCCAGCGCTTGCGACACTATGGCGCTGAGGCAGTTAACATTGTGGATCACGCCTTGGTGTGCAATGTGGATTATCTCAAAGTGGCAGCGATGGATGTGCTCGATGGCGTGGGTTGTCGCTACTTGCTTCATAGCCAGGTGGTGGATGCCCTAATGGATGGTCAGCGCATCACCGGAGTGGTGGCGGCCACCAAAGAGGGATTGGTCGTCGTGAGTGCGCGGGCGGTGGTGGATTGCTCAGGCGACGCTGATTGCGCTTATTTCGCCGGCGCCGAGACGCTCAAAGGACGCGAGGACGATGGCTTTCTATCACCCATGACGTTGTTGGTGCTTATCACGAATGTGGATGTTGCCGGCGCGCGAACCTTTCAGCGGGAAGGCGGCCTGAAGCGCATCGTCGAGCAAGGCCGGGCCAAGTATCCACTCTTGCCCGAGACGATGCACTTTGAACTGGGGCCATTCCCGATCCAAAATGCCCTGGTCATCAATCATGCCGGCACCAAGCTGCGCGGCGTACTTGATGGGACGCAGCCTGTCGATCTCACTGAGGCCGAGCGCTACAGCCGCCGTCAGGCGATCCAGATGGTGGATGCGCTGCGCGAATACGGCGGCGAGCCTTTCCGCCGCGTACAATTAGGCGGTGTTGGTCCACAGGTGGGCGTACGCGAGACGCGCCGTATCAAAGGGTTGTACGCCTTGGGTGAAGAGGATGCGCTGACGGGCGCGCGTTTTGACGATGTGATCGCCTGGCGCAGTGGCTTTCTCGACATCGGTTTTGTGCGCTATGAGCAAATGCGCGTACACGATGTGCCCTATCGCGCTCTCGTCCCTGAAAAGTTGGATGGCCTGTTGGTTGCGGGGCGCTGTATCTCGGCGTCGCACGTGGCAGCGTCAGCGGGCAAGAGTATGGGCAATTGCATGGCCACCGGCCACGCCGCCGGATTAGGGGCCGCTATGTCTGGCGCCCACAACTGCTTGCCGCGTGAGCTCGATGTGCGCGACTTGCAACATGCCCTGCTCGATGACGGCGTGGACTTGTTCCACCAGGGCGATCAACCTTTGCGCCACGATATCCCCTGAGAGGAAGCCGAATGAAGACCTATGTCGAACCTTCTCGCCAATTACCAGTTAGCCGCGACGTAGACGTCATCGTCATAGGCGGCGGCCCGGCCGGGTTGGCGGCAGCCATCGCTTCAGCGCGCGTTGGGGCCAAAACGACGCTGATCGAGCAGTTTGGCTATTTGGGCGGCACAGCTACGGCTTCGCTCATGGCCTGCATTAATGGCTTTCGCAACCAGGTCGAGCCAGATGCGATGCAAATGGTGCGCGGCGTTGCCGAAGAGATTGTGTTGCGGCTCAAAGCGATGGATGGCCTAGGCAAAAGTCCCTATCCACAGAAGCCCTATCCGACTCTGCCCGGCCAATTGGAATACAGCTATGCTATCGACACAGAAAAATTCAAGTATGTGACGATGAAACTGTGCGTCGAAGCTGGCGTGGATCTGTTGCTGCACACCTACTTTTGCGATAGCATCGTCGAGGATGGCATCATCAAGGGGGTCATCGTCGAGAACAAGTCGGGGCGTCAGGCGCTGTTCGCGCGCATAGTAGTGGACGCCTCCGGCGACGGTGACGTGGCTACCCGCGCCGGCGTTCCCTATTGGCAGGTGGTTCGCGACGAAGCTCCTCGCCTGAGCGATGCTTTGATGTATCGTATCGAATATGGCGCAACCCGCCCGATGCAGATGCACGCTTGTGATTTCGGTGCGAACAGCGTCGTGTGGGGGCCGAGCGTTCCGTCGATTAACGGCGCCGACGCTGAGGAGCTATCGCGCGCCGAGGTAGAGGCGCGCCTGCGCGTGTACGAAGATTTCGCCGCCAAGAAAGCGCAAGAGCCAGATCTAGCCACAGCGCGCGTCGTCGAGACCCCGCCGTTGTTAGGCATCCGCCAGACGCGCTTTATAGAAGGCGAATATAAGCTCACCGCCGAAGATGCCATTACAGGTCGCCGCTTTGCCGACGTGATTGCCATCAGCCCGTGCCCCATTATCCATTATTACGGTTATCGTCGTTACCTGGAGCATGAGGGATACGACATTCCTTATCGTTGCCTGGTGCCGAAGGCGGTGGACAATTTGCTCGTTACCGGGCGATGTATTTCCAGCGAGCAGCAACCCTATGAGTCGCATCGGGCGATGGTGCCGATCATGGCGATAGGGCAGGGGGCCGGTGTGGCGGCGGCGTTGTGTGCTCAGATCGGCGTTAAGCCGCGATTACTCGACATAACATTGCTTCAGCATACGCTCATCGGTCAAGGCGCCGAATTACGACGGTAGCGCGATCGTTCAGTGCGTTTTACCTGAGACTTGGCGCGTGTTGACGCGGGGTCAGAACACGGATCTTTATCCATTGACAGGTCTTGTTGGCCGAGTGATAATACTGCCAGAATCTCACAACCGAGGGAGGTTGAACCCAATGAAAGCACTCGTGCACACCGCACCGTATGTGATGACCTATCAGGATTGGCCCAAGCCCGAACCCGGCCCTGATGATCTGCTAGTCAAGGTCAAGGCTTGCGCTATCTGCGGCTCGGATATCAAGGGTTACAGCGGCAAGACCGGTCGCCGCCAGCCGCCCATTGTTATGGGCCACGAGGCGGCAGGTGTGGTGGAGGCTGTAGGCCAGAACGTGGTCGGCTTTGGGCCGGGCGA
>CAZYPJ010000371.1:347-4055 GCA_964649365.1 uncultured Anaerolineales bacterium | reverse complement strand
AACGGGTTTTGTCATCCGCCGGCCCGACGCCGAAGATCAGCGCGTGTCGCGGGTCTATTTGACCGACACCGGCCGCGCCATCAAAACGCAGGTGCAAGCTATCTGGGAGACGATGGAGGCCGAGACCTTTGCCGGTTTCACGTTGGAGGAGCGCGTGCTGCTGCGCCGCTTTTTAATCCAGCTGCGCGACAACCTGCGGCGCGCCGTCGGGGAATAGGCTGTGCGAGCGGCCGTTTCCCCTTATTTTTACATAATTATTTAGCCGACGAACTATTGTGAAGGTGGGATAAAGACAGAGACAATGAAAGCGGTGTTGAAATTAGCTAGGTTCGTGAAACCGTATTGGCGTTGGGCCGCGCTGGCCCCGCTGCTGATGATCCTCGAAGTGGCGATGGATCTGATGCAGCCGCGCATGATCCAACGCATCGTGGATGAGGGCATCGCCCAGATGAACCAGCCGCTGGTGATCCAGACCGGCCTGCTAATGCTGGGTCTAGCGGCGATCGGCGCGGCGGGCGGCATGAGCAACGGATATTTTACCGAAAAGGTGGTGCAGGGCTTCGGGGCCGATCTGCGCGAGGCGCTGTTCCGCAAGGTGCAAACGTTTTCTTTCGGCAACCTCGACCGCATGGAGACCGGGCAAATCGTTACGCGGCTCACCAATGACGTGAACCACGTGCAAGAGGCAATCATGATGGTGTTGCGCATGGCCATCCGCACGCCGTTCACACTGATCGGCAGCATCATCATGGCCGTCATCACCAGCCCACAACTGGCCTACTTGCCGGCGATCCTGATCCCCATCGAACTGGTAGTGGTGATCGTAGTTATCCGCAAGGTAACGCCAATGTACGCCGCCGTGCAGACTCGCCTGGACGCGCTAAACGAAGTAACCGAAGAGAACCTCTCGGGCGTGCGCGTGGTCAAGGCGTTCGTCCGCGCCGATCATGAAGAGGGACGTTTTCGCTTTGCCAACGAACGGTTGGCGGAGCAAGCGTTGCGCGCGGCCCGCACCGCCGCCGTGATGTTGCCGTTCATGATCGTGACCGTCAACCTCGGCGTGGTCAGCGTGCTGTACTTTGGCGGGGCGCAGGTGATCCAGGGCCACATGCACGTCGGGCAGATCATCGCCTTTATCAACTATCTGGTCTCGACGCTCTTTTCGCTGATGATGGTGAGCCAGTTGGTCATCCAACTGGCGCGCGCAGGGGCTTCGGCGGAGCGTATCCAAGAGGTGCTCGACGTCAAGCCGCTGGTGCAAGATCGCCCGGGTGCGCTGGCTGAGATCAAGCCGCAGGGCCGGGTGGCCTTTGAGAACGTGACCTTTGGCTATAACGGCCCCAACAGCACGCCAGTGCTCAAGGGCGTCAGCTTTGTGGCCGAGCCAGGGCAGACTGTGGCGCTACTGGGCACGACAGGCGCGGGCAAGTCGAGCCTAGTGCATCTGATCCCCCGGTTCTACGATGTGACCTCGGGGCGCGTGACGATTGACGGCGTGGATGTGCGCGACATGGATCAGGAGGCGCTGCGCCGCAACATCGGCGTCGCGCTGCAAGAGACGGTGCTGTTCAGCGGTACGATCCGCGACAACATCCGTTACGGGCGGCCTGACGCCAGCGAGGAAGAAGTGGTTGCAGCGGCCAAAGCGGCCCAGGCCCATGATTTTATCACCTCGCTGCCCAACGGCTACGACACCGAGCTGGGCCAGCGCGGCGTGAACCTTTCGGGCGGGCAGAAGCAGCGCATCGCCATCGCGCGGGCGCTGCTGCTCAAACCGGCGCTGCTGATCCTCGACGATAGCACCAGCGCCGTGGATGTGGAGACCGAGACCAAGATCCAAGAGGCGCTGGAAGAGATCATGCGCGAGCGCACCAGTTTTGTCATCGCGCAGCGCGTGAGCACGGTGCTGAACGCCGACAAAATCCTGGTGCTCGACGACGGCCGCATCGCCGCCGAGGGCACACATCGCGAGTTGCTGCAGAGCAGCCCGATCTATCGCGAGATCTATGATTCCCAATTGGGCAATGGAGTGACAGCGCATGAGTGAGCAACGTAAACGTAGTTCCGACCAAATACAAGGCCCACCCATGGGGCCAGGCCCGATGCGCCCGGGCGGCGGGCCAATGGGGATGTTCCAACAACACGCCAAACCCAAAGATGTGCGCGGCACGCTGCTGCGCCTGTGGGGTTACTTGAAGCGCCAGCGTTGGATGTTGGTGGGCGTGGCGTTCCTGGTGATTGCAAGTTCCATCGTTGACCTGCTGGGGCCGTACCTGATGGGCGTGGCGCTGGATCGCTTCATCGGCGGGGGCGACCTGCCCGGCCTGGCTCGATTGGTGGGGTTGATGATCCTCACCTACGTCGTGGCGGCGGCGGGTATCTGGCTGCAAACGTACCTGATGGCCGGGGTGGCGACGCGCGCCGTGCGCGAAATGCGCCAGGACCTCTTTGCCAAGTTGCAAACGCTGCCGCTGCGCTTTTTCGACCAGCGTTCGCACGGCGAACTGATGAGCCGCCTGACCAACGACGTAGAGAACATCAATAACATCCTGGCGAACGGCCTGACGCAGTTGATGTCGAGCGTGCTGGGCATCGTGGTGGTAATCGTGCTGATGTTCGCCATCAACGTCCCGCTGGCGGTGGTGAGCTTGATCGTGATGCCGCTGACCTATGTGTCCACCCGCTTCATCGCCAAGCGCACGCGGCCCGGCTTTCGCGAGATGCAGAACACCCTGGGCGAACTCAACGGCGTGATCGAAGAGACCATCACCGGCGAGCGCACCGTCAAGGCGTTCGTGCGCGAAGAGGCCACCATCGAGAGCTTTTGCCAAGTCAACAACCGCCTACGTAAGGTGGCCATGCGCGCCCGCACGCTGGCTGGTTTCATGGGGCCGATGATGAATATGGTCAACCACCTGGGCCTGGCCGTGGTGGCCTGCGCCGGCGGATGGTTGGCGGTGGCGGGATTGGCCACGGTGGGCGTCGTCGCCTCGTTCGTGAACTATGCCCAACGGCTGAGCCGCCCCTTGGGGATGATCGCCAACTTGTTCGCCACGATCCAATCGGCGCTGGCCGGCGCGGAGCGGGTGTTCGAGATCATGGACGAGGCCCCCGAGCAGGATGCGCCCAATGCGCAGGCGCTAACCCACATCAACGGCGAAGTGGTGTTCGACCGAGTGTGCTTTAGCTACGAGCCGGGCGCGCCGGTGCTCAAAGATGTCACACTGCGCGCCGAGCCGGGACAGATGGTCGCCTTGGTGGGGCCGACGGGCGCGGGCAAGACCACCATCATCAACCTGCTGACGCGCTTTTACGACGTGGATAGCGGCGCCATCCTCATTGACGGGCAAGACGTGCGCGAAATCAAAAAAGACGACCTGCGGCTCAAGCTGGGTCTGGTGCTGCAAGACAACTTTTTGTTCGCCGATTCGGTGATCGAGAATATCCGCTATGGGCGACCCGACGCCGCCGACGAGGAGGTGATCGCCGCCGCACAGCTCGCTAACGCCGATGCGTTCATCCGCCACCTGCCGCACGGCTACAAGACGGAGCTGACCGAGCGCGGCAGCAACCTGAGCCAGGGGCAGCGGCAGTTGCTGGCCATCGCGCGTGCGGTGCTGGCCGACCCCGACATCCTGATCTTGGACGAGGCCACCAGCAACGTGGCCACGCGCACCGAAAAGCATCTGCAAGAGGCGTTGCTGCGGC
>CAZYPJ010000371.1:0-337 GCA_964649365.1 uncultured Anaerolineales bacterium | reverse complement strand
CTTTGTGATCGCCCAGCGCCTCAGCACCATCCGCGACGCCGACCAGGTGCTGGTCATCAATCACGGCGAGGTGATCGAGCGCGGCACGCACCGCGAGTTGCTGGCCCAGGGCGGGTTCTATCATCACCTATACATGAGCCAGTTCAAGGGGCAACTGCTGCCTGAGATGGCGTAGCTCAACTGCGCCTTCACGCATTGCCCATACCCTGTCGTTAGGCCGATGGTTGCCTTCACCCCCAGCCCTCGGCCCGGCGGCTGACAACGCGCCCCTACCTGGCCCGCTATCCGTGCGTGGCTAGGGCCAGGACAGGGGCGCGTTTTTGCGCCCGCCCCGCCC
>CAZYPJ010000370.1:0-4062 GCA_964649365.1 uncultured Anaerolineales bacterium | reverse complement strand
CGCGCCCTGTTGAATCGTTTCGTTTTCCATGCTAGTACCTCGCCCCCGTCTCGGGGTTTTGATAGATGATATGACATTTACAGTTTGTCATACAGCGCGTATCCCCCGCGCCTGGCGTTGGGAACGTCCCAAACGGCTGCCAGCCCATCGCCGCGTAAGCGACGCAATCGTCGCAGTGTTCCGCCTCGCCCAGCTCCCATTTCTCTTCCGTCATCCCCAACGCCTTGGCGTTGCGCTCGTGCGCCCGCTCGTATCCCTCCCGCGCCGAGTTGACGTACATGTTCACCCTGGCGCGTATCTGCGCCTCGGTCAGGTTCCCCGCCTCAATCTCTTTGATGAAGTCGGGCATGTACTTGTATTGCTCCTTGAGCATCCCGCCGATGCTGCCCCAGTCCCCCGGCCCCATTTGCTCGCGCCCGCCCTTGCCTAGCAGGTATTGGCGGATGTACTCGCTTTTCAACTCGCCCTTCAGCTCGCCGCCAAAATCTTTGGGCGAGAGCTTGCCGTCAATGAGCATCGTGGCCACGGTATCCGCTGCGTTGCTTGACCCGGCTAGACTTTTCTCGACATATTCGAGCACCTGAGTACGCGGCATGAATCGCCCCGTCTCAGTGTCCCTATAGCGCAGCGAACGCGGATCCCAGCCCCACCCTGCCATCGCCTAGCCGCCCAATTTCGCAAGCTGTTCGTCGGTCAACGTGGGCGCGTCCAGCAGTTGCGCGAACTCAGCGCCCACTCGCCGCGCGCCCTGGGCGATAGCGTTGTCAATATCCTGCTCGGTGATGACCACCGCGCCGCTTTCGTACACCGGCTCGCTTTCATCGTCGGCCCGCGCGATCTGCCAGTAACGCGGCTTGAGGCGCGGCGTCCACAACGTGCGCAGCTTGCCGCTGGGCCAGGTGTACTGCACAATCGGCTCGTGCGGGAATGTGCGCATCGCGCGTTGGATGCGCTCAGTATCCAGCCAACGCTCAGCAGGCGGCGGCGTTGGCTCGGTGGGAGGCTCTTCCTCGCCCACATCCTCCGGCGCGCTTTCAGGGTTCGGCGTGGTCGGCTCTTCCGGCGTCATATCCTCGGTGTCCGTCACCGTAACCTCGTCATCTACCGCCGCCCACGCTTCCGGGATCAGCCCCTGCTCAGCGAGCAACGTGCGCGCCTCTTGCCGGCTGATGAGCGACGCGCCCGACGTGAGGCCCGATTCGTAGGCCGCCTTGATTACGTTCAGCCGCGCCATGTCGCTGGACGCGTCTGCTAATTCCGAATCGCGGTCGCGTTCCTCGAACTCGAACGCCAATGTGTTGGGCAATTCATCCTGGAGCCGCTCCTGCAACGCCAGGGCGAACTCGGAGCCGCCCTTGCTGCTGGCCTTGACGCTCTGCGCCTCGGCCTCGTTGCCGCGCCCCAAGCTGCCGAACTGCACCGGCCAGAACTCGCTGGGGTCGTAACCAAAACAGAGCGCATAGGCGTACATGCTGAGGTCAACGAACGTCTTGGCGTCGAACCCCACCGGGAGCTGCGAGAGCGCCACGAGCTTGGCGTCTATTTGGTCCATGCCCGCCGAGGCGAGCACCTGCACGCCGCCGTAGTAGCGACGCTCCATGCTGTCGAGGTTGCTTTCGCGCGCTTCGAGGCTTTGGTTCCACTGCTCCTCGCTCACGTTCTGTAGCAGCAACAACCCGCGCGGCGCGCGCGCCGACAATTGCTCTTGATCGTGCACCATCACCGCATACAGCACTTTGGCGATTTCGAGGCAGCGGCTGATGGCGCAAAAACCCAGTCCGTTGAACGCCTCGTCGTCGGAGGGCAGGCTGGCCACGCGCACGAAATCGGTCGCGCTCCAGCGTTGCGAACCGCCGACTTTGGGGAAATATTCGAGCGGCGTCGCTATCTCGCCGGTCAACCGGCAACGGGCGCTATCCACGTGATACATGTCGCGCAGCGGGCCATCCGGCCCATCGCGCCCAATCTCCATAATCGCGCCCATGTCGGTGCACCAGTACGACAGGCTCAGCCGGCGGCACAGCGCGCGCCACCCCTGCCCGCCGTCGGCGTCGTGAAACACGCGATTGTAGCGCGCCACCTGGTTACGCCCGCCGGTGAGCGTCCAGCCGCGATTGGCGTCAATGAGTGTCACGCCGTTGACCATGCCGGCCAGGCGCGGCTCCAAACGCCAAAACGAGCGCAGCCATTGGTCGCGTTTGCGCGAATCGCTGGCGTAGGGCAGGCCCTCGATCTCGGCCAGCACCGGCCATTGGATCATGGCCCCAAAGCCGCACGCAGCGCCCTGGAATCGCGGTTGCTTGCTGGTTTCGTCGGTCATTGCGCCGGCCCCCTGCTCCAACCGGAATGCGCTAGTAACGCAAACGCGCCAGATATGGCGTCTACTTGGTCATCATGCGCCCCGCTGGGAAACGAGGCAATCTCATCCAGGAAAGCATAATTCCATGCCCCTTTGACGATTCTCACGTTCCCAGCCTCCGCTTGCGCCAAAAACGGCATCGCTCGCGTCACCTTATCTCCTTGCGGCGGAACTGCCCGTACTGTGTACCCCGCCAACGCCCGGATCACCTGTGCGGCGGCAAACTTTCCGCCCGCGCCGCCCTCGCGCTCGACAGCGATTTGCGTCCCCACGCCGTCAAGTTGCGCCGTCTGTTTCATCAGCGCCAACACGGCCCCCGGCGTGGCTTGCGTGCGCCGAATGTCACGCACGTAATAAATGCCGTCGCACTCTGTCAATAGCGCCCCCACCGTCCAGTCGGGGTCAGTGGCCTTTGCGCTCTTTTCAGTCGCTGCCAAATCCCAAGAACGGACGGATTTCCCGCGCGCCGGCGCAGCATCCACGATTGGGAACCATTCCTGCTTGGCAAGATTCCCTTCCGGCGGCCTTGGCGACTGTTGGTACAGCGCCGCATAGGAGCGCGCCCCCAACACCGATTTGATCCGCGCCAACGCTCGCTCGTTGTATCGTTCAGGACAGAGCGCCTGGCCTAGCCTACGCCCCAGCGGATCGTTTTCGTTTGCCTCAGCAGGCAAGCAGATCGTTGTCCAGTTCGGCGCGTCATCACTGGCCAGGATGCGCCCCGCCAGATCGTCCTCATGCCAGCGCGTCTGAATCAGGATGATGGCAGCGTTCGGCTCCAATCGCGTGTACAGATCATCGGTGGACCAATCCCACACGCGCTCGCGATAGGCTGTGCTCTCAGCCTCTTGGCGATTTTTGATGGGATCGTCAATGATGATGAGGTTGCCGCCCTGCCCTGTAATGCCTGCCCCGACACCCACAGCGCGCACCCCGCCGCCCTCAGCCGTTTCCCAATCGTCGGCGGCGTGACGATCATCGCTCAATTTCAAGCGCGTCTCGGCTATTCGTCGCGTCTTGCGGCCAAACTTGCTGGCTAATGTCTGGTTATAGGCGCCGATGATGACTCGCATTTGCGGCGATCGTTCCAACCGCCACACGGGATAACGCACCGTCACCATCTCGCTCTTGCCATGACGGGGCGGGACAAACAGCATCAATCGGTTGATCTCCCCTCGCGTCAGTCGCGCCAGTTGCGCCTGAATGAACCGCTGATACGGCCAATCCCACGTCCAGGTGGGTGAGACCTCATGCAGCCAAACATCAAACGGTGCCCCCCCCAAGGCGGCCTTCATCGCCTGGCGTCGGCGCAGCTCCAGCTCCGCTTGCGCTCGCAGTTGCAGGCGCGTGGATGCTGATGACGCGCAAGGGGTCTTCGCCGTTGGCGATACGTTGTAACTGCTCATCACTCAGATTCCCCACGTCCAGATTGAGCGCCACTTGGGTATCACGCGCTGGCGCATCCAGCCCCAACAGTTTCGCCTCGCGTTCCAGGCAGCGCAACACCGTCTCATACCGCCGCGATGACCAAGCCGCGCGCTTCAGCTCTGCGACCTCTGCCAGTTGCCGCGCGCGGTGTTCGTCGAAGGCGGCGTTAGCGCGTCGGTTCCACTCGGCCTTGAGCGCAATCAGGTCGGTGCCGATAGTCCCCAGCGACCATGGCTTGCCGGTGCGCCCGTTGATGATGCGGTTGTCGCCGCTGG
>CAZYPJ010000369.1:0-4074 GCA_964649365.1 uncultured Anaerolineales bacterium | reverse complement strand
GGCCTGCTGGCCATGGGAATCAACGGCCTTACCCATCGCAAAGCGCGGTAGTCTCTAAATACACGCGGACACGGATAAACGCGGATCAGCGCGGATATTCTAGTTTCTTTATCCGCGCCGATCCGTGTTCATCCGCGTCCTCGTTATTCAGAGGCTACCGCGCCTTGCGACGGGCAAGACCATTGATCCCCAGAGCGATTAGGCCGCCGGCCAGCGCCGTAGCGAGCTGCGGCCACTGCATCATCGAGATGATGGCCTTGGGCAACACCAACGCCTGCGTCGCGCCGCCCAGGGTCAGGCTCAACGGGCGGGCCGCCAGCAGCGTCACTGCGCCATAGAGCAGGCCAAACTTGATCAGGGCCGCCGCGACGATGGCCAGGCCGCGATGCGTCTTGCGCAGCGCCTGATAGACGCTCACATACGAGGCGTTGCCCAGCGCGATAAAGGGGATCATCGCCAAGAGCGGCAACGGCAACACGCCGTGCGTCGCCGCGCTCAGGGGCGTCGCCATGCCCAACAAGATGGCGCCCGTCAGCCCCACATACTCGACGGTGAGGATCAACACCGCGTTCACCAGCGGCCCGGTGACGGCTTGCGGCAGCCCCAGATTGGGGATAACCAGCGCCAGCAACAGCGCCGCGACAAACGCAGCCACTTTGGCCCAGGGGAGAGAAGCGCTCCAGCTCGATTGACGTGCAAACATTTGAGCTCCTTTGTTCGGTAGTTATCAGTTTTCAGCGCTCAGTTATCTGTAGTGGCTGACGACTGATCGCTGACGACTGAACACTAGATATACTCGACGCGGATATTCTTCTTGCGGCGCTCCAACTCGCGGATCAATTCCTTCACATAGACGTGCCGCATCGGCTCGCCGCGCACCAGGTCGGCCACTTGGTTGGGATTGATGGCCGTGCCCACGATCAGATAAATGTCGTCCGCCGAGAGCAAGATGCGCGCCAGCTTGGCGGCGGCGTCGTCCTCGGCGGGCAGATCGTGGATCGTCTCGGAGACTTCGAGCAGCTCCACCGCCTGCCCCAATGTCAGGATGCCCTCGGTGACGAGGTCCACCCCTTCGAGCTTGGCCACCGGCGGCGTGCCCTTTTTGCGGCCCGATTGTCCCTGGCGCTGGCTGGGCGGCGTCCATTCCACCTTGAGTTCTTTGCCCAGCACTCGCGCCGCCATTTGCGCCGTCGTGCCGCCGCAGATGGCCTTGATCCCTTTGCTGGCCATGAGCTTGGCCACGGCGGTCTCGTCCAGCGCCCGGTCGGCGGGCGGGCCGGTGAGGATGGCGGCGGCTACGGCGGGGCGCACGCGCATCCCCACGGCGGTGGCGTCGTCGCCCGGCTTGCCGTTATAGAGCTTTTGGCAGGTGTGCGAGAGGGCGCGCGTCAGCCCGTAGGCGTCGCAGCCGGTCTGCGCCCAACGTTTGACCGACACCGCAATGTTCTTCCAACCCCACCCCAGGCGATACAGACCGCCTACGCCGGCGTGCTCGTACCCGTCAGAGACGAGCACCATATAGTCGCCCTCTTGCAGGTCAAAATGCGCCTCGCGGATTTTGCGCTCGTTGATGATGCTCTCGCGATAGGGTAACTCGACGATCTCGCCCTTGCGAATCAAGATCAAGGGCGGGCTATCGTATTCGACCAAGTAGGCCTCGTGGCCGCGATAGACTTTGAGCATGGCAAAGGTGGCGTAAGCCAGCTTGCGCACCTGGCATTCGGGCAAGGTCTCGACCAGCGTCGCCATCACCTCCTCGATGGAAGCGCCTTTCTCAAACATCGAAGCGGCGATCTGCGCCGTCAACGTGGCCAGAATATTCGCCTTGACGCCGCTGCCCAGCCCGTCAGAGAGCACCACGATAAACGAGGTGGGCGTGGTGGTGATGCGCACGCAATCGCCGCACAGCTCCTCGCCATATTTGGATAGCTTGTCGAACGACGTCTCGACGATCTGGTTCATTGTTCGCTTCCGGTTTCGAGCAGCTTGGCTAATTGCGAAAGCATGACTTTGGTCTCGGCGGTGGTCTCGCCCAAAAGCTGGGCGATCTCGTGGGCCACGCGCATCTGGTTACGCACCACTTCACGGGTGCGGGTCAACGTCTCGTGGCGTAGGCGCTCCAGCTCTTCGTGCTGCACCTCGCGCTCGGTCACATCGCGCAAGATGCCCATAATGAGTTCCTGGCCCTCCACCGGCACGATGGTCTGCTCGACGATCAGATCATCGCGCAGGCGCACCGTCTCCACCACCACCGGCTTGCCCGTGTTGCGCACCTTCGCAAAGCCATCCACCACCGACATGATCGCCTGGAGCGGCTTGTTGGCCGCGTTCTGCAGGCGCGTGTTCAGCATTTTTTCCGCCGAGGGCGACATATCTTGCACGTACAGGCGGTTATCTACAATGATGATAGCGTTGGGCGTCACATCCATCACCACCTGGCGCAGCGATTCGGCGCGCCGCCGCATGTAGGGGATGCACATGGTGGCTTCGGCCATGCCCCGCAGCGTGGCGATGGCCTTTTCGCGGCAGGTAGCATAACCACAGGCCCCGCAATTCAGCTCATCGGCGGGGGTGTATTTATCCACCCGGCGCAAGACTTCGTGGATTTGTTCCTCGGTGTATTGCGGCGCGACGGTTGTCTTGTCCTGATAGGCGCGCCCCAACGAGGGCCACTGGTCGCGAGTGGGCAACGGCTGCGGCTGCCGACGCGCGGCGTATTCCAGCACGCGCTGGCGGGCCACATAGCGGCTGGCCTGCCCTTCCATCGCCGGGCCGTTGATGCAGCCGCCGTCGCAAGCCATCAGTTCGACCATGCAAGCGGCCAGTTGCCCGGCGCGAATGCCGCGCAGCACGTCCTCGCAAGCTTCCAACCCCGACGTGGTGACGATGTGGCTGGTGAGAATATCGGTGTCGAGGTTGGCCGTGCCCACCAATCCGCCCTCCACCGGAAAGACGCGCGCGTTGGCGCGCTCCACCACCTCGGGCGCATCGTCCACGACGGGCAGGGCGACCTCCATCTCGGTCATCCACTCTTCCAGTTCGCCAAAGGTCAGCCCCGCATCTATGACGCCGGCGACCGCCTCATCGCGGAACTCTTCCTTCTTGGCGATGCACGGCCCGATGAACACAATGTAGGCGTCCTCGCCGTATTGCTGCCGCAGATAGCGCCCGTGGGCCACCATCGGCGAGACCAGCGGCGCGAGGTGAGGGATGAGATCGGGATAATAGCGCTCAATCAGGTTCACGATCACCGGGCACGACGAGCTAATGATTGGCCAACGGTCGCGGTCGCGCTCGACCACGTCGCGGTGGGCCAAGCCGAGCATCTCGGCGCCGTAGGCCGGCTCGCCCGCCGCCGCAAAGCCCAACGCTTTGAGCGCCTCTTCCATCTGCGAAAACACCAGCATCCCAAAGTAGGCTGGCGCCGAGGGAGCGACGCTGGCCACCACCTTACGCCCGGCGCGGATGGCTTCGAGGATAGCGGGGCGGTCGTCGCGCACCACTTTGGCCCCCTGCGGGCAGGCGCGCACGCAGCTTCCGCAGGCGATGCACAGTTCGGGCACGATCTGCGCCTGGCCGTTCTGCACGCGCACCGCCTTCACATGGCAAGTGCGCACGCAACGATAGCAGTCGCGGCAACGGGCGCGGTTGGTGGTGATTACCCAGTCGGCCATATCGTCATTCGCCCCCTTATTCAGAGTAGGACGCGGCCCAACATACGACCAAGATCGGGCATTGGCGTTCAACTACAGCTATCTCCTCGACGCGGAGTCTATCAGCAAAATAGTTCGTGCAATTTGGCACAATTATACAAGATATGCGCCGCCTGTCAAATCGCTTTGTGAAATGATGCACAAAGTGAGGACAGAATCAGGGGTCAGGGGTCAGAGATCGGCATCTAGCCACTGGCAAGTGATGATCTATCCGACCCCTGACCCCTAACCCCTGACCCTGCGAGCCAGATCGCGGTTCAGCTTAGCGGCATTCGGTCAGCGCGCCTTGCGGCGAAAAGCAATAGCGCCCATAGTCGCGCCCTGGCACTTGCATGGGGAGGTCCGAGAGATATTCGTTGGG
>CAZYPJ010000368.1:0-4098 GCA_964649365.1 uncultured Anaerolineales bacterium | reverse complement strand
GGCCATAGGTTCCATGAGCCGCATTCCACCATGGCGGTCATCGCGCCATTGAACAATTGTTCAACGCCCGTTCCCGACACCTCCTGACCTTGCGCAAAGGTATGCTCCTCGCACGTCATCTCTTTGATGACTGTCAAGCAATCAAGGGCTTCTTTGGAGCAGAGTAGGGTATTGTCGGGGTCTTCTGGGTCAACCATGTGTGTGCCAAACCCGCGCAGCCAATACTGGGTTAACCAGGCATTGCCTGCGGCGGTCAGACCATAGTTCGTCGTGCCAAAGCGCAGCGGTTTTTCGCGTCTGACGAATTTCCGGCAAATCTCGCGGTACTTCTCAAAGGTCAGTTCGCCCCACTTGGTTGGCAGGGGATCAACGCCTTCTTCCGCGAACATATCCTTGTTATAATAGATAGCGACGGTGCCGGTGTAGTAGGGCATAAAGTGGATATCGCCATTCAGTTTCCACGGATTAAACTGCTTGGCGTAGAAATCACTGAGATTGACCTCATCAGCGTCACGTTCAATCAGTGATTGGAGATTGAGCGCTTGCCCTTTCTGGATAAAGTAGGTTGACTGCCATCAGCAGAGTTGATAGACATCGGGGCGATCGCCGGCTACCATCTGCGCCATGCCCTGCTCGACACGGTCGACAGCTGGGACCGCCAGCCACTCTACTTCGATGCCGGGGTGTTTGTCGTAAAAGTACTCGAAGAAGGGCTTCCACAGTGTATCAGTAATCCCCGTACCGGAACCACTGCGCGACTGGTAGCGGATCTTGACTTTCTCGGTGGCCTTGGGTGGCTCGGTAGCCTTCTCGACAGGCTTTTCGGTGGGCTTCTGTTCCATAGGTTTCTCGGTGGGCTTTTGTTCTGCGACTGGCGCGGCCGTTGGTGTCTTTGGCGCGCAAGCGGCGATAGCAAACGCTACTGATCCTAGCATGGACCAGCGTAGGAACTGGCGACGACTCAGCATTCGTATGACCATTTTGGCTCCTCCTTATTGCTGTCGGATGATATGTTCAATGCGGAAAACTTTTCTTTTCTGACCTCCTTTCGCTTTCAGCGTGACCGATTGCGGATCGCGCTACATGCTACAAGTTACTCTCGCAAGTAATACTGTTTCGTACAATACACAGCCCATCTTGTCTGACAGCCTGAGAGATGCTATAATGATTGGGCTGACCGGATAGCGACTGAACCTGACCTGCTGCGAGTACAAGGTTTACCTTGATTCTATCAGATTGGATCTCGGTGGGTTTACCATTTTTTTACCGAATGCTTATCAGCACGAATTGTTGGTGATAGCACACTATGGTCACCCATGATGATCTGGCTGAACATGTCATAGAAGCGCTGCGATCTTTTTATGACCCCGTGCGTTTGCGACTGAATCCCCTAATTGAGTTACTGCGGCAATATGACCAAGATGGCAAACCCTCGCCCGCTGTATTGCGGGCTACCCTCCGCAGCGCCATTGCTTCGTTACAGCCCGATTCTTCCGTGCCACTACAAGCTGATGAGTGGCTGACGTATCGCATCCTTTGGTTGCGCTATGTCCAGCGCCAGAGCCGAGAAGCGGTCTGCGCTGAGATTGGTTTGAGCCAGGCTTCTTACTATCGCCGTCGCGCCGAGGCATTGGCCGCCTTGGCCGAACTATTGTGGGATCGCTATCATCCCGCTGAGCAACCTGTCTCGCTGAGTGGTGAGAGTCACAATTGTGCTCAAATTGCGATTACGGAAGGATTGCGCATGATGTCGCAATGCGCAGCGCAGTCGGTTGCCATAGACGGTATGCTTCAGAGCGCGGTCGAGATGCTCGACCCTTTGACTCGCAACAAGGGCATCACCCTGCGCTTGGCGATTGATGGACGATTGCCCATGATGTATGGCCACCCCACTTTGTTGCGCCAGAAGAAGCTCTATCTTCTAACGAAACTGCTTAATATACCCGGCGGCTCTGAACTTGATATCGTTGCCGCGCACAAAGGACGCGCTGTTGTGCTAACTGTGCGGCGATCTGATGTTCCGGGCGTTTATGTGGAAGCATTTGACCGCCAAGACGGCGCTCGTTTCTGCGAGGGGATACTGAATGCCTATGGTGGGCGTCTCCGTTTGCAATCGTCGGAACGAGAACTGATCGTGCGCGCCGAATTGCCGATCCACGAACCCAAGACGATTCTTGTGATTGACGATGACACAGATGTTCTCTTGCTCTACAAACGGTATCTAGAAGGATTTTTAGTGGAATTCGCGCGTCGTGAAGACGAAGTCAGGGCTGCGCTGGCAATGCGCAGACCCAATGTGATTCTTCTCGACCTTCTGATGCCCGAAAAAGACGGATGGGATATTCTCCGGTATATCAGAGGGATACAGCAATACGCCGACATCCCCATTCTGGTCTGCTCGGTGCTCAGCCAACCTCAGTTGGCGATTGCGATGGGAGCAACTCACGTGCTCCAAAAGCCCATTGACCAAGAGACGCTGCTCGCAGCCATCAGGCCGTTGGTACGGGAGACAAATAGGCCGACCTAGCCGAGTCAATCAACGTCGCCAATAGCTTTCCTGCTTGCGGAGCATCCAGCGCAGGCCCAATGTGGAGAGAGATAGGCGGCATGACCCTGAAGGCTGTTTCTTCCATCGTCTTGGCCGATACAATCACCACTGGTATATCGGCTAGGCGAGGATCCCGGCGCATGATTTGCAGGGTTTCTTCGCCGGTTAGGCGCGGCAGAACGAGATCCAGGAAGACAAGATTGGGCTGAGTCTTTCTCATGACATCAAGCGCCTGCTGCCCGTCGTATGCGCGCATGATATGGTAGGGGTGCGGCAGTAGGGTTAGCATATCGATCAGCAGGCGCACGAAATCGGGATCATCATCCACAACCAGAATTGTCATCTCTTTGCCGTGATCCAGCTCGGCCATCACGGCGCGAAGCATATCAATTGTTACTGGTTTGGACATATAACTTACATCGTTGGCCTCGTTCCATTTCCCTGCCGGATGCTCACTATTCACACTGATCAGCGCGACTTGATATGGCAATTGCCCCAACTGTCTTTTGACCCGCCTCTCAAGCTCGTGCGAGGTGATGACAGCGCAGGGGTGAAGTTCCTGAACCATGTTGGCCACGTTCTCTTCTCGCGTTATTCCCACCATGTGATAGCGCTCGACATAACGTGCCATGAGGCGAACAAATTCAGGGTTATCATGGACGACCAGACAGACCTCATGCGGTTTGGCTTTGGACTGGGATGGCGTCACGTGCGGAAGGGCTGCATCTGGCACATCGGGAAGGGGCAATGAAAAGTGAATTCTGGTGCCTTGCCCGACTTCACTGTCAACCCAGATTCTGCCCCCATGTAATTCGACGAGCTGTGTGCTAATGGTCAACCCTAGGCCCGTGCCGGCAGACTCGCGGGTTCCTGTTTGAATGAGCTGGGTGAATTCTTGGAATATGGTGGGCAGTTGCTCCTTAGCGATACCGATGCCCGTGTCTGTTACGCTGGCGATGAGTGTTTGCTCGGTTCGATCCACACTCACGGTGATTCCCCCGCTTTCGGTAAAGCGTATGGCGTTGATGACCAGGTTGGTCAGCGCCTGTCGAATGCGCACGGGGTCGGCGAGAATCCAGGGCAAGTCATCGGGGACTTGCTGGCGAAGGTATAGCCCTTTGCGCTCGGCGAGGCTCCCGACTGCCGCGATCACTTTGTCCACTACATCGAATTTGAAATTAACACGATCCTTGACTAAGGGCAGACGTTCGGCCTCGATGCGCGACAAATCGAGAATGTCGTCAATGAGAGCCACTAGGTGCTGACTGTTGCGGTAGATAACATCAATATCGGCGTAATAGGTCGAGGGCAACGGTTCGCCGTATTTTTCGGGGTACAGCGCGATCAATTGACTAAAGCCGAGGATACGGTTCAAGGGAGCGCGCAGTTCGTGGCTCACTGTGGCGGCGATACGGGCCTTGAAAGCTCGAGCTTCATCAGCCTGATGCTTGGCCAGTAAAAGCTCATTGTTCATGCGCTCGATGCGGTACGTTGCTTCTTCCAGGCTGTGGATGACGCCATAAAGCTCTTCGCGGCGGCGGCGGGCCTCG
>CAZYPJ010000367.1:0-4113 GCA_964649365.1 uncultured Anaerolineales bacterium | reverse complement strand
GAGCCGCGGAGCTCCTGCGCCAGAGATACCTCCACCCCCGCGCACCCCAGCGTGAAAACGACTACAACGCACCACCCCATGCTGAGGCCCAACACTGCGCCGCCTAGATCATCGCCCCAATCGTCGCGTTTGCGGGCGCGCTGCCTGGCCCACACGCCCACAATGTGCGAGAGCAGCCATATCAGCACTAGGATCAAGCCAAAAGCCAGAGCTTGGATAGCCGGCGCGGGTTCGCTCCAGCGCGCCAATATCTGGGCCAAGTTATAGTAGCCCAGCATCGCGAGCAGTAGCCCCATCACCAAGCCGATGAAGGTGACGAGCTGATAGACCAGACCTTGCATCAGGCCATAGATGGTAAAAGCGGCCAAACTGCCGATGAGCAACAGATCCACCCACGGCAGGCTTACCATATGGTCAACTCCCCAAAGAGCGCAGAGCTGCCAAGATGCGCTCATCCAAGGCGTGGGTATCATCGGGTATCTGGGCCAACGCCCGCTGGGCCTCGGCCAAGCTATACCCCAGCGCGGTGAGGGCGTTGACCACATCCACATCGTTTTGATTCAAGGTGGGCCGCTCCAATACCTCGACGCCGACGCCTATCTTATCTTTGAGATCGAGCACTAGGCGCTCGGCTGTTTTGCGCCCGATGCCGGGGATGCGCGTCAGGGCGGCCACTTCGCCGCGCCCAATGACGCCGCGCAACACCTCGGGCGAAAAGCCCGAAAGGAGCGCCAATGCTGTGCGCGGGCCGATGCTATTCACATCAAGCAGCATAGAAAACAGATCGCATTCTTCAGTGGTGGGGAATCCGTAGAGGGCGATGGCGTTTTCGCGCACCACCATATGGGTATAGAGCGTCAATGCTTTGCCAACTTGGGTCAGATCAGAGAGCAGCGAGCCGGTCACATGAACCAGATAGCCTACGCCCCCTACATCTAGGATGATAGCGCCATCCTTGATGGCTTGAACCTGTCCACAAAGACTTGCGATCATCAACGCCCTCCCGGTTGCTTGCCTAGCAAGGTGTTCAAGCGCGTCGAATGATGATGACAGATCGAGATCGCCAGAGCGTCGGCGGCGTCGTCGGGATGAGGTTTTTCACTTAAACCTAGTAGCAAGCGCACCATCTCTTGCATTTGCACTTTATCGGCTCCGCCGTAACCCGTGATCGCCTGTTTAACTTGCAACGGCGTGTATTCCGCCACTACTATGCCTGCTTCCGCTAGCGTGAGCAACATCGCGCCGCGCGCCTCGCCTACTAGGATCGCCGTGCGCGCATTGGTGCTAAAAAAAAGCTCCTCAACCGCAGCCACATTTGGGCGATATTGGTTGAGGAGCGTGGTCAACTCTTGATGAAGTAACATCAACCGGTCGCTGGTAGCAAGCTTGGCCGGCGTGCGTAAGACGCCGTAGGCAATGGTCTGCAACGTGCGTCCATCGCCTTCGATCAAGCCATAGCCCATCGTCGCCAAGCCAGGGTCTAACCCCAACACCAACATGGTTTGGCCTAAGCGGCCTCAGCCTCGTACTTGGCGACCAACTCGTCCGTGATGTCAATGTTAGAGAACACTTCCTGAACGTCCTCCAACTCTTCGAGGGCTTCAAGTAGCTTCATCGTCTGGAAGGTCTCTTTTTCGCCCAGCGTTATGCGGGTCTGAGGCATCCATGACAACGAGGCGCTGCTGATCTCATACTTGGCTGCCGATAGCGCCTCCTGTACTGCCTTGAGTTCAGTGGGTTTGGTGTACACCTCGACGATGCCGTCGCCTACTTCGACATCGTCGGCCCCGGCGTCAATGGCCAACAACATAATCTCTTCGGGATCGTTATCTCCGGGATCAATCGAGATGTACCCCTTGCGTTCGAACATCCAGGCCACGCAGCCATCCGATCCCAAATTGCCGCCATGCCGTGAAAAGGCGCGACGCACTTCTGAGACAGTGCGGTTCCGGTTATCGCTTAACGTGGAAACCAGCACGGCTGTACCGTTGGGGCCGTAGCCCTCGTACAACACCTCGGCCAGCTCGGCTTCGCCTTTCAGTTCACCTGTACCACGCTTAATAGCGCGTTCGATATTTTCTTTGGGCATATTGGCCTGTTTGGCCTTTTCAAGCACCAAGCGTAAACGATAATTGGCCTCGGGGTCGCCGCCGCCTTCGCGAGCTGCGACTACGATTTCGTGTCCCAATTTGGTAAAGAGCTGACCACGCTTGGCGTCGGCGACGCCTTTGGATCTCTTGATCGTGGCCCATTTGCTATGACCAGACATACTTGGCCTCCTGAAAAGACGAGTCTCGACACATTCCTAACGTGATTATACCATCAGAGCGCGAATTTTGCCAGTGAGCCGCAATTTGGATTCAGTCTCAATCAAGCTCACTCTAGGCAGTCACTGTAAGTATTCTTTCTCCTCCCATTCCAGCCGCATAGTGTATTTGCTTATCGCCGTTTCGGCGCTCATCCCTTGTGCGGCGGGGCGTTCGCTCACTGCGCGGGCAAAGAGGCTGTCGCCTGCGAGAGCAGGTTCGATTCCAGCAGCGACCTTGTAAAACCCAGTTTATCCCAAAAGCGCACTCTTGCTTGCCCTGTTGCTTTATAGATCATGTCAAGGTTGGCATAGGGCATGGCTTCGATGGCGCGTCAGCCATGTTCGGCAGCCCAGGCGGCTAGTGTATGGATCAATCGTTCCAGGTCTCCGCGAGCGACGCTTCATTCCGGCTGACGCTGTTCGCGTTTTCGTTGACGGTTTGTGCAGCTTGTGCTATAATGAGGCCAATCGAACACACAAATGGCTGCGATAGAGACAAGTAACCGCGTAGCAACCGCCAGAGAGTCGCTGAGGGTGGAAAGGCGATGGGGACGCGCGGCGAAATCCCCTCTTGAGCCGCTCACGCAAAGGCGAGTGCGCTTATGCGCGCCGTCGC
Source organism: uncultured Anaerolineales bacterium (assembly GCA_964649365.1). GTDB lineage: Bacteria > Chloroflexota > Anaerolineae > UBA1429 > UBA1429 > CAZYPJ01. Next base: position 1,189 of record CAZYPJ010000367.1, on the reverse strand, counting down.
TAAGTGAGGCCGGGCGCTCCCGTTATTGAGCGCGGCCCTACGGGGCCTGGAGGTTGCGCGCGCAAGCGCGTAGCAAATGTAGGTGGCACCACGAGCGTCAGCGCTTCTCGTCCTATCTGGATCGGAAGCGCTTTTTTGTTTGGCCTTCAACCGCCAGCCATCGGCCCCAGCGTAGTTGGCCGCCCATAAAAAGAGGAGGATGACATGATTGATCTAGCATACATCCGCGAGCACGTGGAAGAAGTCAAGCAAGCGATTCGCGATCTGAACACGTCGGCCCCGATTGATGAGATTATTGCACTCGACGAGCGCCGACGGGCGCTGTTGAGCGAACTTGAGGCGGCCCGCGCTGAACGCAACCGCGTCTCGAAGGAAGTCCCCAAGATCAAAGATGCCGCCGAAAAGCAGCGCCTCATCGCCGAGATGCGCCAAGTGGGCGACCGCATCACCGCGATGGAGGGAGAGCTTCAGCCTGTGCAAGAGCGGCTTGATGCGGCGCTCTTGGAAGTGCCGAATATGCCTGACCCCAGCGTGCCCGTCGGCCCTGACGATACACATAATGTGGTTGTGCGGCAGGAAGGCGAGTTACCCACGCCGGGGTTTGAGCCGCTGCCCCATTGGGACTTGGGCGAGGCGCTAGGAATCATTGATTTCGAGCGAGGCGTCAAAATATCAGGCACGCGCTTTTATCTGCTCAAAGGGATGGGGGCTAGACTGCAACGGGCATTGATCGCTTTTATGCTCGACGTGCACACCCGCGAGCACGGCTATACCGAGATCTATCCGCCCTACATGGTGCGGCGCGAGTGCCTCTATGGCACGGCGCAGTTGCCCAAATTCGCCGAAAACCAGTATTACGACAGCAAAGACGATCTGTGGATGGTACCCACCGCTGAGGTTCCCGTCACGAATATGTATCGCGACGAAATCCTGCCCGAGGACAAGTTGCCCATCTATCACTGCGCCTACACCGCCTGTTTTCGACGCGAGCAGATGTCGGCGGGCAAGGATACGCGCGGCATCAAGCGTGGCCACCAGTTCGACAAGGTCGAGATGGTCAAGTTCTGCAAACCCGAGACTTCGATGGACGAGTTGATGAGCTTGCTCGACAACGCCGAGGATATTTGCCGCCGGTTGGGGTTGCCGCACCGCGTGGTGCAGATGTGTACCGGCGACTTGAGCTTTTCGG
>CAZYPJ010000366.1:0-4114 GCA_964649365.1 uncultured Anaerolineales bacterium | reverse complement strand
GCCGCCGACTCGGCGGTGAGGTCGCGCTGGGGGTTCGCCAGCATCTCATAGCCCACCATGAACTTTTTCACCGTCGCCGCACGCAACAAGGGCGGGTAAAAGTGCAAGTGCAGGTGCCATTCGGGGTGCGCTGCGCCATCGGTAGGTTGCTGATGTATGCCCATTGTGTAGGGGAAAGAAACCTCGAACAGGTTATCATAGCGCGTCGTCAACCGCTTGATGATGTCGGCCAGAGCGGTGCGCTCCTCGTCGCTAAGACCAGTGAGCGCGGCGACATGGCGGCAGCTCAGGATCATCGTCTCGAATGGCCATACTGCCCAAAAGGGCACCACAGCAATGAAATGAGCGTTGCGGCAGACAATACGTTCTTGCTGCGACGACTCCAAGGCCACATAATCGCACAACAGGCAATGCCCTTTTTCGAGCAAATAGCTGGCCTGCGCATCTTGCTCCACAGCAGGCTCTTGAGGGATAGTCTCACTCGACCAGATTTGCCCGTGGGGATGGGGATTGCTGCACCCCATGATCGCGCCTTTAATCTCGAAAATCTGCACATAGTTGATGTAGGGCCGCGACCCCAAATCCACATACTGCTCGCACCAGATATCCACCACGCCGCGAATACTCGCCTCGCTCATTTGCGGCAGCGTCAAGCTGTGATCGGGTGAAAAACAGACTACCCGGCAAAGTCCTCGTTCGCTGCGGGCAATCAGCAGATCATCCTGCCGCCATTCGCCGGTCGGTGCCTCGGGCAACAGCGCCGCAAAGTCATTGTCAAAGCAGAATGTACCTGTGTAAGCAGGGTTGCGCTCGCCGTTGGCGCGCACATTGCCCGGGCATAGATAACAGTCGGGATCATACGCCGGGCGCTGTTCCTGGGCCGGGCGCTCCACCTGGCCCAACCAGGGGCGCTTGGTGCGGTGCGGCGAGACCAGAATCCACTCGCGAGTGAGCGGGTTGTAACGACGATGCGGATAATCGGACAGATTGAATATCGTCATAACGCAACTCCCTTTGACGGATTGCCGTCGCTCTGATAAACTGCTTCAAGTCGAATTGGTGGGATCGTTGCCGTAATCGAATCTATGCAGTCGAGGTAAAAAATGCTCTGCCCTGATTGCCGGTGCGCCGTTCCTGGCGGCGCCTCTTGCCCCCGATGCGGCCAGCAAGCGCCAGACCGCGAGAGCTTTAACGGCCAGGGAGGCCACTATTTACGCATCATGGCTGCTTTTGCGGCTATCTTTGCATTGGTATTCTTGTTGACCACGAGTCGCCAGGAGGGTCTGCTGGCGAATCTGCAACGTTTGTACGCCACGGGCTGGCTCTGGTTCTATTTCGCTATTTTCCTGACCCCCATCGGCGTCGGCATCTATTATTGGCTGATGCTGCGCGAAGAAGAGGTCATCGTGACCGATGAATACATCGCGCGCCGCTCGCATTGGGGCGATGAACGCTTGATGTGGGTCGACGTGCGCGCTTTACGCCGCCACCCCACACCTTTTCGCCGCACGCGGCTAGGGCGCATCGCCGGCCTGAGCCGCGTGCTGACGGATAAACGGCTATTTCTCGATTTGCCCCCTGTTTCCTATGAACTCGTAGGCCCGACCGATGACGCTGGCACCCCTACGATCATGCGCCTGGAGCCGGGAACGGTAGAAGATATGACCTGGCTGTTAGCTCTGGTCGAGGAGCGACTAGAACATTGCGGCTGCCCCAGCGAATAGACGCCCTCACCGCTCCCCATAGAAGGCGATGAACGATAACTGGCCGTCGGGATAGTGATCCACCTTGATCGTCCACCGCGGAAAAGCCGCTTTCAACGTCTCCAAACTCTGAATATCTTCGGGATGCAATAGCACCAGTATCTTGCCCCGAACATACGATAGAGGGGGCTGGTCGGGCGCGACCTCGAACAACTCTACCAATTCGCTGCGCCCCGCCGCGCCAAGATGCACGCTCACTGCGCGCCCATCGTACCAATGAGGCCAGACCTTGATATAGGCCGCGCCCTCATGAAAGGCGATCATCGTCTCAGCCAGCTCTTGGGCCAGCGAATAATTCGCTACCGAGGGGGTGATGCGAGCAAAGTCGCGAAAGTAAAAGCGTCCCGCCTCGCGCGCTTCAGCCCCCCATAGCGCCCCCGCCAAAATCAGCGGAACCAGCGCCCACTCCAGGCAACGCAATCGTTCGATATTCATAAGACGCGCCAGCCAGCCGACGCCGCGTTCAACCCACGGCGCAAGTGCGCAGCGCAATTGCGTAAACGGCAGGGCCGCCAACACCAGCGCCGGCCCGATGACGCCCGAAGAACGGAAACAATTGGGCGCCTCGCGTGGGAGCATACTGACCACCATCGGAACCATCAACCCCAGCGCAGACATCCACAAGAGCGCATGACCACGCTGGCGCAGCCGCGCCAACGCCCAGGCCGCGCCCAATGCCAACAACGCGGCGCTGACCAGGCCAAAATGCCGTTGGTAGGGCACGCCAAAGCGCGAGTTGCCGTCACCCTCGTAATGGAACATTTGCAGCCCTTTGAGTAGGCTGCGCGCATAGAGCTGAAGCTGGCCGCCGCCTTGCCCCAACGAATCGGCGACCAGTTGAACGCCGTGCAGCTCGCGTGTGGCGTACACATCGGGCGAATCGAGTATGAAGCGAATCATCGGCATAGCGACAATCACCGCTACCAACAACGCTAATCCCAGCCCGGCAATAGCCGCGCCAGGTCGCGCGCTCCAGATTATATTGACAGAAGGTTCAGGGCCGCTGCCCTCGCCTCGCTTGGGCCACAGGTTCAGCAGCAGATACACCGCGACAACAGCCACTACCGTCGGCCAGGCAAAAGTAAAAGCTTTATAAGTCCATAAGCCCAGGCCCAGGAAAAGCCCACACCAGGCCCAATCGCGCGGCGCGCCGCGCCGCAGCCCCCGCGCCAAGCCGTAAAGCGCCAGGATACTGAACAGCGGCATCAGGCTCACCCGATAGCCCGAGCGTGTGAGCACAATATGCCATTTGTTCACGGCCAGCAACAACGCCGCCCAGACAGCCGTCTCACAGTCGGCGCATTCGCGCGCCAGCAAGTAGATCGCGGGAATGGCTGCGATGCCAACCAGCGCCGAGGCGAGGCGCATCGTATAGGGGCCAAGTCCGATTAGCTTGGCCACCGCTGCGATCAGGTAAAAGAACATCCCCTCGCGGCCCATGTTATCGGGGTAGAATACCCACAACTCGCCGTTCAGCACGCGCTGGGCGTCAAAGTAGTTGTAGGGCAAATCCCACCCCAGGTCGGCGGGCAGTTCGGCCAAGCGATAGAACCGCAGATATGCGCCCACGATCAACGCTACCAATAGGCCCCAGGCGCGCCAAGGGATGCGCCAAACCCCACGGCGCAACGCCTCCCAGACGCGCCGCCAACGGATACCTAACGGGTCGGCAGCCGGGCCAGGTAAAGCCACAAAACACAAGATTACACCCAGCGTCCAGGGCAAAGCTGCTTGTAGAGTGACGCGATTGCGCCCAAAGCTGGCCAAACTCAAACCGCCGAAAACCAACGCCCAGATAAGGTATTTGCCGCGCAGTCGGATCAAGGATAAGCGCGGCCTGTGATCCTGCGCTATATATTGGGATCGGCCAGCGAACGCGAACAAAATCGCGGCAACCAGATAAAGGCCTATAGCTACACCGATCAGCCGACGCTGATCCAGCAATCTTTGGGCGACGACAGCCAATCCTACCGAGAGGAGCATCGCCGACGCGACCAATTGTGAGCGCAGTTTGGAGATAGAGGTCATCATCATGATCGCGAGCGCATATCAGGGGCTGAGAGCTGGTCAGCGCGAAATGAGGCGCGTTTCGGACGCGGCGCCGACCATGACTGACAGTTGTTCATCCAACGGCAAGCGAACGTAGCGCCCGTCGCTCCAATAACCCACTTCGATCAGCCGCCACAGCCCCGCCGGGCCATCCAATGTCGCGCCCAATTGAATCAGAGCTGATTGGCCAGGAGCCAACGACGAGATGCGAGTATTCTTCATGGCAAAGTCGTGTTCGCCGTCGGGCGTCCAACCCCAGGCTTCGATGGCGTCGGGTGCGATGGCGTCAGTACCCACGTTCG
>CAZYPJ010000365.1:0-4120 GCA_964649365.1 uncultured Anaerolineales bacterium | reverse complement strand
ACCGACCGCGACGTCGGTTGCGCCGCTAAACCCGCCCGCGCCATCGCCTAACCGCATACTGACGGTGTTGGAGTTATTGTTGGCCACGGCCAGGTCGAGGTCGCCGTCGAAATCCAGATCGGCCAGCGCCGGAGAGGATGGTTGGTTGTTTGTCGGAACTTCGGTAGAGCCGCTAAAAGCGCCGGCGCCATCGCCCAGGCGGATGCTAACGGTGTTGGCGTTATAGTTCGCCGTAGCCAAGTCGAGGTCGCCGTCGCGATCCACATCGCCCAACGCCACGCCGAAGGGGCCATCGCCCACGGCATAGTTCACCGCCGGGTTCAGCATGGTAGCCCTGATCTCGGTGTCGTTCAGCAGCACGTTCACCTCGCCGGGCGAGCTTTGGTGGGCCGTCGCCAGATCGGGCTTGCCGTCGCCGTTCAGGTCGGCGCTGGCGATCCCCGCCGGAGAAAAAGCTACCGCAAAGGTCGTCTGGGCGCCGAACGCGCCGTCGCCCACGCCCGTCAGTACGCCCACATTGCTATCTCCCAGATTGGTGACGGCCAGGTCGAGCGCGCCGTCGCGGTTCAGGTCCGCCGACAAAATCTTGTTGACCCCACTCCCCACCGCATAGTTCGCCGCCGCGCCAAAAGCGCCGCTGCCGTTGTTCAGCAGCACGCTGACGTTGTCGGCGCCAGCGTTGGTGGTGGCCAAGTCAAGGGCGCCGTCGCCGTTGAAATCGCCCGCCGTCACGCCGTTGGGCAGCGCGCCCACCGCATAGTCCAGCGCGGCGTTGAAAGCGCCGGCGCCGTTGTTCAGCAGCACGCTGACGTCGCCGTCGTTATAGTTGGCCGCCGCCAGATCGAGCCAGCCGTCGTTGTTGAGATCGGCCAGCGTCACGTGGGAGGGGCTATCGCCCACGGCATAGTTGGTCGCCGCGCCAAACGTCCCATTGCCGGCGTTTCGGATCAGGCTGACGTTGTCATCGTCGTTGTTGACGCTGACCAGGTCAAAATCGCCGTCGTTGTCCACGTCGCCGCCCGCCAGGTGATAGACATAGGCGCCTACGGCATAGTTCGAGGCAGCCCCAAGGCTGCCTGTTCCATTGCCCAGCAGCACGTTGACGTTGTTGGCGTCGCGGTTGGAGGTGGCCACGTCCAGGTCGCCGTCGCGGTTGTAATCGGCGATGACGATGGCCGAGGGCCACGCGCCCGTATTGTAGTTGGTCTGTAGGCCGAACGTACCATCGCCCACGCCCATCCGCACGCCGATGCGGTTGTTGCCCGTGTCGGTGGCCACCATGTCCAACGCGCCGTCGCCGTTCAGATCGCCAAAGGCGACGTGCCAGGCATAGGCGCCGGACGCAAGGCCATAGCTCACCGCCGTCTCGAACGCAATGGTCGGCCCGTCCGCCAGGGCCGCCCCCGCCGACAACGCCAAGGCGGCCATCATCGCCATGACCCCCCCAAGCACCCGCGCCCACCGGCTTATGCGCATACCCCTCCTTTAACCGACGCGAAACCTGGAAAAGCCTTTCCGGTCAACGATAGATAAATAGAAAAATGCCAAAAGTTAGCTCTTGTGCACGCAGTGCACCCACTACAATGACCTCACTATAGCACTTTCGCCTCGCCGGCACAAGGGGTCGGCGAGGCGAAAATACATGATAGTTTATTCACCTAGCGCAGCCCGCCAGATGAATGAAATTGACGCAGCGCGGGGATCAGGGGTAGAGATCGATAATCGGCGGGTGCGGATGGTTAAAAAGAAATCCGCGCCCTTCCGCGTTCATCCACGCCTCAACCCTCCGCGCCCTCCGTGTCTCCGTGGTGGGGTCTAGATCGTGATATTGGCCGCGTCGGCGGCGAACATCTCGTCCACCATTCGGCGGATGTCATCCAGCGAGAGCAAGCTAGCGGTCAATGGGTCGAGCTGGATGGCGCGATAGATGCACTCGCGATCCTTTTCCACAAACCCCTTCACCACCAGCTCTTGCACCGCCAGGTTGCTGCGGTTGAGCGCCGCCAGCGCCGGCGGCAGGTCGCCCACGTAGCAGGGGTGCAGGCCGCAACCATCCACCAGGATGGGCACCTCCACCACGCTGTTGGGCAGCAGATTGGTGATCAGCCCCGTGTTCCAGACGTTGCCGTTGAAGGAATAGGGGATGTTGGTCTCGATGGCGTTGAGGATGTAGGTGCAGAACTCGTGGCTGCGCTCCACCGTCAACGGGTCGTCCGTCGTGGCCAGACGCACCAGCTCGGCCTCGGCGGCGGCGCGCTGCTCGGCGTAGCGGGCGCGGCGCTGCTCGCGCGTCTCGCCCTTGGCGCCCACGCCCCACATCGTCGGTTTGATATAGCGGTCAATCAATTCGGGCGTGCGCCGGAAGTAGGGCAGATATTCCGAACAATGGATGGAGCTTTCCGACACGAACGCGCCGAAGTGCTTCATCACCTCGAACTTGACCACGTCGTGAGCATAGATCTCGGGGTCTTGCATGGCCTTGAAGAGCAGGGGGTAGGCGTCCTGCTTTTTCCAGTTGAACTCTAAGAACCAGGCCATGTGGTTGATTCCCGCCGCCCAATAGGTAACCTCTTCGAAGGGGATGCCGGCGTAGCGGGCCATATCGCGCGCCGTGCCCTGCACGCTGTGGCACAGCCCCACGAATTTGATGGGCGCGAGCAGGTGCACCGCCCAGGAGAGCATCACCATGGGGTTGGTATAGTTGAGCATCAGCGCGTGGGGGCATTCTTCCTGCATCATCTTGGCGATCTGGATCACCGCCGGGGCGTTCTTCAAGAAATAGAACGCGCCGCCGGGGCCGTTGGTATCGCCGACGGCCTGGTCAATGCCGTATTTGAGCGGCACGCTGACGTGGGCGTCGCTATCGCTGACGCGGATCGAGACGATGACGTAATCGGCCCCGCGCAGCGCGGTGCGCAGGTCGGTGGTGGCCTCGATCTGGGCGGCGACGCCGAGGGTCTTGACCATCTTGCGGGCCAGCGCGGCCATCAGGTCGAGCTTGCGCTGGTTGAGATCCATCAAGCAGATGGTGGACGAGGCCAGCGACGGCCAGGTAAGCGCGTCGCCGATGAGTCGCCGGGCAAATACATGGCTGCCGGCGCCGATGAGGGTGATTTTGGGCATGGGGATAAGCCTCCTGTATGTAGGTTGAGGCGAGTATAGCGCGGGTGGGGGAAGGTGGCAACAACAAGGCCCAGGAGAATCTGCTATTCTCCTTTTGCCGCCTTGATTTCGGTATTGAAAATCAGTCGCGCAGTTGACAGTCTAGCACGCGCATTCTACAATAGGCTTGATGACGAGTTTGACCAACATGCTGCGGTGAGGCGATGACCACCCTGAGAACTGATGCAGTTCAATTGCAGATGAACTTGCCCGACCTGAGTTTTGGGGATCAGCAGACGACCTTGATATTGGCGTCCAACGGGCGCGCGAACAAGCTTGATCCCCAAGATCGCGCTTTTCACGATTGGTATCGCTTCGTCTTATCGTATCCCCCGCATCTGGTACGGCACTATATGACACGATTTGGGTTGGCGCAAGGAAGTGTTGTGCTGGATCCTTTCTGCGGCACGGGTACTACTCTGGTGGAAGCGAAACTCGCCGGGATGCGAGCAATCGGTCTGGAAGCCAATGTTTTTCCCCACTTTGCCTCTTCGGTCAAGCTGGATTGGCGCGTAGACCCTGATCTGCTACTTGGCGGAGCGCGCCGCGTTGCGGACGAAACTTACAGCGCACTACAGCGGCAAGGGATTACGGATGACTCGCTCCTCATGTTGGATCAAAACGATATACCACTGAGAACTCTTGAGCATGAGGCCGCCAGTTTATTGTTGGCGGGGTCGATCAGCCCTTTGCCTCTGCACAAGACTCTGGTTTTGTTAGAATGCTTGCAAAGTTATCAGGCCGAGCCTTTCTTTCGCCACGCATTGCTGGCCTTGGCGAATGCCCTTGTCTTCAAAATCAGCAACCTGCATTTCGGTCCCGAAGTTGGAGTGAAAAGCCCCAAGCCGGATGTTCCTGTGATATCGAACTGGCTACTAGAAATAGAGAAAATGGCCCAGGATTTGCGAATGGTAAAGTTTCAAATCTATCCTGACGAAGCGGTATATCTGAGCGATGA
>CAZYPJ010000364.1:0-4131 GCA_964649365.1 uncultured Anaerolineales bacterium | reverse complement strand
GCCGAGCGCTATTGCGCCGCGTTGAAGGATCAAGGATACCCGCTGTTGATCCACCCGACGCTGGGCAATATCATGCCCTACCACGGCGGGAGCTGGCCGGCCTGCGCCTACGCCATCATCGGGCGCCTGCTGACCGAGGAGGCCTAGTCGCGGGCGTGTCGCGTCCCCACGATCGCCATGGTCATCGTAGGGGCGCGACACGTCGCGCCCACTCCCCGCCCCGCCGACCCCCCCAATAAAAGTTTGATACCATTTATTAACCGAGCCGTTACCCCTTTTTTATTGACTTCACCTCTTCCAGCCCTTATAATGAAATCAGAAAGCACAAACACACAGCGCGAGGCGGAACGAGAAACTGTAGATAGAAGCCACTAAAGTACAGCGTAATGCTGACCACTGCTAACTGATATACGATATTGCTAGACTTGTCCGCCCGCCCGCCAGCGCCGCATCCCGAACGCCCCCCAGGGGATTGTGACGCCACGCCAAGGAGAGTCGAATGGATACTTTGTTGTCGCGAGGGCCTGTCGCCCTTAACTCTATCGTCATGCCTACCGTGAGCGTCGTTATTCCTACGCTGAACGAGGCGCGCAACCTGCCCTACGTCCTGCCGCGCATTCCCGATTGGGTGCGCGAGATCGTGATTGTAGATGGCCTTTCGACCGATAACACGGTGAGCGTGGCGCGGGCGCTTTCGCCCAAGGTGCGCGTGGTGATGGAGCGGGCGCGCGGCAAGGGCGCGGCTTTGCGGCGCGGGTTCGCCGCCGCCATGGGCGATATCATCGTGGCGATGGACGCCGACGGCTCCACCCGCCCCGAAGAGATCGGCGCGATGGTCGAGGCCCTCGTGGCGGGCGCCGATTTCGTCGCCGGGTCGCGCTTTGCGAGCACAAGCGCCGGCAGCGAGGACCTCACCGAGGTGCGCAAGCTGGGCAATTGGGCGTTGCTGACGCTGGTCAAGCTGCTGTTCGGCGGCGACCATACCGACCTCAACTATGGGTTCAACGCCTTTTGGCGCCGCGACCTGCCGATCTTGGCGCTGGACGCGACCGGCTTTGAGATCGAGACGCAGATGCGCGTGCGCGCGCTGCGCCTGGGGTTCAAGATGGTGGAAGCCTCGTGCTTTGAGGTGCGGCGCATCCACGGCCAGGGCAACCTGAAAGCCGTGCCCGACGGCTGGCGCGTGCTCAAGACCATCTTGCGCGAGGCGTGGCTCGGCATACACGAGCGCCACCCGATGTACTTGCCGGGCGAAGCTGCGCCGGTGGTGTGGGAGAGCGTTCCGTTTCCCGTTTCGCCGGCCGTTATCGCCGAGGCCGCCCCGGCGGCTGCGCCCGACGGCGTGCAGAGCAGGGTCGTCTGAGCGCAGCGTAAGATCGAAATGCAGGGGCGGGGTTTCCCCGCCCTTTTCTCTAGGCGGGAGATTCCGCCCCGATAGACCACCCTCGCGCCCCGAAGGGCGCCACCAACCAGCAGGATCAACGCCATGTCAGCTAACATCCGCGCTCAACGCCAACCTTCGCCCGCCGATGACCGACCGCGCCGCGTCTGCGTGGTAGGGTCGGGCAAGCATTTTCTCAGCGGCATCAGCTATTACACCATGCTGTTGGCCAACGCTCTCAGCCGGCGCTACCGCGTCTCGTCCATCCTCATGCGGCGCTTGTTGCCGGCCTTTCTCTACCCAGGGCGCAAGCGGATCGGCCAGCCGCTGGCCGCCGTCGCCTTCGATCCCTCGGTGCGCGTAGTGGATGGCGTGGATTGGTATTGGCGCGGGATGGGGCGCGCGGCAGCGTTCCTGTTGCGCGAACGGCCCGACGTGCTGATCCTTCAATGGTGGACGGGCACCGTGCTGCACAGCTATATCGCCCTGGCGTTGCTGGCCAAGCTGCTGGGCGCGCGCGTGGTGGTGGAATACCACGAGGTGCTCGACACCGGCGAGGCTAAAAAGGCCTGGGCGCAGCGCTATGTTGAGCTCCTCATCCCTTTGCTCACCCGCCTCTCCGATGGTTCTATCGTCCATTCCGATTTCGACCGCGAGATCATCGCGCGGCGTTACAAGCTGCGCGGGCCGCTGGCGCGCATTCCGCTGGGGTCGTTCGACCAGTACGAGCGCCCCGCCCCGGCCCAGGCGCTGCGCCCGGCCCCCGAGGGCGTTTGCAACCTGCTCTTTTTCGGCGTGGTGCGCCCCTTCAAAGGGCTGGAGGATCTGGTCGCGGCGTTCGATAACATTCCGCCGAGTGAGATCGGGCGCTATTGGCTGACGGTGGTGGGCGAGCCGTGGGAGGGGTTCAACCTGCCGTTCGATCTGATCGCCCGCAGCCGCTACGCCGACCGCATCACGGTGGTCAGCCGCTATGTGAGCGACGAGGAAGTCTCGGGCTATTTCGCCGGCGCCGATGTGGTGGTGTTGCCCTATCATCGCTCGTCGGCCAGCGGCCCGCTGCACACCGCCATGAGCTGGGGGCTGCCGGTGATCGTAACGGAGGTGGGCGGCCTGCCCGAGGCCGGGGCCGGGTACGAGGGCGCGGTATGGGTTCCGCCCCGCTCGCCCTCGGCGCTGCGCGCGGCGTTCGCCCGCGCCGAGGCGCTGCGCGGGCGGCGCTACGCCGACCCGCACTCCTGGGAGCGCAAGGCGCACAAATACGCCGCGCTCATCGAGGCGTTGCCGCCCTCGCGCCGCGAGCGCGCACAGGCCGCGCAGCGCGCCGCCGCCGAGATGGCGGCGGAAGGAGAGGGCCATGTGGATCACGCGCTCTGAAAAGGCCCGCATCGCCGCGCTGGAGGCCAAGTTCGTTCCGGTGCAGCAGTTCGAGCTGGAATTGAGCCAGCCCTGGCCCGCGCTCGACGCCATCGCTGCCCAGGGCCGCCGCGCCAGGGCGTTCGTGCGGCTGCACGGCGCGCCGCTGGGGGTGGTGGACCTGCCCGCCGGGGGCGCCGCCGCCTGCGCTGGGCGCATCTGGGCCGAATGCGGCGCGGCCATCAACCGCCACCTGGCCGCCGACGGCCTCGCGCCCCTGACGGGGCTAGAGCTGGGCGCGCTAATCGCCCCGGGCGACGCGGCTTGTTTGCAAGAGCGCCGCTGCATCGTGGAGCGCGCCCCCAGCGTCAGCGTGGTGGTCTGCACCCGCGACCGCACCGACCTGTTGGCCATCTGCCTGCCCTCGCTATTGGCGCAGGAATACCGCGAGTTTGAGATCATCGTGGTGGATAACGCCCCGCGCACCTCGGCCACCGCCGACCTGATCGCCACGGAATACGCCGGCGAGCCGCGCATACGCTATGTGCGCGAGGACCGGCCGGGGCTATCGTGGGCGCGCAATCGCGGCTTGGCCGAAGCGCGGAACGAGATCGTCGCTTTCACCGACGACGACGCCCGCGCCGACCCGGCCTGGCTGGCCGAGCTGGCCAGGGGGTTTGAAGCGGCCCCCGACGTGGCCTGCGTGACGGGCGCCACCCTCCCCGCCGAGCTAGAGACGCAGGCGCAGGCCTGGTTCGAGCAATTCGGCGGGTTCAACAAATATCGCGGCTGGGAGGCGCAGACCATCCGCCTGAGCGAGCCGCCCGCCGACGATCCCTTCTTCCCCTATCTGACGCCGCGCTACGGCGCGGGCGTCAACATGGCCTACCGGCGGAACCGGCTGCTGGCGCTGGGCGGGTTCGACCCGGCGCTGGGCGCGGGCACGCCCACCTCGGGCGGCGAGGATATCGAGGCGTTCCTGCGGGTCATCACGGCGGGCCACGCCCTGCGCGTGCAACCGACGGCGCTGCTTTACCACACCCACCGCCGCGAATACGCCGCGCTGCACCGCCAATTGTACGGCTGCGGCAAGGCGCTCACGGCCTACGTGGCCAGCGCCATCGCCGCCGACCGCCGTCACCTCTGGCGCATGGCGGGCATGGCGTGGCGCGCGCCCGGCCACCTGCTGGGGCGGCGCTCGGGCCGCAACATCGCCAAGCAGAGCGATTACCCCGCCCCATTGACGCGCGCCGAGTTGATGGGTATGCTGTGGGGAGCGTTCGCCTACCTGCGCAGTCGCAGGTTGGCGCGGCGATTGGCGGAACAAGGCTGAGGTCAGGCGTGGTTTGGCGCAAGCGAGGTTGATGCCCGGTGACGACGACATGGCAAGCCAG
>CAZYPJ010000363.1:2735-4135 GCA_964649365.1 uncultured Anaerolineales bacterium | reverse complement strand
ATTAAAGCCCACCGGCTCGCTCTATCTCCATTGCGACCCCACCGCCAGCCACTATTTGAAGGTGGTGATGGATACGATTTTCGGCGTTAGGAACTTTCACAACGAGATCACATGGAAGCGCACCAGCGCGCACGGAAATGCAAGCATCAACTATGCCAGTATCGCTGATATTATCCTCTACTACACAAAATCTGATCGTTTCCTGTTCAATCAGCTTTATACTTCATATTCGCAGGAATACCTCGACAAGTTCTACCGTTACGTTGATAGAAACGGAAGGCGCTATCGCCTCGATAATCTTAGAAATCCAGGTGTCAGGCCCAATTTACAGTATGATTATAAAGGCTACAAACCACACCCGAATGGCTGGGCCGTCTCACGGGAGAGGATGGAGCAGCTTGATCGTGAAGGTAGGTTGTACTTTCCCAAGAGCAAAGAGGGCAGAATCCAGCTCATTCGCTATCTGGATGAAATGCCCGGCAACCCGATAACGAACGTGTGGGATGACATCCGTCCCATCGGCGCGCAGGCTGCCGAGCGCCTGGGCTACCCGACGCAAAAGCCGCTGGCGCTGCTGGAGCGGATCATCCAGGCGTCGTCGAACCCGGGCGACGTGGTGCTCGACCCGTTCTGCGGCTGCGGCCCACCGTGTGCGCGGCGCAAAAGCTGGGGCGGGCGTGGATCGGCATAGACATCACCCACCTGGCCATCGCGCTGATGCGTGAGCGGCTGGACGGCATGTTCGGCGGCCAGGCGCAATACGAGGTAGTGGGCCAGCCCGCCGACGTGGCCTCCGCCGAGGCGCTGGCGCGGCAGGATCGGCACCAATTCGAATGGTGGGCGCTCAGCCTTATCAAGGCGCGCCCGGCGCAGGATAAAAAGAAGGGCGCCGACCGGGGGCTGGACGGCGGGCTCTTGTTCCTAGACGAAGCGCGCAAACCCGCCAAGCAAGCCGTGGTGCAAGTGAAGAGCGGGCATGTGCAGGCCAGCGTCGTGCGCGACTTGGCCCACGTGGTAGATCGGGAGCGGGCCGCGCTGGGCTTTCTCATCACGCTAGAGCGCCCCACCCAGGCGATGCAGACCGAGGCGCTGACGGCGGGCTATTATCATTCGCCGGGCTGGAACCGCGATTACCCGCGCCTCCAGATTCGCACCATCGAGCAGCTTTTGCGCGGCGAATGGTTCGAGTACCCGCAATCCAACGTGACGCTGGCGCAATCGGAGCGCGTGACGCAAGAGGGCCAGCAGGGGGAGTTGTTTTAGGGGCCTGGGCGGGCGAGCGCGCGCCGCCCCGTAGCTGCGGCCCTTGCGGCCGCCCGGATCGCGGCGCGCCGTTTGCGTGCGGCCCCACCCTCACCACAGATCTAGCCAACTATAACGGCCAGTTCGTCTATGCGAGG
>CAZYPJ010000363.1:0-2725 GCA_964649365.1 uncultured Anaerolineales bacterium | reverse complement strand
CCCGACGCGCAGCGCGGGGCGCGCGGCGCGTCGGGGCGCGCGCCGCCCGAGGTTTGCCGCAGCGCGACGCGACTCAAGGTCAACCCCGCCGCCGGCGACGACCTGATCGGCTTCCGCGTGGCGGCGAGCGCCTGATTCCACCCCCTACTGCGCCGCGCCGCAACCTGTAATTCAAGAAAATCTTGATTTTGGTGATGATTCGTGCTATAATGTAGGTTGCTCATCACTCAAAGGTGAACTAGGAAGGGGATGCGGATGCCAGAGCTGCGTGAGCTTCTGGGGGGCCATATTCGTCAAGCCCGAGAGCATCTGGGATGGACTCAGCAACAATTAGCTGAGAAGGTAGGGCTAAACTACAGCGAGCAAATATCGCAGATCGAACTGGGAAAGCGGGACGTCAAAGCCTGGGAATTGCACAAGATCGCGAACGCGCTTCGCGTCGATTTTCAAGAGTTGCTCAGCTCCGATGGGCCGCGTTTCGGCCCGGCGCCTTTGTGGCGTCAGAGCCGAACGGGGGCGCCGCAAAACAAGGCCGAGATGGAGGCGCTTTTGCGCCTCAGGAGCCTGCGTTATCATCAAGTGCTAGAGATGACCTACGCGGCGAAAGGGGAGGAACTTCCCTGGAAGGATGACTTGGATGTTCTCAACGCCAACTATGATCAGCTTTATAGCTTGGCTGAGGACGTGCGCCAGCATCTCGATCTCGGAGAAGCGCCGGCCAAAAAGCTCTTTGATACTCTGGAAGAGCGGTATGGTGTGATGATCTTTTTCGCCGATCTGGGCGAAAATGGCTCGGCTATGAGCGTGCGCGGCCCCTACGGCCCGGCCATGCTACTCAACAAGCAAGAGCCTCCCTGGAGGCGCAACTATAGCTGCGCCCATGAGTTGTTTCACCTGCTCACCTGGAACGCCGTCCCCAGGGGACAGATCGAGAATCACGACACTTTTGAGAAGGTGGAAAGGGCTGCCGAAGCGTTTGCCAGCGCCCTGCTGATGCCTCGCCAATCGGTGATCGCTCAGGTGCGCCAACACCTGTGCAATCATCAACTCGCTGTCTCCGCTCTGATCGAGATCGCGCGCTGGTTCGATGTCTCTACCACGGCGCTGTTCTGGCGTCTGGTCAACTTGGGGATCATCCCTCGCGAGGCGCGCGACCGGCTCGACGATCCATCCTTCAGGCAGGCCGACCGCGAGACGATGTCCTCATGCTGGTGGACTCCGGAAGATCTGCCCAAGCGGTTTGTGGAACGGGCGGTGCAGGCTTGCGCGCAAGGGTTGCTTTCTCGCGCGCGTTTGGCGTCGTTGTTCGATTGCGATTTATCCGCCTTGCCCGGGTTTCTGGCGAACTATGGGCTTGACCTCGATTTGATTGACACGGTGCATGAAGCCACAATCGCTCTTGCCTGACGCTATGATCGTCATTGACCTGCACAGGCTCGGCCTATGGCGTGAGATGTGCGAGCATTACGAGGTCATTGTCCCCTCGATCATTGCTCATGAGGCCCACTGGTATTGGGATCCGGAGCTGGGGCAACGCTGTGAGATTGACTTGCAGGCCGAAGCTTCCGCCGGGCGCATTCGAATCGCGGAGGCCAGCGCCGAGCAGATGAACCAGTTGCTAACCTTGTTCGACTGCCTGATGCAAGGCGCTCTACATCCGGGCGAGCAGGAAGCGCTCGCTCTGCTGTATGCCAGGCAAATCGAGAACTGCTGGTTCTGCTCTGCCGATCAAGCGGCTGTCAAAGCATTGATTCTGCTAGAGATGGGCCAGGCGGGGGCCTCTTTGGAGAGGGCGCTCCAAGAGGCTGGGCTGCTCAACCGAGCCGGAAAACTCGACGGCCACTGCACCGAAGCCTGTTACCAGCGGTGGGTGAACGAGGCCCGGGTGGATCGCATTCAGGGCCGTGGCTTGGCGCGCTCTCTTTTTTAGGCGCTGTTTCATTGGGCGTTAAGGATGTCCTATGGTCTCCCTATTCTCATATCGCCCGATGTCACCGCGACGCTTCGTCGCACCCGCACTCGTAGAGCGCGGCGCGCCCCTCGACGGGCGCGCAGTGGGCCGCGACCCAGGCGGCGAGGTCGGCGCGGTTGCCGCCGCCCCCGCCGCGCCCGCCCCGCAGGATGTAGCGCAACTCGCCCCGGCAGACCATCTGCGCCAAGCCCTCCGCCGTGACGACCTCATCCTGGCCGGCGAACCCGCCCAGGTAGAGCACCGGCCGCCCCGTCGCCAGGACGTAATCGGCGCCCTGCATGGCGCTGGGCGCGGCGACCAGATAGCGCACCCCTTGGGTGTGCGCGGTCAAATAGCTCAGCGTGGCCCGATCCATCCGCTCGCCGCCGGGGTTCCCCGCTCGGGCCGCTTGCCCCCCGTAGGCGCTGGGCAGCGATTGGCCCTCGCGGGCGTGGAGCGCCGTCAAGGCCGACCAGACCGTCGGCGTGACCAGCAGCGAGCCGACCACGCAGGCGAACCCGATCAGCGCCGCCCGCCCGCCCTCGTTCCGCGCCGCCGCGCGGATCAACACCCCCGCCCCCAACGCCAACAGCGCCGCCGCAACCGGCAGCCAGACCATCCGCCCGAAAAAGGCGCGCGCCGTGACGATCTGCAAGGCCAGCGTGGCCCCGGCGGCGACCAAGAGCAGAGCCGTCGCCAGCCAACGCCGCTCGCCCCACAGCAGCGACAGGCGGATGACGCCGATCCCGATCAGCGCCGCCAGCGGCGGCGCGA
>CAZYPJ010000362.1:0-4153 GCA_964649365.1 uncultured Anaerolineales bacterium | reverse complement strand
TGACCCCCGCCCGCTCGCGGGGGGGCCATTAGCTTTTGCTCAGCGCCCCACACTCTATCCACGTATCCCTATTCCCCCGGACTACAGCTCGCGCTGCGGGCCGCGTTTGTTCCAGGAACTCCAGTTCTCCCACATGTCATAGTAATAGGGCATGGTGTCGTACAACTCGTCCGAGATGTCTTGCACCTGCGCCAGGACCTCTTTACTCAACTCCCAGCCCACAGCGCCGGCGTTCTCAGTGATCTCGGCCACCGTGCGGGCGCCCACCAAGGCCGTGGTCACGCCGGGTTGGGCGAGCAGCCAACGCAGCGAGAGCTGCGCCAGTGAGACGCCTAGCTCTTTGGCGACGGCGCGCACCTTCTCTACTGTATAAAGGCACTTGCCCAAGTTTTCCGACTTCCACAGCACGCTGCGGGGGCGCATATCGCCGTTCGCATATCGCGTCCGCAGGCTGACCGCGCCGGCGAGCATTCCCTGAGCCAGCGAGCTATAAGTAGTGATGCCGATATTGTGGGCGATACAATAGGGGATGATATCCTCTTCCGGAAAGCGCCAGATCAAGTTATAGGGCGGCTGGAAGGCATCTACTGTGCCATATTTGGCGGCGATCTGAAGCATTGGGATATCAAAGTTCGAGACGCCGATAGCGCGGATTAACCCAGCTTGGCGCAGCTTTTCCAGCGATTCGATCACGCGACCGAGCGGCTCGCGGCGATTGGGCCAATGGATGAAATAGATATCCACATAGTCCGTCTTCATACGCTCCAGTGAAGCTTGAAGCTTGGCGCGAATTTCTTCCTCGGATGAGCCTGCCCCAGCAAACTTGGTCGAAATAATCGCATCCTTGCGGCGGCCAACAAGGGCTTTGCCAACCACCTCCTCCGAATGACCGGCGCCATAGCCGGGGGCTGTATCAAAGATATTGACGCCCAATTCCAACGCCTTGTGGATGGTGCGGATAGATTCCTCATCGTCCGTGCCGCCCCAATAGTCGCCGCCCATCGGCCAACAACCCTGGGCAATGACAGACACATACAGGTCTGTTGTGCCTAGCTGTCGCTTTTCCATAGAGATTATCCTCTTTTCTCAATTAAGAATCGTAGCCAGAAGCAGAATGCTTATTTCCACGAAAAGACAACTTTGCCCGTCTCGCGGCTGGCAAAGGCATCAAAGGCTTCTTGTGCCTTCTCCAGCGGGAAGCGATGCGTCACCAGATCGCTAAAGTGCATCTTTTGGCGCAGCATAAAGCGAACCAGGGCATAATAGTCGGGACCAGTGAACATATTCGAGCCGGTCACCCAACGCTCGCCGAGCATCGGGCCGATCATGACGTTCTTTTCGCGGCCGCCCCAGCCCACATAAACGAGGCGTGCATGATAGGGCGTAGTTTTGAGCAAATCGGCGCGGGCCTGGTCGTTGCCGGACGTTTCGATGGCCACTTCGGCGCCCTCGCCGGTGATTCCCTTGACTTGTTCGCCCAGGTCGCCGGCCAGCGGGTCAACAGTATAGGCAGCCCCGTGCTTCATAGCAAAATCGCGGCGGAACTTGATCGGGTCCACGCCAATCACAATGCCGCCCATGGCGTGGGCCAATTGCACTGCGCACAGGCCAACCGGCCCCAATCCCGAGACGACCACGTATTCCCCGCCAAGTACATTGGCGCGGCGCAGCGCATGGTAGGCCGTGCCGCCGGCGCAGGCGATAGTGGAGCCATCCTCGAAATCGAGTTCATCGGGCAAAGGAAAGCACACATTTTGATCCACGATCACATAATCGGCGTCAGAGCCGTGCACCTTCATAGAAGCCAGGCGAAAACCAGGGCCGATGGTAGTGCAATTAAAGTATTCACCCGAAAGACACGCCTCGCAATGGCCGCACGAAGGCGCATGATACACCGAGACGCGGTCACCTAGCTTGACCATCGTGACCGCCTCGCCCACTTCAACAATGACGCCTGCAGGCTCGTGGCCGCGAATGATAGGCGCCTTGGCCCACTCGTCGGCGGGCATACGATACGAGTGCATATCGCTGCCGCACAGCCCCGATGACTTGACCGCCACCAACACCTGAGTCCCAGTAGGCTTGGGTTTGGGAAATTCTCGCACTTCGACTTTGCCATCGCCCACAAAGATAGCGCCGCGCATAGTTTCAGACATGATGTTCGCTCCTATTCGAGATCTGTCAGACGTCGCATATTCGTCTCTCACACATTGATTAACCAGGTTGCTTATCCCTTAATGCCTGTCATGACAATGCCTTGGATAAAGAACTTTTGGGCGCTGAAAAATAAGACAACCAGCGGAAGTACCATCACCGTGGACATGGCCATGATATAGTGCCAATAGGGAATGCCGCCATATTGCGACTCGCCATAGTACAAAAAGATACCGTAAGCGATAGGCATTTTCTTGACGGTGCTCAAATAGATCAATGGCGAGAAAAAGTCACCCCAGCTCCATTGGAAGGTAAAGATTGCCACCACTGCCAAGGCGGGCTTGCTCAGGGGGAAGAAAATGCGCCAAAGGCTGCCCCATTCAGAGGCGCCATCAATCTTGGCCGCCTCACCGAGCTGTTCCGGGATGGTGAGAAAGAACTGCCGCAGCAGGAAAATATGGTATGCGCTTCCAAAAAAGCTAGGCAAAACCAACGGCCAGTAGGTATCCAAAGCGCCAAGATTGTACCAGATGATGAAAGTCGGAATCAATGTCACCTGGTTTGGCAGCATCATGGTAGCTAACAAACAAGTAAAGAGAAATCCCTTTAATGGTGTGCGCAGCCGGGCAAAGGCGTAGGCGACGGTAGTACAAGAAAGCAGCGTCCCCTGCATACGTAAGGCCGTCAAGGCGATAGTATTGATAGAGTATGGTGTGAAAGGCGATCTAGTCCAGGCTTCGGGGTAGTTCTTCCAGTGCAACACCTTGGGGAACCAAACCATAGGCCAGGCAAACACTTCATCCTTAGTCTTGAGTGAAGAAATCACCATCCAGTAGAAAGGGATGAAAAAGGCTACGGCTAATGGGATGATGATCAAGAAGGCGATGATCTTGCGCCATGGGAGCTTGCGCCAGCGAGTCTGTAGAGCGGAGGCGCTCTGCAATGCTTGTTTCTGACCGATCGTAGTGAGCGTCATCTCCCCTCCTCTGCTTCATAAAACACCCATTTATTGCTCAGACCAAAGTTAAGCAGGGTTAAAACAAGAATGACCGCAAACAAGAACCAAGCCATAGCAGCTCCATATCCCATACGGTAATAATCAAACGCGTTACGGTACAAGTAATAAACATAGAAATATGTAGCTCGACCTGGACCACCTTGAGTCATAATATAAGCCTGATTAAAAACCTGAAAACTCCCGATGATGCCCATGACCAGATTGAAAAAGATCACCGGTGTAACCATCGGGATGGTGATATGCAGGAATTGTTTGAACTGATTGGCGCCATCAATCTTGGCCGCTTCGTAAAGATACTCGGGGATGCCTTGCAGGCCAGCCAGATAGATGACCATGCTGCCGCCCACGCCCCACAAACTCATGAGGATCAATGCGGGGATGGCCCATTTGCTCGCGCCCAGCCAAGCAGGACCTTGAATGCCCACATAGCGGAGCGACGTGTTAATGATGCCGACTTGAGCGTTTAGCACAAACAGCCACAGCACAGCGTTGGCCGTCGCTGGGACAAGGTTAGGCAGGTAAAAGATAGTGCGGAAAACGGGCATGCCAGGGATTTTTTGGTTCAGAAGCAACGATAGCAGGAACGCAAAAATCAACCCCAGTGGCACAGCGCCCAGGGTATAGTACACAGTCACCTGCAACGATTTCAGCCAGACTTCATCTGAGAAGAAGCGCACATAGTTATTAATACCAACAAAAGTCGGCGGCTCGCGTAGAGGCCAATCGAAAAAACTCATGTAAAAAGAGTAAATCATAGGCCCAAATGTGAAGACGAGAAACCCTAAAATCCAGGGAGAGATCATCGCATAGAAAGCAAGCGACTCTTGACGCGCCAAGTGCGTTTCTCCCAGAATCCGCATTATCAGGGTTGGCTTTTTGGGCCGCGCGGCAGCAGGTACAGCCGAGGTTGTGGTGGTCATGGCATCTATCTCACCTTTCAGCAGACTGGGTCGTAGGGTAGTTCGTGGCGCGCCGGGGGCG
>CAZYPJ010000361.1:0-4158 GCA_964649365.1 uncultured Anaerolineales bacterium | reverse complement strand
TGAATTGGCGCTGTCGTCGGCGTGGCTGTCGGCGGGATCGTTGGTATAGCCGTGTTTGTTGGCGTCGGCGTGCCCGTCGGCGTAGCCGTGGGCGTCGGAGTATGAGTCGCGGTAGGGGTAGCTGTCTCAGTTGGCGTGGAGGTGGGCGTCGGCGTCTCGCAAATCACCAGCAATCCGCTGCTGCACTGCGTTTCGGGCGCGATTCCCTGCGCCCTAGCCGTCAGGCAGGCAGTAATGAGCGTGCCGGTGGGCACATCGGTAAAGAAACGCACCTCCAGGAATCGCTCCGCCGTCGCGCCTGCGGCGAGTGCGCCGATTAGCCAGCTCACCTGATTGACCCCAGCCTACCCCCCACCAGGGCTGATGTCGGCCAACAGTACAACGCCCCAATCGGCGATTGGCACTGTCACATCAAAGGTCACATCGGGCATCGCGGCCAAAGTGGTGTTGGTGGCCCGGAGCGTCCAACGTTGTCTCCATCCGACGCAACCCGGGCTGTGCCAGGCGTAGGGCGCCTGTACACTCAAGCCGTCGGCCAATGGACGCGCCCCAGTGGGCGAATCGGCCATGACGCCGGGAGCAAACATTGCCGTCATCACCACCAGTGCAATAACGAGCCAAGTAATGTGACGCATATACCCCCCTGAAGAACTGATGGACCGACGTTACTGTCAGTATATCCCGTGCGCGCCAGATAATCAAGCGCTGCGCGAACGGTTGCCTATTGAGGCCCGGTTGTGGTATGCTAGAACTCGTGCTGCGATCGCAGCATCAATCTTAAGGGAGCAATCGCATGACCAAAATCGCATTTATCGGAGCGGGCAGCTTTGGCTTTACACGCAACCTGGTGCGCGACGTGTTGACCTTCCCCTTGCTCAAAGACGCCACTATCGCGTTGATGGACATCAACGCCGAGCGGCTCGATTACATCAAGCGCGCGGTGGATCGCATCGTGGCCGAAGGCCACTACCCGGCCACGGTGGTGGCTACGATGGACCGCGCCGAGGCTTTGCGCGGGGCCGACGCCGTGATCTGCACCATCCTCGCCGGCGGCGTCAAAGTCTGGCGCTATGACATCGAAATCCCCAAAAAGTTCGGCGTGGATACCAATGTGGGCGACACGCGCGGCCCTTCGGGCATTTTTCGCGCGCTGCGCACCATCCCGGTGATGCTCGACATCTGCCGCGACATGGAAAAATACTGTCCCAACGCGATCCTGCTCAACTATACCAATCCCATGGCCATGCTCTGCCGGGCCATGCAGCGCGAAACCAAGATTCAGGTGACGGGCCTGTGCCACAGCGTACAGGGTACGGCAGAGATGTTGGCCAAGTGGATCGGCGCGCCGATGGACGAAGTGACCTACGTCTGCGCCGGCATCAACCACCAGGCCTGGTATGTGGATTATCGTTGGAAGGGGCAAGATGCCTATCCCCTGATCCGCGAGGCCATGAACAAGCCCGAGATCTATCAGCAAGAGATCGTGCGCAACGAGATGTTCTTGCACCTAGGCTATTACGTCACCGAATCGAGCGGCCACAACTCGGAATACAACTGGTGGTTCCGCAAGCGCCCCGACTTGATCGAAAAATACTGCATTCACGGCACGGGCTGGAATCCGGGCGAATACGCCTATATCCTCAAAGAATATCTGCGCCGCGAGGATGATTGGAAAGACGCCATCATCAAATGGCTGGAAGATCCACAACCTCTCAAGCTGGAACGCGGCCACGAATACGCCGCCTATATCATCAATGCCTATCTGGGCGGCGAGCCGTATCGCTTTAACGGCAACGTGGCCAACAAGAACCTGATCACCAACCTGCCCAACGGCGTCTGCGTCGAAGTACCCGTCTATGCCGACCGGCAAGGATTCAACCCCATCCCGGTGGGGGCGCTGCCGCCGCAGTGCGCCGCGCTGAACAATCTCAGCGTGGCGGTGGAAGAGATGGCTGTGGAGGGCTGCCTGAGCGGCGACCCCACCATGGTCTATCACGCCATCGCTTACGACCCACTCACCGCCGCCGTGTTGTCGCTGGCCGAAATCAAACAGATGGTCAACGAGATGTTTGCCCAGAACGTGGATTACTTGCCCACGTTCAGACGTTTCACTGTCTAGCGCTCGATCCGAATCCGGGGCGATCTTGTGATCGCCCCGACAAGCGAATATCGGCAGAGCGTTCTGCCCTGAGGAGGCTCACATGCACCTCAATTCGTGGCTAGCGTCATCGCACGTTCGGCATTTCCCGCACACATCTGCTCAGCGGCCCGGATCGCTGACGCTCGATGCGGCGCTGAACGAGCAGTTCAGCTTTCAGGTCGCGTTGCGCCTCGATTGGGGCGAGGCCCAACGCGTGCGCGTCGAGGCGCGCCCCCCCGATGGCTGGCAAGTGCGCGTGCGGCGGGTAGGTTATGTTCCTGTGTTGCACCATAACACGCCCATCTCTTCGCTGGCCGATGTAGATGGCCTGGGATGCATTCCTGGCTATGTCCCCGATCCGTTGTTCGATGAAGACGCCTTGCTTCTGCCCCCCGCTGAGACCCACGCCTTCTGGCTCACTGTGCGCCCGAATGAAGACGCTGCGCCGGGCGTCTATTCCATTATGGTAACAGTGCGACCCGAGAGCGGGACGCCCATCACCCACACCGTTATGATCCGGCTGCATAACGTGCGCCTGACGCCACGCCGCGATTTTCACGTCACAACTTGGTTCTACGTTGACGCGCTGATGGATTGGTATAAAACCGATCATTTTGATGATCGTTTCTGGCAAATCTTGCCTTGCTATATGTATGACGTAGCTGAACATGGCCAGGACACGCTTTACGTGCCAGTTTTCACCCCACCGCTGGATGGCGTCAAACGGCCCAGCCAGCTCTTGTACGTCGAGCGCGTCGGGCCGGACCAATATCGCTTTGACTGGCGCGACGTGCGTCGCTACATTGCCTTGGCCAGCCAGAGCGGCGTCACTCATTTCGAGTGGTGTCACCTGTTTACCCAATGGGGCGCCAAATACGCTCTCCGCATCTATGAGCGTCAGGGGCAGGATGAGCGCCTGTTGTGGCCGCCCGACACAGGGGCGACCTCAACGACGTATCGCGCTTTTTTAGGCCAATTTCTGCCCGAGTTGCGTCGCTTTCTCGACGAGGAAAAGCTGCTCGATGTCTCTTTCTTTCACGTCTCGGACGAGCCGCACGGCGAGGAGCACCTGGCGCAATACAAGCAGGATCGCGCCCTGTTGGCCGAGTTGGCCCCCTGGATGAAGGTGATGGATGCGCTCACCGAGATTGAGTTCGCCCGCCAACGGCTGACCGATATGCCCATCCCCTCCATCCGCACGGCGCTCGATTTCGTAGCTGAGGGCATACCCTGCTGGTGCTACTATTGCTGCGGCCCGCGCGACACGTACCTGAACCGCCTGTTGGACACGCCCCTGTCCAAGATCGCCATGCACGGGATGTTGTTCTATCGCTGGCCGTTCGGTGGCTTTCTCCATTGGGGTTACAACTACTGGTACAAATCGCAGACGCGCCAATTGATTGATCCCTACACCGTGCAGGATGGCCTGCGTTGGGAGGGCGGCTGGGCCTATGGCGACCCATTCCAGGTCTATCCCGGCCCCGATGGGCCGATAGATTCGCTGCGTTGGGAGGTGTTCGGCGAGAGCCTGCAAGATTATCGCCTGCTGCAAACGCTGAGCGTTGCGCGCGATGATGTGCTGCTGGCCCCGCTGGCAAGCCTGGCCGATTTTCCCAAATATGAGGATTGGCGCCGCCAAACGCGCGCCGCACTGTTCGCGCTTGGCGATAGTCGGTGATTTAGGATACAGAAAGAATAGAGATGGGTTGTTGCTTGGGTTCTATCATTCACGCTCAAGGAGACTAGGCCATGAAAATCACCAAGATCACGCCGTTTCTGGTGGATCGTTTCCTGCTGGTGCGCGTCTATACCGATAGCGGCATCGTGGGTACGGGCGAGGCGGGGTTGTGGTCGCACCACCACATGGTCTATGAGGCCATCCGCGACCTGGCTGACTATTACGTGGGCCAAGACCCGGCCCGCATCGAACATCACGCCCAGGTGATAATGCGCGACACGCACTTTATGGGCGCAGTGCTCAGTGCGGCGATCAGCGCCATTGACGTGGCTCTGTGGGA
>CAZYPJ010000360.1:0-4186 GCA_964649365.1 uncultured Anaerolineales bacterium | reverse complement strand
TGAAGAACCCCGACCCAGCGGCTAAAACTGACCACTTGCTCTGGATGTTATAACGCTTAGGGCGGTCTGTGAGCACAAACAAAAGCGGGGGCTAAAACGCCCCCGCTTTTGTGTTACATCAGTCCTCGCCTAACAATCGGTCGAACGCTGCTTCGTCCAACTCCGCCAGACTATGTACGATCAGGTCAGCTCCGGCCAGCTTGTCGGCGGGGTGAGTGTTCGTCACAGCCAGGCAACGGATGCCGGCGCGCCGCGCTGCCTCGACCCCGGCGATGCCTTCTTCGATTACCAGTCAATCGCCGGGCGCAACACCCAGCGACGCTGCGGCCTGGATAAAAACCGCCGGATCGGGCTTGCAGCGCGGCAGCAGCGCCCCAGAGACCAGCGCATCAAAGTAATTGCCAATTTCTAGTGCGCTGACGATGGCGACGATGTTGGCCATCTCGCCCGACGAAGCGACTGCCTGGCGATAACCGCGCGTCCGCGCCCGCTGGAGCCAATCCAACACGCCGGGAAAGAGTTTGACATTCCCCTTGGCTGCCTGGCGAAAGAGCGTCTCTTTGTGCGCCGCCAGCGCTAGGATCATCTCTTCGGGCAGCTCGTTCCCTAGCCACAATCGCAAAATTTCCGGGTTGGCCATGCCAAAAGTGGCGTAGAGTTGTTCGCGCGTGATCGCGCCGCCCCGTTCGGCGTAAAAGGCGCGCCACGCCTGATAGTGCGCTTCTACCGTGTCGGCCAACACCCCATCCATATCCCATAGAATCCCTTTTACCAAGCCGAACCTCCGTTGCCCGCGTTATTGCGATCAGTCAAAGAAATCGGCGTCTTCGGGCGCGAGATACAACTTGGCCTTTTCGACGATGAAATCTACGCCCATGCCAGGCCGATCCCACACCTCGATCATGCTCTCTTGGACGATGGGGTTGGGCAAACCCTCGACGATCTCGTACCACCAAGCGGGATTTCCGACGGGGTACTCGAAGGCGATATAGTTCTGCGGCAACGTGGCCGCTACCTGCACCAAAGCCGCCAGACCCAGGACGCCGTCGCCTGTACCGTGTGGGGCCATTAGGATGCCATGCAGATCGGCATATTCGGCCACCCACTTTAATTCGGCGATGCCGCCAATGTCGCAGGGATCAGGGCCGACGACGCTCACGGCGTGTTTTTCGATCAAATCCTTAAAGTTCTGCCGTAGGTAGATCTGTTCGCCGGTGTGAATGGGCGTCGAGGTGCTGCGCGTCACCTCGCGATAGACATCGGCCAGGGTATAGGGCACATAGTCGCCAGTGAGCATATCCTCCAGCCACATGACGTTCAACGGCTCCAGCGCCTTGGCCAGGCGGATAGCGTCTTGCAGCACAAAACCGGGGCCGCAATCCAGCGCCAAGCCCACCTCGTCGCCCAATACTTTTTTCATCGCCTCGACGCACTCGATGATGTACTTTAGCCCGCGCTCGGTGAGTAAGCCGCGATTCGGGTGCGAGGGGCCGCTGCTCAGATCGCCGTAAAAGAAATTGTGGAAATGCTGCGGCATCTGGCTGTGGAAGGCAATGCCCTGCTTGATGATGCTGAATTGCTCGGGGCTATCCTTCATCTTTTTCATGTTCTCGGCAAAGCCAGCCGGGGAATAATCAGTCATAGGGAAGCGAATAGCGCCATTATAGCAGCGCACCTTGTCGCGCACCTTGCCGCCGAGGAGCTTGTAAACGGGCAATCCTGCCGCTTTGCCGGCGATATCCCACAAGGCC
Organism: uncultured Anaerolineales bacterium; assembly: GCA_964649365.1. GTDB lineage: Bacteria > Chloroflexota > Anaerolineae > UBA1429 > UBA1429 > CAZYPJ01. The sequence goes on along the minus strand of CAZYPJ010000360.1, from coordinate 2,435 downwards.
ATCTCGATGGCGCTGACCGCGCTGCCCCAAGGCTTAAAGCTGCCCATGCGGCGGATCTTTTGCATCACGCGCTCGACGTTGGTGGGGTCTTCGCCCAAAATGTAGGATTTGTAGAACATGATGTGGGGTTTGAGGTAAGGCTTGTACGATTCTACCTCGCCATACCCACAGATGCCTTCATCGGTGACCACGCGAACTACCGGGTTGCGCCCGATGACGGCGCATTTCAGATCGGTAATCTTCATGATTCTCCTTTTGCCGCGAAGCGTGATTCGGTTACGAACCGTGGGCGCATTATACCGCGATGCGGCGCAATACGTCGAGTGCACCCTAACGCCGAGTTGCGGGGCGTCGCGCCAAGAGGTATGCTTATTAGCAATGGTTGCTCACGCAGCAATGATATCAAGGAGGGAATGATGCCAGGAATGCGTTACCAAGAGCTACTGCCCCACGAACTGGAAGCCATTCTGAGCAACTGCCCCGTGGCGTACTGGCCATTGGGCACGCTAGAGTATCATGGGCCGCACCTGGCCATCGGCAACGATGCGCTCAAGGCTGAGGGTATCTGCGCGCGGGCCTGTGCGCGCAGCGGGGGAGTGCTCGTGCCCGCGCTGTATTGGGGCATTGGCGGGGGACACAAGGAGTACCCTGCCAGCATCTTGATGAGTGACCATGTTTTGCCGCCGCTGCTGGACGAGGCGCTCGAAGGACTGTATCGCGTCGGCTTTCGCGTGGTGGTGATGCTCACCGGCCACTACCCATCCGAGCAGGTGCAGGCGGTCAAAGGCGCCGCCGAGCGCGCTCGCCAGCGTCACGCCCACCTGCGCATCTGGGCGCTGCCCGAATACGAAGCCTACCCCGACGAGTACCGCGGCGACCACGCCGCCAAATGGGAGACGTCGTTTCTGATGCACCTGCGCCCCGATCTGGTGGATATGGGTCGTTTGACAGGGGCCGAGACCCCCGACGCGCCCGACGCCACGCGCACGCTGGATGAAATGAACGCGCCGGGGCCGCTCCACGGTATTCTAGGGGCGAACCCGGCGCGCTATGCGAGCGCCGCTCTGGGCCAAGAGACCATTGAAGTGATCGTCGAGCGCTTGGCGGCCTGGGTCAGGCATTCGTTGGTCGAGATCAAAAACTTGGCTTGACCTTACAGCCAGCGCTTGAGAAACGCGATGATCTCAGCCCGTCCGTGGGCCGTCTCAAAGTGACCCGTGTCGTAGCGGATCAACCGCCATTTCTCAGGGGCGCCGTGTTCGGCGTAGGCTTGCCGCAGCGCAGCGTCTATCTTGTCCAGGCCGAGAGGCGGCGTCAAGCGGTCGTAATTGCCCGCCAACGCCAGGTGGGCGCGCGGCGCGATGAGCGCGTTGATCTGGGCCGTATTGAAATGCTTGAGCAGACTGGGCACGTAATAATAAATGCCGTGGCCATCCAGCCCCCGCGAGGCGATCAACTCATCGAAATCGGTGAGGCAACAGATATCCACGCAGACCTTGACGCGCTCGTCGAGGGCGGCCGTCCACCAGGCCATGGTGCTGCCCATCGAAAGACCCAGCGTGGCGATGCGCGCGGCGTCCACTTCGGGCCGCGTGGCCAGATAATCTATGGCGCGGATGTTATCATAGACCATCATGCCCCAGAGCACTTGGCCGCGCCAGAGCATCTCTTTGAACATCTCCGACTCGGTGCGACCCCGGCGCTCGCCAAAATTCCAGGTGTCTATGCACAAGGCGCAATAGCCCAGATCGGTCAAAGCTTTAGCGTAGGGCGGGTTTTGGATGGCCGGGCGGCCCAGCACAAACTCATCCTTGCCCAATTCATAGTTGCCGCCGTGGGCGTGGTTATAGAGCACCGTCGGCGCATTGGTAACGCTGCCCTTGGGCCGAGCGAAATAAGCAGGCACGCGCTCGACGCCGTTCAGGTCGAGGTCGAGCGTTTCGAGGATATAGTCGTCGCGCTCTTGCACGGCTACGACGCGAGCAGAGATGGTACGATGGCGGTCGGGCAGGTCGCCCAAAAGCGCATAGAGTTGCTGCCGCCGTGCGGCCATATCAGTGGGGATCATCGGTTGCTCCTTTTGGGCTGATTGCGACTGTGAGCGTCACATAATTGATGCAATCGGAATTGCTCGTATCTGCCGCCAGATTCGATGCGCTTTGCAAGCCTCTCGCATAGAAGAACGTCGGCAGGCGCATAGCAGTAGATTGACGCCGCCAGGAAGCCGTAGCGCTGCGTCAAATCGTTCGGCCATCAGATCTGTCCAGATGACATCATTTGGTGCATTGAACGACTATCAAGCCGAATTATAGTCTGCCAGGTTGGTAGCGTCCATTGATAGCGAACATCAATAAATACTTGACGCTATTGCCATAGTGCTTATAATCTCCCTTGTTCACCGTATAGTTCTCATCTCCGAGCCACATGGCCTAATG
>CAZYPJ010000359.1:0-4198 GCA_964649365.1 uncultured Anaerolineales bacterium | reverse complement strand
ATGGGCGCTCTTTCTCTGCAGGATTATCAGCATCATCTTGCATGAGGCCGCGTAGCAGAGCCAGGTTGCGGATGTCTTCCAGCATATCGGGGCCTTTGGGCGTTTCCAAGATCATCGGTATATGACGTAATCGTGGGTCATTCACCAAGAGGCGAAACGCCTCTAGTCCTACACAACCCTGACCAATGTGCTCATGGCGGTCCACATGACTGCCCAGGTCGCGCTTGGCGTCATTTAGGTGAACTGCTCGCAAGCGCCCCAAGCCGATGAGCGCATCGAATTCGGCCCACATGGCGTCGTAAGCAACCCGGTGGCGAAACTCGTAGCCCGCCGCCAAGACGTGAGCGGTATCGAAGCAGATCCTCAATCGTTCAGAAAGCTCGGTTTGTTCGATGATCTGGGCAAAATGCTCAAAACGACAGCCGAGGCCATGCCCTTGGCCGGCAGTGATTTCCAATGCAATGACTGTCTGCGCGTCCGCCGTCGCTTCCAGCGCCGAGCGCAAGCCCTCGGCGACGCGCTTTAACCCCACTTCCTCGCCCGCCCCGCCGTGCGAGCCGGGGTGTAACACATAATCCTGCACGCCGAGCTGCTGGCAGCGTCGCAATTCCACAATCATGGCTTCCACCGATTTGCGCCATAGCGCCTCATCGGAGCTGCCCAGATTGATCAGATATGAGCTATGTGCTACCACTGGCGCGATGCCCGTGTGCGCTCGCGTCTCTTGGAAATCCTCAATCTCTCTTTCAGTTAGGTCTTTTGATTCCCAACGGTTCGCATTACGAGTGAATATCTGAATAGCGTCGCAGCCGATGGATTGGCCGCGACGCAAAGCGTTGGCCGGCCCCCCGGCAATGGACATATGCGCGCCTAGACGCAGTCCGGTCAAGCGAATCTCCTTGATAACCGATTGCTTGCGATTCTAGGAAAAGTGCGCTTGCTTGTCAACCGTCCGATCTATGGCAAACAAAAAGGATGCGGGTGATTGCCCGCATCCTTGTGTGACCGACGAGTTATTCCTGAGACTTCTCGTGCGACTTTCGGCGTGGTCCCGCCACGCCACAAGCGCGTGAGGCTCAAGTGCGGATGCCCAGCTTGGGCAGCACCCACAGGTTTGCTATCAACCAGAGTGCGAACGCCCCAGGAATGATCAGGTCGCGTAACGGAATCCCCAATATCTCCATGGATTTCAGCCCCCTCCACGCGCAGCATTAGGCTGATCAGGCCGTCAACCGTCTCTTCGGCGTTGCCTTGCGGGTTGGTCAGCGAGGTGAGCGCATAATACTTCATCAGCTCCAGGCTCGCTCGCTGTGTGGCGGCGCGGACCGAAGCAAGTTGGTTCAGCACTTCGCGACAATCGCGCCCGTCGGCCAACATCCGTTGAATGCCCTGCGCCTGGCCTTCGATCTTGCGCAGACGAAGGATCAAATCGTCGCGCGCTTCTTGCGTCAACATAAAAAGGCTCCTCGTTACGAACCCATCGCCAATTCACATGTATCACGATTCGAGCTACCTAGCTCGCCTGCTCAGCCCTCAACCTCCAGTAGCGCACGACGCCCCTGCCGAGGCGCTGCTACTGGTAGATGAGGTTGCGCCGAACAGCGAAATGGCTTTTTTGCAATTCTTGCTCTGGCACTTGGGGCATTCTACTTCCACAGCTACGGTCATCGAACGCACCAGTTTATCGAACGTCGCGCCGCAATCCTCACAACGATACTCGTAAATCGGCATAGTCACTATCACTCCACTATTGATATCGGAACTCTTAAATCAGTAAGCGCGCTCAAAACAGGCTCTTGGCGTAAACGACCCACCTGGCGCAACACTGACTGGCCTTCGCCATTCACGACCAGCAATGTGGGCACGCCGCGCACCCCAAAGCGGCTAGCGATCTGGCTGCCTGTGCGTGACATTACATCAATATGGATTACTGGGACTTGGCCTGCCAGTTTCTTCTCGATCCCATTCACGATGGGCTTGGCCAACAGACAGGCGCTTCAAGTGTTGCTATAAAACACAATCACCGTCGGTCGGCCCTGCATCAAGCTGCTCTCAAAAGCTTCCACCGAAGCGATCTCGGTAGGGCTGGAGCGCAGCGCCAGAAAGGCGACCGTTAGCGCCGCCAGCACGGTCAAAGTGAACCAGTTCTCGCGCCAAAAACGCCGCAGCCTGGTCACTTTTTGGTCTCAGACAGAATGGCATCGAGCTTTTTCTTGAGTACAGGCTTGGGCGCAAAGCCCACCAGGCGATCTACTTCCTCGCCATTGAGGTAAAAGATCAATGTAGGGATGCCCCGGATGCCCAAGCGGCCCGGAACATCGGGGTTCTCGTCGGTATTGACTTTGGCAAAGGTCACTTGGCCGGCGTATTCTTCGGCCAGTTGCTCGACGATGGGGGCTACCATGCGGCAGGGCCCGCACCACGGCGCCCAAAAATCAACCATCACTGGGCCTTGTGCTTCCAGCACGTCTTGCTGATAGCTGTCATCCGCTACGTTCTTGATCTTTTCGCTCATGGAATCTCCTCGTTTTCTTTTGTCGAGAATTCTCTCGGAATCGCAATTAGGCATTCGATGCGACGTGGATAGCGCCGTGAAGGCAAGCGGTGATGCACGACCGACACCCGTAACAACGACTGGGTTCGATCCATGGCGGCTCGCCGCGATCTATGACCACGATGGCCTTGTGCGGGCAGGCAGCCCGCGCTGCGCAGAGGGAACAAGCCCGGCATAATTGCCAAGAGATCATGGGTACCATCACTGCGCTGACCTGCTTAATCACCTGACCCTCGGAGCTATAGGATACCCCCCTACCGTATAATTATTGTAGCACATAAAGTGTGAGTTGTCAAGTCTGTTTTCGGGCCTTCGGGCAAAGAGGCGGTTTTCGCCTTGACAGGAACGCCCCATCTCCGCTAGTATCTGCCCATCTGACGAGTTATCCACTGATTCAACGCCCTACCTTGATTCATACGGAGGGTTTATGATTATTGATTGCCACGTACATATCGCTCGCGAACTCACTGGCTTTTGGGAGCCGCTACGCTATGGCCAGGCGCTCGACCGTGGCCAGGTGCGCCAAGTCTTTCCACCGGCGTTCGATCCCACTGCTAACCCACCCGAAATCGCTTTACACTATATGGATCAGGTGGGCGTGGACAAGGCGATTCTGGTGCAACACCATCTCTATGGTGACCAAAATGCCACGGTGATCTATGCGCTCAACCGTTGGCCCGATCGCTTTATCGGTTTCGCCTATCTGGGGGCGATAGATCAAGTCGACGCTTCTGACCGGCTGGAGCGATTGTTTGAAGCGGGGTTGACAGGGCTAAAGGTAGAATTAGAGAGCACTCGCCGCCTGCGCGCCGATTTTAGCTTCGACGGCGCCGTCGAATGGTCTGTGTGGGAGCGCCTGAATGCGTTGCATCGCCCTTTGATCCTCGACATCAACGCCGCCAATGTCGAGGATGTGCCTGCGATCCGGCGTATGCTAGATGCCTTTCCGCACTTGCGGATAAGCATCTGCCACCTAGGCGGCGCGCCTGCCGAAGGCTGGGAGGAGCGCGCTTTGCTCGCCAAGCATCCTCGGGTGTGGCTCGACCTCGCCTCGCTGCAACATCCGTATGGCGAGGCGCACGAATACCCTTACCCCTATGAGCAAGAGCTGATTCGTTGGGCGGTGAGGCAGGTGGGCGCTCACAAGCTGATGTGGGGCACCGATTGGCCCGGCTGCATGAACTGGGCGACCTATCGTCAGTTGCTCGATGTGGTGCGCAAGCACTGCGCTTTTCTCACGCCGACCGAGCGTCAGGATATCCTGGCTGGCTCGGCGGAACGATTCATACAAGGATAGCAAAGGAGACCCATGACCACTCAACTTGCCAATCTCTACTGGGCTGACACCTTTCGCCAGCAAATGGAAGCGCGCACCGTCGCTGAGGGGCTGCTCATTTGGTCGCTCAGCGGTGCGAGCTGGGCCATACGCACGCCCCAGACGATGATCTACCTAGACCCTTACCTGGGTGGCGTGCCCGAAGCCGAGATGCCCAACATGTACCGTTGCCCGGCTATCCCGCTCGACCCACGTAAGGTGCGCGTGGCCGACGCCGTGTTGATAAGCCACGACCATTACGATCATTGCCACAGGGATACGTTGTTACCCTTGTTGGAGGGCACAGCGGCGCACTGTTACGGCCCCGA
>CAZYPJ010000358.1:3183-4203 GCA_964649365.1 uncultured Anaerolineales bacterium | reverse complement strand
AGCACGATCTGCTTGGCCTGGCCGCTGGCGTCGTCGGCAAAGTACAGGCGTCCGACAATCCCCTGGTCGGCGCCCTTTTTGCGCTCCACAGGGCGCGCCCCCACCAAGCCGGTGGCCCACCATTGGAACTGGTAGGGGTCGGCGTCGGCCAGTTGTTGCGCGTCTTGGACGGTGGTCGGCTCGCCCACGATCTCGTAATCGGCCTGGTCGCCAAAGGTGTCGTCGAGCCGCTTGACGATGGTGCGAATGGCCGCCTGGGTGATGTCTATGCCGATCCAGCGCCGCCCCAGCTTTTGCGCCGCCGCCACCGCCGTGCCGCAGCCGCAAAACGGGTCGAGCACGACGTCGCCCTCGTTGCTGCTGGCGCGGATGATGCGCTCTAGCAGAGCCTCGGGTTTTTGCGTGGGGTAGCCCAGGCGCTCTTTGGCCTGCGAGTTGATCGGGGGGGGGTCGTCCCACAGGGCTTGGGCGGCGACGCCCCTGTTCTCGTCCAGGTAACGCTTGAGCCGAATGCCGCCCGCCTTGGTGAAGTGCAGCCGGTTCTCGGCGTCCAGGCGCTGCATGGTTTCCAGCGGCACGCGCCACAACGACGTGACGCCTTTGTATGCGTAGGTGTAGCCGCCGCCCGTCAGCCCCTTGGCGGTCAAGTTGTCGTCGGTCCATCGTCGCCCATCCGGGTCGGCGTTTCGGAAGCGAGCCAGGTAGGCGTCGCCGTGCGCCGTATGAAGCTGATTCCAGGTGTAGGATTCAGCTTTGGAATAGAATAGGATCGTATCCAGGTTGCGCCCGTAGCGCTTGGGGTCGTTGTGGGCGCTGGTGCGCTTCCAGATGATCTCGTTGCGATAATTCTGCGGCCCGAATATGGCATCCATCAACACTTTCAGGTAATGGCTGGCCGTCGAATCGCAGTGCAGATAGATCGAGCCGGTGGATTTGAGCACGCGGCGCAGCTCGTCCAGGCGCGGGGCCATCATCACCAGGTAGGCCAGCAGGCCGCCGTGGGGCAGCAATTGGCCAAAC
>CAZYPJ010000358.1:0-3173 GCA_964649365.1 uncultured Anaerolineales bacterium | reverse complement strand
AAAGGCGCGCAGGGCGTCGCCCACCTTGTCGGGGCGCAGGATCAGTTCCTGGTATGTCGGCGCGGCCTCCACCCACGACCAGGTATCTACGAACGCCTGGAGCTGGGCCGCCGCCTGGGCGCCGTTCTGTTCGGCAAAGAGGACGTTGTAGGTGGCGTTGGAGTTGAACGGCGGATCGAGATAGATCAAATCCACCGACTCGTCCGCGATATAGCGCCGCAGGATGTCGAGGTTGTCGCCATAGTAGAGCATGTTATTGGCCACGGGTCGCCTCCAATGTAAAGCCCAACACTGGCGATCATCTTACACGCTCGCGGCGGGGGCGTCAAACAGAAGGAGAAGGATGGCGCGGCTCGTAGGGGCGCGACATGTCGCGCCCTTCTGGGAGGGCGCGATGTATCGCGCCCCTACGATGACCCTTACGTTAAATCCCTGCGTCCCTACGAGATCGTCGCCTGTTGCAGCGTCATGCGAGCCAGGCGGTCGGGATGGGGAGCGCAGCCGATCCCCGGCGCATCCGACGCCGTGATCTGCCCGGGGCCGCTGAGGACGACATCGGGCGCGCCCAAATCCTCGACGTAATATCGGCTGCTGGGGAACACGTCGCAGGGATAGTGGATGTTATCCAGCGTCGAGAGGGCGATGTTGAACCCCTGGCCCACCGCCGATTCCAGCATCCCGCCAATCCAACAGGGGATGCCCACGCCCCGGCAATAGTCGTGGATCGCCAGGGCGTTGGTCAGCCCGCCCACGCGCTGGCCCTTGATATTGACCCAGCGGCACGCCTTGACCGCCGCCGCCTTGCGCGCCCTGGCCACTGAGGTGATGCTCTCATCCAGGCAGATGGGCGTCTGGATGGCGGCCTGGAGCGCGGCGTGGTCGAGCAGGTCGTCGTGGGCCAGCGGCTGCTCGATCATGGCGAGGTGGTAGGCGTCCAGCTCGCGGAACATGGGCAGGGCGTCGAGGGTATAGACGCTGTTGCAGTCAATGTGAATGGCCAGGTCGGGGAAGGAGCGGCGCACGGCGGCGATCATCTCCAGTTCCCATCCTGGGCGGTACTTTAACTTGACCCGCGTGAACCCCGCCTCTTGCGCCTGGCCGATGGCGACGAGCAAGGCGTCAATCGTCTCCATGGCGCCGAAATCGGCCCCCACCTGGATGATGGGCGAGCGCCCGCCGATCAGCTTCCACAAGGGTTGGCCCAGTTGCCTGGCGCGCAAATCCCACCAGGCCAGGTCTAGCCCGGCTTTGGCGAAATAGTTGCCCTTGATGACGCTCAGCAGGCGTTGCAGCGCCTCGCCGCTCTCCACCTGCTGGCCGATCAAGCGCGGGGCCAGCCAGTCGCGCAGCGTGGCGAACACGCCGCCGGCCCATTCGGGGCTGTAGGTGGGCGAGCGCCCGGGCGTGGTCTCGCCCCAACCCACCTGACCCTCGCCCTCCATCCGCACCAGCACGCTTTCGATGACGTACTCGTCGGCGTAGGCTGTGCGGAAGGGATAGACCAGCGGCATCGCAACGTGATAAAGCGAGATGGAGTCTATCTTCATGGCGTCACCATCCTACCAGTTTGCCCGCCGCGCGCACCCTGGCGCCGTGGGCTTCCAATGCCAGCCGTTCCTCCTCGCTGAGCGTGGCGCGTTGGGCCAGCGCCGCAGCCACCAGCTGAAAGCGCGCCACGTTGCGCAAGCCATAGAGCGCCACGTTCACCGCCGGGTGGCTGAGCACATAGCGGTAGAAATCGGCCTGGGGCGGCGCGCCCACCTGCTGCCAGAGGATGTCGGTGTAGGTGGATTTCATGATGACCACGCCCATATTGTGCTTGCGCGCCTCGGGGAAAATGGTAGTTTCCGGCTCTTTCATGGCGCAGTTGTACCAGCACAACACCGAATCGAACAGCCCCGTGGCCGCGGCCTGCGCGACCTCGGGCCAGACGTGGCCCGTCACGCCGATGAAGCGGATCAACCCCTGCTCGCGCGCCTTGATGGCCGCCTCGATGGCGCCGCCCGGCCCGAGCGCCTTTTCGCGCTCCTCCTTCGTGTTCAGATAGTGGATGTGCCAGATGTCCAGATGGTCGGTCCCCAACACCTTGAGCGAGGTCTCCAAATCCTTGCGCGCGCCCTCGGCGTCGCGGCTCATCGTCTTGCTCGACAGGATGAGTTGGTTCCTGCGCCCGGCGATGGCCGGGCCGACCAGTTCCTCGTCCTTGCCGTCGCGATAGACGCGGGCCGTATCCACATAGGTCACGCCGCAATCGAGCGCGGCGCGATAGCCCTCCACCGATTGGCAATAGGCCCCGCCGATGCCCAGGCGCGTGACCACCAACCCCGTGCGGCCCAACGTGGTCGTTGGCAAATTGTAGCGCATGATGTCCCCTTTCGCCGTAGAATCCGTTGCATTGACCATCATGTTACCCCCGCAAGCCGCGCGCGTCAATGGCCCGGGAATTGGACAAGATGAACAGGATTTACAGGATTGATTACTGATCCGGGCATGGTTTGCTAGACGCCTCGGCGCCCACAAGGGGCGCGGCTACGGCGGCATCTTCATCCTGTCTCATTCTCGGGCTGGCAATCCACCGAGGATAGGTTATACTGTGCGCGATAATCAAGCGAGGGGCGAAATGAGCAACAAGACGGTGATGATCCTGCTGGGCGTGCTGGCGGCGTGCTTGTGGGCGGGGCTGTTGGCGCTGATGAACCTCAAGCCGCCAACGGGGGTCAACCAGTTGATCTTTTTGACGATTGTGGGGCTGGCCGTCTCGGCTACCGGCGTTCCGCTCGCTTACTTCATCAACGAACGCTGGGCGCGGCCTTTGGGCCGCGGGGGCGACCTGAACCGCGCCGGTTGGCAGGGGTTGCTGGCGGGCGTGCTGGCGACGCTGCTGATGGCGCTGCGGCTGATGCGCATCCTCACCTGGCTGACGGCGCTGATCCTGGTGGTGTTGGTGGCGGTGGTGCAGTTGATGGCGTATCTGCGTTCGCGATAGGGACGAGGGAAGGAAAATGACGCCTAGAGCCGCCAGCCGCTTCAACGCTTGATGTGAAATGATGCTCGGAGCTAGAAGGGAGGGGGCCGTCGCGCGGAGTAAGCCTCTGCGAGCCAGTAGGCGCGGTTGGCGACCGACGCGGTTAGAAACCGCGCCTACTGGCTCGCAAAACATCATTTCACACCAA
>CAZYPJ010000357.1:0-4210 GCA_964649365.1 uncultured Anaerolineales bacterium | reverse complement strand
GCAAGATATTGCGCGCCAGGTATTGTTTCCAGGGCTAGTCTATAACGAGCAGGGCGAGCAGGCCCAGGTGGCCTACGTGGGCGGCGTAGCGCACTATGTCATCAACGATCAGGGCTTTCAGCGGCACGTCGAGGCGGCCAAGATTGATGATGCGATCGTGGCCGCGCTCAAGGAGCAGATCACCTCGAACCAGAGCGATGTGGTGCGCGGCATGATGCAGATGTTGGGCCAGGAAGACCTGTTCACCAAGGCCGCCATAGACGCCGCGATCCGCAACCTGGAGCAAAACATCCGCCAAGCCAACCCCGATCAATGGGTTCCTAGCCTGCAATTGTTCGGCTTTCGGGTGGTGGTGAACGTCCACGGCGAGATCGTCGAGATCATCTACCCCACGCAGCCAGAAGAGGAGTAATCGGTAATCAGTTGTCAGTTATCAGTAACCACTAGCGACCACTGATAACTGACAACTGTGAACTTGCCTAATCCAGAATCGTCTCTTCCTCTACCAGATCCTCGTCAATCTCTAGCCCGATGCCCGGCGCTTGCGGCAGCTCGATGTAGCCGTTCACCGGCTCGACCCTATGCTTCAAGAAGAACTGGTGGATGGTGTTCCACTTGATGAGGTATTCTTGCATCGGGCAGAGGCTGGGCGGCATCGCGGCGGAAAAGTGCGCCGTGGCGTGGGTGGAATGCCCGTGAGGCATCAGTTCCACGTCGTAGGCCGAGGCCAGCGCCGCGATCTTGAGCGTCTCGGTGATGCCGCCGGCCCAGTAGATATCGGGCTGGAGCACATCTTGCGCGCCCAATTCCAGCAGGCGCTTGAACCCCCAGCGGGTGTACTCGTGCTCGCCATTGGAGACGGGAAAGGGCACGGCCTGGCGGATTTGCGCCGCGATTTCGGGCTTGTCGGGCATGGCGGGTTCCTCGATCCAGCGCGGATGGTAGGGCGCAATGCGCTCGGCCATCAGCCGAGCGTAGCGCAAGTCCCAGCTCATCCAACAATCGAGCATCAGGTCGGCGTCGGGGCCGATGGCCTCGCGCACGGCGCGCACCAGCGCCACATTGCGCTCCACGCCAGCCATCCCCTCGGCGGGGTGGGAACGGAAAAACCACTTTTGCGCGGTATAGCCCTGCTTGGCGGCCTCGCGGGCGCGCTGCGCGGCGCGCTCCGGCTCGACGGAATAGCCCAACATGCTGGCATAGGCGGGGATGCGGTCGCGCGTCGGGCCGCCCAGCAGCCGATAGACCGGCGCGTCGGCCCACTTGCCGCGAATATCCCACAGGGCGCAGTCGAGCGCGCTCATGGCCATCATGGTCGGGCCTTTGCGCCCGTGCACCGAGAGGCGATACATCTTGTCCCACAGCAGTTCGACGGCCAGGGGGTCCTCGTCGAGCAGTAGATCCTCGAACTCGGACATAACGATGCGCCCGATGCTGCTCGAGATCGGCCCGGCGATGCCCAAGATGCCCTCGTCGGTTTGCACCTCCACAAACACGGCGCGGATGCGGTACTTGCCGTCGCCCGCCGCATCGAGGTAGGTGGCCCCCTCGGCGCGGTGTTCGGGATAGACATCAATGGGGCGGGCCAGCCGCTCCTCCCAGAACACGCCGGGGAAGGTCATCCGCCCCGACAGGTTGCGGCAGAGCACGTTGGTGATCTTCATGGTGTATTCTCTCCTTCTTTGAGGGTCTGGGGTTTGGGGTCTAGGATTTTTAGCGTTGCATCTGACTAGCCAACCCAAAACGCTCTTCGGGCAACCCTTTGGTCAGCCGATAGATCAGCTCTACCAAATCAATCCCTATTTCCATATATCTAACCGATCCGGATAGCATCTAGGACGCCCCCGTATCGGCGGAGAGGACGGCAAGGGAATGACAATGACCAATCTGACAATGCGACAAGCAACGACGCTTGCTGTATCATAGCTACCCCCCATCCATATTGAGATAGGCGGATAATCTCTATGATACGGCAGCAGTTGCGGCCAGGAAGCCTAAGCGCGGCCGATGATTGATGACCAAGCCCCAATGCGTTGGAGTAAACGTTCTGCATGGCATCCTCGGGCCGCCGCCCTCCTACGCCAGCGCGTACATGTGCCGCGCGATGACATGATCCTGGTATTCCGGCGCCAGCTCGCAGAAATAGCCGCTCCAACCCCACACCCGCACGATCAGGTTCTTGTGCAATTCAGGGTGGGCTTTGGCCTCCAACAGCGTCTCCAGGCTGAGGGTGTTCAATTGCAATTGCTGGCAGCCCAACTGGGCGAAAGCGCGGATCAACAGCGCCGTCTGCCCCAACGATTCGCGGCTGCGAAAGACCGCGTCCGATAGCTCCATAGTGATCGGCCCGCCGTTATAGATGCGGCGATAGTTGATCTTGCTGTACGATTGCAGCACGCTGATCGGCCCGCGCACGCGAGCGTTCTGCGCCGGGGCCAGGTTGGCGGCGAAAAACTCGCCGCGCTTGCGCCCCTCGGCGGTGGCGCCCACCACCGGCTCGCGCATCCCCTCGTGGCCGCGCGCCAGCCAGACGTAATACATGGCCGACCCCGTCCCCGGGCGCACCCGGCCGCCGCGCCCGTTGTCGCGGATGCGGTCGCAGGCGTCGGCGAACGATTCATAAAGCTGGGCGAGGAGCGCGTCCGCCGCCGGGTCGTTGTTGCCGACCTTGGGGGCCTCCTCGGTGAGCTTTTTTTGCAGCGATTCGTACCCCTCATAGTTGGCGTCGAGCGCGGCTAGCAGTTCGCCTGGGGCGACGCTCTTTTGTTCCCATACCAGCGACTTGGCGGCGGCCAGGGCGTCGGCGGCGTTGGTGGCGTGCGCCCCGTGGACGCCGAACCCGTTGTATTTCAGCCCCGTCGAGAGGTCGCGCCCATGCTCCAGGCAGCCGTCGAACATCACCGAGTAGTAGGGCGCGGGGGGCAGCAGCAAGGTGGAATAGCTCTTGACCAGCGCGCCGAGCTGCTGCTCGATGTTGACGCCCACGCGCGCCATGACGGCCTCCCAATCGGCCCCCTGGGCCAGACCCCAGCGCAGCGCCTCGTCGGCGGCGGCGGGGAACGAGAGCGCCCCGATGTTGACCACCTCCATCCCCTTGCCGGGGATGATGAACTCCCAGCAGGCCGCCACGGTGTAATCGCGGGCGTCGGCCAGGTCGTAGCCGTGGGCGGCCAGCGCCGGGATCACCACGTCGTCGTTGGAATATTGCGGAAAGCCCAGGCCCTCGCGGGTCAGCTCGCTGGCCAGGGTCAGCAGGTCGAGGTCGGTCTGGGCGTTGATGCGCAGGTTGATCTTCGGATCAATCATCTTCACGTCGCGGCCAACGCGCAGGGCCATGCTCGTGAGCGGGTTGACGGCGTCGGCGCCGTCGCGCTTGACGCCGCCCAGCATCAGGGTCTGGCCGTTATCGCCCTGCTGCACGCCGGGGTAGAGGTCGCTATCCTTGTTGAGGCTGATGAAAAACTCGGCCAGCAGCTCTTCGGCTTGGGCCGGGTCGAGCCGGCCGGCATCCAGGTCGGCCTGGAGGTAGGGCCACATGTATTGGTCGAACCGCCCCAGCCCGACGTGGTAATGGCCGCTGAGCCAGACGACAGCGTGCATCAGGCGGAGCGATTGCAGCGCCTCGTGAAAGGTGCGCGGCGCGTGGGCGGGGACCCAGGCCAGCGTCCTGGCCAGGTCGGCGCGCCCGAGCTGCGCGGCGTGGGCGGCGTAGCGCGCCGCCAGACCGAGCACGGCGTCTATGGTTTCGATGGCGGCGTCCAGAAACTCGACGGCTTCCGCGTCGTCGGCCAGGCGGATGCGCGTCTCAACGGCGACCTGCCGCCGCCCCAGCAGCCCCTTGGAGAGCGCCAGGCCCCAATCGGCGCAGATGTTGCTGATCGGCCCCAACTCGTGCAGGGTGCGGCCGGCGGTGAGCTGCGCGTATTCGTCGGGGGCATAGATCGGCGGGACGGTTTTGACGGTGCGGGTGAACGCGATGCGCTCATCCGCCGCGATGACGGGCCGTTCGGCCTGGCACATGCGCGCCGTCAGCCGCGCCGCGCGCCGCACCCACGAGAGGCCCTCGCGCTCGCATTCGGCCAACACGTCGGGCGGGGCGCTCTGGCGCGCGCTGTGGTGTTCGCCGGCGCGCACGCGCTGCTTCATACGCTCCAAACGGTCGGATAATTGGGCCATTGGTCATCTCCCGCATAGTCATCACATCATCCGT
>CAZYPJ010000356.1:0-4227 GCA_964649365.1 uncultured Anaerolineales bacterium | reverse complement strand
CCACAAACACCGCCCGCGTCGCCAGGTCGTCGTCCGAGATGGCGCGAAAGGGCGCGGCGAGTCGGGCGCGGGCAATGCCGCCCTCCTGGCGCACGGGCAGCTCGGTCAGGATGCGAAAGCTGCGGGCCAGATGCTCGCGGTGAACGGCCCACGGCTGGCGGTTGATGAGAAAGGCGCGCTTGCCGCGCACCAGCGCCCACAGCCACGCCGGATAGGCCCAATGCTCGTTCCACTTGTCCGTGATGCCGTGGCTGCCAAAGTCTAGGGTATGGGTCATTACGCCGCCGGGCGCCAGCCACCTTCGCAGCGCCTCGTAGGCGCCGGGCAGGTCGTCCACGTGCTCCAGCACGGCTTGCGAAAGGATCATCTCCACCCCGCCCTCGGTCAGCACAGCGGGGTCGTGCCAGGGGACGACGTAAGAGAGGCGCGCCGTGCGCCCGCCGCGCGCGTCGAGGTCGGCCAAATCCTGACGGATGGCCGCGACGCGCTCCGGCGCCAGCGCCGCCTCTAGCTGCGCATCGGGCAGCAAATCAGAGGGAAAGGCGTAATCTTTCAAACGCGGCACAATGCCGGGGAACTCGCGTTCGTCGGGGATCGGCGCACGCTGATGGTAGAGCGTCGCCAGCTCGTCGAAAATCGCCAGGTTGCGGCGCGTGTCGGCGTAGCGCACCACATCAAAAGCGTAGTAAGTCTCCACGCCCCCGAGCAGCGCCGCCAGCCCCGTCCCCAGGCTGTCGCCCGGCCCCAGCTCGGCCAATGTGCGCGGCAGGCGCCGCAGGGCGCCGCAACGCTGCGCCATCACCAAGTGGCGCAGCCATACGGAATAGCAGTAGCGCGCCGAATCGCTGCCGCCCGTGCCGCGCCGCCGCAGCCGCTCCATCCCCGGCAAGAAACTGGCAATCCCCATCGCAACCGGTCCCCAACGCATAGAGCCCCTCCTGAGATTCACCACGGAGACACGGAGAAGGGAAACCGCAGAGCCGCAGAGAGCGCAGAAATTTACGAACATATCACCTGATGTGGTGAGTTATCTGCAAAGTGCAACAAAGATATATTTCTCTGCGCGCTTTGCGTCTCTGCGGTTTTCTCCTTGTGTTCTCTGTGCCTCCGTGGTGAGTTTCCGCTATTTCGCGATTTCGCGCGCCGCCTGATCCATCACGTCGAGCGTCTCGTCAATATCGGCCAGCGTGTGCGCCGAGGAAAAGCCGTGGTGCGGCGAGACGTGCTGCAGATAGACGCCGCGCTTCAAGCAGGCCAGCACAAAACGCCCCATCTTGGCCAGATCTTGCCCGGCGATGTCGCGATAGTTACGCGGCTCGCGATCCAGCCCGAAATACAGCCCAAAACGCGCGCCCACGCCCTGCACCCAGGCCACGATGTCGCGGCGCTCGAAAATGTCCCTCATGCCGGTGTAGAGCCGCTCGCCCACGGCATTGAGATGCTCGTAAAAGCCCGGGCGGGCCGTCTCGGCCAGCATGGCGCTGATGCCGGCCACCAGCACCGGCGGCGCGTTGTAGGTGCCGCTGTTCATGGCCGGGCCGACGGGCGTACACATATTCATGATTTCGCGCTTGCCCATGAACACCGAGATGGGCATCCCGCCGCCCACGGCCTTACCCAACACGGTCATATCGGGGATGCAAGCGTCGCCCAAGGCCGCGCCCCGGCGCACGCGAAAGCTCGACAACACCTCGTCGAAAATCAGCACGATGCCCAGCTCGCGGGTGAGCGAGCGCACCGCCTCCAAGAACTCGGGCGTGGGGCGGATGCCGCCGGAGTCATAGTTGATCGGCTCCATGATGACCGCCGCCAAGAAACCGGCGTTAGCGCGCAGGCATTTTTCCAGCGCCGCCACATCGTTGAACGGCAGGATGCGGATCAATTGGTCGTTGGAAGCGGGTATGCCCGCCGAATCGGGCACGGGAACGGGGGCGTCGGCGGGGCCGGCCTTGTCGAGCGACGGCCAATGGCTATAGCCCACTGTGTCGTTGACGCCGTGATAGTGCCCCTCGAACTTGACCACGCCGCACTTGCCGGTGTAGGCGCGGGCCACGCGCAGCGCGTGCCAGGTGGCCTCGGTGCCCGAACAAGCATAGCGCAGCAGGTCGTGGCCGGGGAACAACGAGAGCAACTCTTCCGCCACGCGCACTTGCAACTCGGTTTCGTAGGAGAGCAGGCCGCCGTTCGTCAACACCTGTTGCACGGCGGCAGCGCCAGCGGGGTTGGCGTGGCCGAGAAAGCTGGCCCCGTGCGAGATGCAATAGTCAATCAGGCGGTGGCCGTCCACGTCATAGACATAGGCCCCCTGGCCATGATCCATGAACAGCGGATGGCCCAGCGCGCGGTTCAGCCGCGCCGAGGCGTTGACGCCGCCCGGAAACACCTTTTTGGCGCGCTCGTAGAGATCGAGGGAACGGTCGAGCGCAAGCGATTCATCGTTTGGCATGAGCACCTCCAGGGTGTATGAGAGTTATCAGTTGGCAGTTATCAGTTGGCAGTCAGTTGACAGGGGTCAGTTGTCAGTAGTTAACTGATCACTGATCACTGATGACTGACTATTGACCACTCGATCACGGCCAGGTCGTTTCCGGGTCGAGCGGATAGATCGGGCGATGCACGTGCTTCCAGGGCAACGCCTTGATCTCGGGCGAGGCTGCGCCCGGCGCAGCAATGATGAGCACCTCGTCAAAGATGGCGCTGTAGGCGGCGCGGAACGCCATGGGCGATTTCACCTGCACGATGCGGGCGTCGGCGGGTTCCAGTCCCAGCGAGCGGTAGAGTTGCGGATCCCACTGCGAGACGGGGCGTTCCATCACTACCAAGTGAATCCCCCCTTGGACAAGCACCACGGTGCGCCCCATAAAGTGCAACACGCCCTTGGATCCCGGCCCTTTGAAAACAAACTCGCCATCGGAGATGAGCTTGACGCGCCCCGTGAACGGCACAGGCTGGAAATATTGCGGCGCGAGCTTGCCGCCTACCTGCACAGAGACCTCGTTGCCCACGCCGGCGGCGATGGCTTGCGCTACGACCTCGGCGTCCACCACATTCAGCAAAGTCAGCGGGGCGATGGGCGCGGCGCGCAACAGCGCCTGCAAGATGGCGGTGCTATCGCCGGTAGAACCTGAAGAGGTCGCATCGGCGGAATCGCAAAAGATCACCACGCCCGAAGGGCGCGCCAGCGCCCGACGCACGGCTTCGTCGGGCGGGATGAGCGCCAGCACGAACTGGCCACGTCGCTCCCAGAACA
The DNA here is from genome assembly GCA_964649365.1 of uncultured Anaerolineales bacterium. Taxonomy (GTDB): domain Bacteria; phylum Chloroflexota; class Anaerolineae; order UBA1429; family UBA1429; genus CAZYPJ01. The sequence continues at coordinate 977 of CAZYPJ010000356.1, read as the reverse complement.
TGCCCCCCAATTCTTTGGCATAGGCGCGGGCAGCGGCAGGGTCGTTGTCGGTGACGACCACTACCGCCGAGGCCATCCCCTCCGTGTCCATCCAGGGCTGGGTGGGATAGAGCGCGCCGTGCAAGATGGCGCCCTCGCGCGCCAGCGCGTTGACGCGGGCCAACACCTCGGAGAGCGGCCCATAATTGTGGGTGCTATTTTCAGGCGGCAGGATCATGGGCAGGCGGACGAGGGCGCTGGTGGGCGCTATCTCGCCCTGCAACGTGCGCACCAGCAGGCGCGCGGCGCGCTCGCCGGTCTCGAACATATCCACGTGGGGCGCGGTGTGGTAGCCCACCAGCGCCGTGGCCATGCGCGCCATGCGCTCGGTGACATTGGCGTGCAAGTCGAGCGTGCCCACGATAGGCACGGCCGGCCCCACCAGTTCGCGCACCTGCGCCAGGATTTCGCCAGTGGCGTCGGGGGCGTTGTCGGCCATCATGGCGCCGTGCAACACCAACAGCACGCCATCCACCGGCAACGCCTCGCGCAGCGCCGCCAGCAAATCGGCCAGCAGACTATCGAATGCTTCCGCCGTCAACGGCGCGCTCGATAGCGCCCGCGCGCCAAAAGTGGGGATGACCTCGCACCCATCGGTTTGCGCGAACACGGCCATCGCGCCCGATTCCTCGGTGCGCTTGGCGCGCCAGTTACTCAGCAGCGCCTCGCCGCGCGCGACTTGGTTGGCCTCGAAATCGGCCCGCGTGGCGGCGCGGGGGCAGAACGTGTTAGCCTCGTGACTCATGATACCTAGGGCAATACGCATCACGCACCTCCTGTGCGTCGAACGGTTGACGATCACGGGGAGAATATAGAAAGGTGAGAGGGCTTTGTCAACCGAAAGGCGACCTCACCCCCACCCCCCACTCCACCTGAGTGGAGAGGGGGCGCAGCAAGAGCCGCCAGGCCGCCTCCCCTCTCCATCGCATGGAGAGCGG
>CAZYPJ010000355.1:0-4259 GCA_964649365.1 uncultured Anaerolineales bacterium | reverse complement strand
ATTCGGTGTTCCAACTGTTCGAGAAACTGGTGGGCGAGGGCAAGACGATCTTGATGGTGCCGCACGATAAGGACCTGGCCGCCCGCGTGACGCGCACGGTGCTTATCACCGATGGGCTGATCGCCGACCAGACGCGCCGCCCGCCGCGCGCGGGCCGCGTGGCCGAGCAGACCCCCGCCGTGGTGCGGCCGGAGATGGTCTATACGGCGGCGTAACGCACACATGTTGGGGGCGCGATGTATCGCGCCCCTACGCGCGGCAGGTCGTAGGGGCATGATACATCATGCCCACCATACCGCGCGGCAAGGCGTAACGAACGTAGGGGCGACCCTGTGTGGTCGCCCTCCTTGTGGGGATGGATGGAGGAGGGGACAATGTTGGGGATTCGTTGGCGCAAGATTCTGCGCGACCTGTGGTCGAACAAGCAGCGCACCATCGTCGTGGTGCTCTCCATCGCCGTGGGCGTGTTCGCCGTCGGCGCGATCATGACCACCTCGACCCTGTTGAGCCGCGAGATGACGGCGGATTACATGGCCGTCAACCCGGCGCACGCCTGGGTGTTCAACTCGGGGGTGAACGACGACGACATCGCCTCCATCGAGCGGATGCCCGAAGTGGCCGCCGCCGAGGGGCGCACGCGCTACACGCTGCGCGTCCGCGTGGGCGAGGATGAATGGAAGAACATCCAGATCATCGGCCTGGCCGATTTCAACGACGTGCGCATCAACATCGTCCGCCCCGAGACGGGCGCCTGGCCCCCGGCGGAGCGCGAGTTGTTGATCGAGCGCACCGCCCTGAGCATGTTGCCCGGGTCGGGGCCGAACGGCAAGGCCCAGATCGGCGACATGGCGACGGTGGAAATGTGGGACGGCAAAACGCGCGAGCTGCGCATCGCCGGGACGACCCACGACGTGAACCAGTTCCCCGCGCCGCTGGCCAACATGGCCTACGCCTATTGCACCACCGACACGCTGGAATGGCTGGGCATGCCCGACCTCTACACCGAAGTGTTGGTGACGGGCGCGGGCGAGAACCTGACCAAAGAGGACTATAACCGGGTAGCCGAGGCCGTCGAAAAAAAGCTGCAAAAGGGCGGCGCGCAGACGTGGGGATTCTATGTGCCCACGCCCGGCAAGCACCCGGCGGATGAGATCGTGCAGCCCATGCTGCTGATGCTGGGCTTCTTGGGGGCGCTGGCGCTGGGCTTGAGCGGTTTCCTGGTGGTCAACACCATCGCGGCCATCCTAGCGCAGCAGATCAAGCAGGTGGGCATCATGAAAGCCATCGGCGCGCGCCGCAAGCAGATCATCGGCCTGTACCTGGCGATGGTGGCGATCTATGGCGGGCTGAGCCTGGTGGTCTCGATCCCGCTGGGGATCCTGGTCTCGCGCGGCTTCCTACAGTGGATGGCCTCGTACATCAACTTTGACATCCACAGCTATGCGGTGCCCGCCAACGTCCTGGCGATCCAGATTGCCGTGGGGCTGCTGGCGCCGGTGATCTCGGCGATCTTTCCCATCTGGGCGGGGACGCGCGTCACCGTGCGCCAGGCCATCAGCGATTACGGCCTGGGCCAGCCGAAAAAACGCCAGGGCTTGATTGATACCATCTTGGAGCATGTGCGCGGCCTGCCCCGCCCAATGATGCTCTCGATCCGTAACACCTTCCGGCGCAAGGGCCGCCTGGCGCTGACGTTGATCACGCTGACAATGGCTGGGGCGATCTTTGTGGGCGTCATCAGCGTGCGCGATTCGTTGAACAAGACGCTGGAACTGGCGTTCAACTACTGGAACTTTGAGATCGAGATGTCGTTCCGCCGGCCCTACCGCGTGGACAAGATCGAGCGCGCCGCGCTGGCGGTGCCGGGCGTGGTGGCCGCCGAAAGCTGGGACTATGCCGGCGTCAAGCGCGTCCGCGCCGACGACAGCAAGGGCGAAGACTTTTACGTGGTGGCGCCGCCCGCCGAGACGACCATGATCCGGCCGATCATCCTAGAAGGCAGGTGGCTCTTGCCCGAGGACGAGAACGCTATCGTCATCAACACCGACGTGCGCAAGAAGGAGCCGGACCTCAAGGTGGGCGATACCCTCACCATCGAGCTAGACAAGGGCGACAAGAAAGAAGAAGTGGATTTCCGTATCGTGGGCGTGGTCAAGGGCGCGTTCAGCGGGCCGATCAGCTATGTGAACTATCCGTACTTGACCAAGTTGATGGGCCGCACCGGCCGGGCCTACCAAGTCGAGTTGCAGCTCGCCAACAAGGACGCCGCCTCGCAGCGCGAGATGGCCAAGCGCCTGGAGGCGAGCCTGAACCAGGCGGGCGTCGAAGTGAGCCGTTGGCAGGTGATGGCCGAGCAGCGCGCCCAGGCCGAAGCCTCGATCAGCATGTTGGTGACGCTGCTCCTTTCCATGTCGGTGCTGCTGGCCATCGTGGGCGGGCTGGGGTTGATGGGCACCATGAGCATCAACGTCATCGAGCGCACCCGCGAAGTGGGCGTGATGCGCGCCATCGGCGCTTCTAACGGCTCGATCTTGAAGGTCATCATCGTCGAGGGCATGTTGGTGGGCTTGATTAGCTGGGTGTTAGGGACGGCCATCGCCATCCCCATGAGCAAGGCGCTAGGCGCCGCGCTGGGCGAGGTGGTGTTGCAATCGTCGCTCGATTACGCCTTCTCGACCCAGGGCGCTGTGGTGTGGTTGGCGCTGGTGATCGCCCTGGCGGCGCTGGCCAGCTACCTGCCCGCCCGCCGCGCTTCCAGCCTCACCGTCCGCGACGTGCTGGCATACGAGTAATCAGTTTCCAGTTATCAGTGGTCAGTGGATTGCGCTCGACAACCTTGATGACCACGACCGACTGACCACTGACAACTGGCCACTAACAACTAATCACTGCAAACCAATTCACAAGGAGTCATACAATGAAAAAGGTACTGATCTGGCTGGTGATCGTGATCGTTGTGGCGGCGCTGGGGTACGTGGGCTACACCCAAGTGAAGGCCAACCCGTCTCTCGCGCAGGGTAAGGCGACGCCCGCTCCCACCCTCGCGCCCGTCAAGGCCGACGACCGGGTGGCGGCTGAGGGCAAGGTCGCGCCCATCATGGATACGACCTTTGGGTTCAGCATGAGCGGCCAAGTGACCGAGGTGCTGGTGAAGGAAGGCGACGCCGTCGAAGCGGGGCAAGTCATCGCCAAGCTCGACGCCGAGCAGCTCGAGATCAGCGTGGCCGAGGCGCAGGCGAACCTCGCCGCCGCCGAGGCGCGGCTGGCCCAGGCCAAAGCCGGCCCCGAGGCCGAGGACATCGCCGTCTCGCAGGCGGCGGTGGAAGTGGCCCAGACCGGCGTGACCCCGGCGGAGGCGGCGCTGGCCAGCGCCCGCGCCCAGTTGGCCAAGGCCAAGAGCGGCGCCACGGCGGAGGCCATCGCCATCGCCGAGCGGCAGATCGAGGCCGCCAAGAACTCGCTGTGGGCCGCGCAGGCCCAGCGCGACGCCATCTGCGGGCGCGTGGGCAAGGGCGCCAAAGAAGTGGATTGCGACGCCGCCGAGGCGGGCGTCAACCGCAGCGAAGAAGAAGTGCGCATCGCCCAGTTGCAGTTGGAGCAGCTCAAGGCGTCGGTGCGGCCCGAGGATGTGGCCGTGGCCCAGGCCGGCGTGAAGCAGGCCGAGGGCGCGCTCGCCACCGCGCAGGCGCAGGTCAAGCAGGCCGAGGCCAACCTCGCCCGCGTCAAGATGTCGCCCGCGGCGGAGGCCATCGCCGTGGCCGAGGCCGGCGTCGAGCAGGCCAAGCCGCTGGTGGCCAAGGCCCAGGCCGCGCTGAAGGACACCGAGCTGCGCGCCCCCTTTGCGGGCGTGATCGTGGGGCTGGATGTCAAGCCCGGCCAATACGTGGCCGCCGCCGCGCCGGTGTGCAAGCTGGCCGATCTCTCGGCCTGGCAGATCGAGACTACCGACCTGTCCGAGTTGAACGTGATCTATGTCGAGGTGGGCAAGCCCGTGACCATCACGCTCGACGCCCTGCCGGATGTCAAGATCCCGGGTAAGGTGACGCGCATCGAAGAGCTGGGCGCGGAGAGTCGCGGCGAGATCGTGTACAAGGTCATCGTCGCCCCCGACGAGCAGCACCCGGCCATGCGCTGGAATATGACGGCGGAAGTGACGATTGAGAAGTAGGGTGTAGGGGTTAGGGTATAGGGTATAGGGTGTGGAGACGCACCCTGTACCCTTTTTTTGTTGCGGCGATGGCCGGTAGGGGCGGCCCTGC
>CAZYPJ010000354.1:0-4282 GCA_964649365.1 uncultured Anaerolineales bacterium | reverse complement strand
CACATGGAAATGGGCGGCACGCAGATCAACCTGAACGTCATGGATGCCGCCAAGGTGCTTGAAGCCCACAAAGATCCGTCCAAATATCCTGATTTGGTCGTCCGTGTGACAGGCTTTAGCGCCTACTTTGCGTCGCTTTCGCCCGATTTTCGCCAGATCGTAGTGGATCGCATCATCAACGAGTCGCAAAAGTAGGGTTTCGTATAACGAAAACGGGGGCGGATTCATTGAATCCGCCCCCGTTCTATTTAGCAGCCAAGCGACTGCTCTAATCCAACAAATCCTCGGCTAAGCCGAGCGGCAGCGGCGTTGGCCGCGTAAAGGTGCTTTTGACCTCATAGTACTGGCCGCTGAGCGACGAATCGAGGAAAGCCTGCATTACATCCAATACATGGTAAGCTTGGTCGCCGGTGACGCGCTGAGGCCGGCCCGCGACGATAGAGTGAGCCATTTCGGCTACGCCGATGCCCCACATATTGCGCCCGTCGGCGTGGCCGTGCGTCAGCGCAACCTCAGTCCATTCCTTGTCGCTGGCCTTGCAGATGGCAACTGGTCCTGCCAATGTGTTGGGGTCGGGGACGCTAAGCGTGCCGTCGGTGCCATAGATCTCGATGCGCGGTAATTGTGAACGCCAGGTAGCAAACGTGGTGATGATGGTGCCGATGGCGCCAGAGACAAAGTTGAGCGAGCCGACGACATGATCGGGTGTCTCGACGATGATCTTTTCGCCGTATTTGGGCTGGCTGGTAATGGTGCGTTCGCCGATCTGGATGCCGGCGCAGCCCGCTACGCGGCTCACCGGGCCAAGCAGCGTGGTGAGCGCGGTGAGATAGTATGGTCCCATATCGAACATTGGCCCCGCGCCGATCTTGTAGTAATAAGCCGGGTCGGGATGCCAGCTTTCATGGCCGTGGCTCATCATAAAGGCCGAGGCGGCTACCGGCCTGCCGATGGCGCCATCGTCAATCAACTTGCGGCAAGTCTGTAGCCCGCCGCCCAGGAATGTACCTGGCGCGCAACCCAAACGCACGCCTTTGGTCCTGGCTGCGGCGAGGACTTGAGCGCCATCTTCGCGCGTCACCGCTAGGGGCTTTTCCGTATAAACGTGTTTGCCTGCCTCGATGGCGGCTAGGTTGATCTCGGTGTGCGCTTGCGGCGTCGTCAGGTTAACGACGATCTGAATCGTCGGGTCGGCTAGCAATTCCTGCACGCTGCACGCCCTGGGCACGCCGAACTCTTGCGCCCGCGCTACGGCGCGAGCAGGGTCAATATCCGCCACTGCGACAGCCTCTAGGATGCTGAACGCTTTGACGGTGCGCAGATAGGCGGCGCTGATGTTGCCGCAGCCGATGATGCCGATCTTGACGGTTTCCATGTGATCTCCTATCGTACCCTATACTTCTCCAGCGCCTTCATATCCAGCTCACAGCCCAATCCAGGTTTATCGGGCACGATGGCGTAGCTGCCCTCAAACTGGATGCCTTCGATGCACAGGTCATCCTCGCGCGTCCACGAGCCGACGAAATCGCTGCCCAGGATGCAGTTGCGCGCCGCCGCTGCCGCGTGCAAATACGAAAACTCCATGATGCCCAGGGCGTTGCCCGAGCCGTGCGAGCAAGGGATATCGGCGGCGTGAGCGATGGCTGCATTGCGCACAAATTGGATCATACCACCGCCCAAGTTGAGGTAATCCACCGCCTCGGCCTTGATGGCGTTGATGATATCGTAGGGGTCGCCCAAATGCAATGCCACCGGCACTACCCCGTGATTACGCAACATGCGGTACCAATCCAGATTCCATTTGAGCATGGGGTCTTCAAAGACCTTGACCTTGCCGTATTTGACCAGCTCGCGCGCTAGATCAAGGGCCTCAGTCAATCGCCAGAAGCGCTCGTTGGGGTCAATGGTCAACTCGAACTCTGGCCCGGCTACTTCCCAAATCGCTCGACAGCGTTTGACAAGTGGCTCATCGCCAGTGCACTTCATTTTCATGCCTTTGAACCCGCGCGCCACGGCTAGTTTGGTGTTCTCGGCGGCGTCTTCGGGAGTCTGATGGCCGATCCAATAATCGGCGGGCACGCGGTCGCGCACAGCCCCACCTAGGAACCAGTGGGCCGGCTGGTTATAGATCTTGCCCAGCAGATCAATGATCCCCATCTCGAATGCTTCGTAGCCCGGTTTCGTGGGACCGGCGGCAGCGTGTTCCCACCAGCGGTTAACGTTGAACTCTTGAGGCGATGGATCGAGCGTGCCGATGGCTGGCAGGTTCTGCAAAATCATCTTGCGGGGGTCGAGGCCCTGAATCTTGGCGGCATATTCCTGTACATTCTCCAACGGAGCGCCACGCCCCGTCTCGCCGATGCCTTGGTACCCTTCGTCGGTGTTGATGCGAATGATGTGCTTGGGTACCTCATCCCATCCGGCGGGACCATAGATCTTGGAGTGTACGCGCCCTGGAATAGTGGGAACTACCACTGTCCAGATTTCAGTTGACGTGATTTTCATCGCCTTGGCTCCGTGCTAATTGCGTTCTGTGCGCATCGTCTTGAACACGATGCCGGTGATAATCATGTTGATAAAGCCGAGAAACAGCGACATAGTGGCCGCATAGCCCATGCGCATGTCGCCGTGGATGAACGCGGTACGGTAGAGATAAACCCCCGACGTGAGGGCCGACTCTCCGGGGCCGCCCGACGTACCTTCGAACATGGCCATGGATTCGACCGTGGCGCTCACCACGCCCGACCCCAGTACAAGCACCAGAGTAAAGATCGGCTTGAGCAAGGGGATTGTGATGCTCTTCAATTGCTGCCAGGCATTTGCGCCATCCACCAGCGCAGCCTCATAGACTTCGCGGTTGATGTTATAGATGCCGATCAAAAAGAGCAGCGTCCAATAGCCAAAGTTAAGCCAGACTGTAGGGATAGTCAGTGAGTAAAGCGCCCATTTGGGAGATCCCAACCAGTTAGGCGGGTTCGTAACCCCTAGGTTGCTCAGTAACACGTTCAGATAACCGAACTTGGGGTTGTACAACCGCGACCAAACCAGCATGGCCACCGAGGTGGGCAATACTACTGGCATATAGGCGACGACGCGATAAAAGGCGGCAGCCCCATTACTCTTGACCCACGAAATGAGCACTGCTGTGGTGAGCGAAAAAGTCAGCGTTAGCGGTAAATACATCAAGGTAAATCTGAACGCGATGCCCAAGCTGCGCCAAAAGGTCTTATCCTTGAACATCTCGATCCAGTTATCCAGGCCATTGAAGCCTGCCAACCCGTGTGTTTCGGGCAGCAACCAGCGATAATCAGAGAAGGCCATCCACAAGCCGCGTATGATCGGCCAAGCCTGGAACACGATGTACATAATGATCGCCGGGGCGATAAAGAAATAGCCCCACAAATTGCCCCATTTTTGCTCGCGTATATGGATGATTTCGCGAACGAATTCGGCCAAGACAGCTTTTTTGCCTTTCGCTTGAACATCATCTACGCGTTGTCGTGGCGTCTCAGACATTTTGCCTCCTTTGGATATGTTGAATGTCCATCTAGCCTACATCTTGAGGATGCCTTCGCTGAGGCCACGGACGAACCATTTCTGCATGATGACAAAGACCAAAATCACTGGGACCATGGCTGTCACATAGGCAGCGCATTCTGTGCCATAGCCTGCCAGGATGCTGGAAGTAAAGTGCGCGCTCCACCCGCTGAGTTTGGTTACGGCAATAGACACCGTTTCCAGCTCAGGAAAGTCAATCAACGTGAGGGTGATAAGATACTCGCCCCACACGTAGATGAACTCAAAAAGCGCCACGACTGTGAGACCGCCTTGAACGAACGGCAAGGCCACATTTAAGAACATTTGCCAAGTGCTGGCGCCATCTATCAGAGCAGCATCCTCCAATTCATGAGGCACGCCGAGAAAATTTTGCCGCATAATGAACAATGCTACGCTGATTGCGCTAGGAAAGAGCAATATCAGACCGATGTGCGTGTTTCGCAAGTGGAGGAACTCCATTAGCTCGTACAAAGCCATCAACCCGCCAGCACGCGGGATAAACATCAGAATAATCAATAGGTAGAACAACAAATCGCGCCCGCGAAAGTTCAGCCGCGCGAAAGCGAATCCGGCCATGCTGGCAGTGATGCATTGAACGATCACCGATCCCATCGCTACCTTGAAGCTGTTCCACATGTTGAGCGGCAGCCGGCTCATATCGGCGCGCGTTAGCATCCACTCATAGTTGGCCAAGGTGGGCTGCCTGGGGATGAGTCTAGGCGTC
>CAZYPJ010000353.1:0-4283 GCA_964649365.1 uncultured Anaerolineales bacterium | reverse complement strand
GCGATACAGCCCCTCAGGATAGATCTCGCCCCACCCTTCCATGCTAAAAGGCGCGTCGGGATTGGCGAAACGTCGTACGTACATTTGATCCTTACGGTGTAGATCGAACGCCGTCATGCTGCGCGAATAATAGTTCAAGCCAATGAAATCGAGCAGCAGCCGCTTGTCTGATAGTTTCTGGCCCCAACCGAAAGGAAAGGGCAAGGTGCCATCGAAGAAAGCGGCCAATGCGCTGCCGTTGAACAGACGATCCAGCATCTTGGCGGCGAGGCGGTCGGGCCAGCGGGGCGACGCGGGGTCGAATAGGTGAAGATGCTGCGCGCAACCCCCCTGCGCTTCGGGCTGGCGCTGATGAATGATGCTATAGGCCGAGGCATGGGCCTGTGCCATGTGACGCAGAACGATGCGCGCCGCTCGGAATCCCCCGCCGCCTGGCGGCCACACGCCCGAGATATAGCCATAGCTGATCTGCACCATTGGTTCGTTGATGGTACACCAGATCGGCACGAGGTCGCCAAACGAGGCCACAGCCCGCTCAACATAGTGGGAGAACCAATCCACAACAGCGGGGTTCTCCCATCCACCGCGCTCGTATAACCATAGCGGCAAGGTGAAATGGTGCAGCGTTGCCATCGGCGTCAGACCTAGGTTGCGCATAGCCGTCAGTATCTGCCGATAACGTGCGACCACTGCTTCATCCCACTCGCCTGGAGCGGGTTCCAGACGGCTCCATTCCAGGGACAGGCGATGCGTGTTGTGGCCGAGCTGGGCCGCTGTGGTCAAATCGCGCTCGGCCATTTGCCACCAATTGGAGGCCAGGCCGCTGCGTGTACCGTCAGCGATGCGACCCGGTTGTTGCTCCCAGGCCCACCAATCGTTGTTAACGTTGCCGCCCTCTACCTGGTGCGAAGCCGTAGCTGCGCCCCAGAGAAAGCCATCGGGGAACGCCAGGATATCGGTGGCGTTGCTCACGGATAGATTCTACCTAATGTGCGCGGATAAGGGATCGTCTGGCGGATGTGGTGCAGGCCACAAATCCACGTGACGGTGCGCTCTACGCCAAGTCCGAACCCCGCATGGGGCACTGCGCCGTAGCGCCGCAGATCGAGATACCACTCGAACGCTTCGCGCGGCAATTTGTGCTCCTCGATGCGCTGTTCCAACAATTCCAACCGGGCGGTGCGCTGGCCGCCGCCGATGATCTCGCCATAGCCTTCCGGGGCCAACAAGTCTACCGAAAGCGAAAGCTCGGGGTGCTCCGCATCGGTCTCCATATAGAAAGCCTTGCACTGCGCTGGGTAGCGATGGACGAATACCGGCTTGTCGTATTTCGAGGCGATAATGGTCTCGTGGGGGGCGCCAAAATCCTCGCCCCAGGGCAACGGCTCTCCGCCCTCTTGCAGCACTTGCAGCGCATCGTTATAGCTGATGCGCGGAAAAGGAGGTGTGATCCGCTCTAGCGCTGTGGTGTCGCGCTCTAGAACTTTTAACTCTTCTTTTCGTTCTTCCAGGGCGCGCTGTACGATGTAGGAAACAAACTCTTCTTCGACGCGCATACACTCATCCAGGTCGGCGTAGGCCATCTCGGGTTCCACCATCCAGAACTCGATCAAATGGCGACGCGTCTTGCTCTTTTCGGCGCGAAAGGTGGGGCCAAAGCAGTAGGTGCGCCCAAAGGCCATGATGTTGGCCTCGTTGTAAAGCTGGCCGCTTTGCGTCAAATAGGCTTTTTCGCCAAAATACTCGGTCTCAAAGAGGGTGGTCGTGCCCTCGCAGGCGGCTGGGGTGAGGATGGGCGCGTCCACTAGCATGAATCCCTGGCCGTCCAACCAATCGCGGATTGCTTTGATAACGGTGGCGCGCACGCGCAAGATAGCCCATTGCTGGGTCGAACGAATCCACAAATGGCGCCGATCCATCAGAAAATCAATGCCATGCTCTTTGGGTGTGATGGGATACTCTTGCGCCAACTGCACGATCTGGAAATCGCTCAATGACAACTCATAGCCGCTAGGCGCACGCGAATCGGCCCGCACTACGCCAGTGGCGATCACCGACGACTCTTGAGTCGCCTGTAATGCCGCCGCAAACCCTTCGGGCGAGATCTCTTTCTTGAAAGCGACGCTCTGAATCATACCGGTGCCGTCGCGCAGCAACAAGAATTGCAAACGCCCCTTGTCGGTTTTGTTATACAACCAGCCCTTGATCGTGACTTCTTGGCCCTCATGACGGGCTATCTCGCGAATGTAAACGTGTTTTGCCACGCTGCGCCTCCTTGCGCCAAATGCTATGCCCTAGTTATTCTACCCTTGGGGGGCAGACTCGTCAATAATGCTCGGAACCGCGCGCCGATGCGCCCTAGCGGCAACACGCGATGCAGGATATCGCGTTCTTCGGCGTCGAACACCCGCCAGAGCCAAAGACCGCCCCCGTAAGCTACCAGACCGATCAATGCCGCCAATGCCTTGTGTTCTGCGCCCCACCCGACCCATAGGGCCAACAAGGGCAGCCCGCACAACACCTGCTTGCCGATCAACTCGATCCACGGGATGTGCGCCAAATACTTGCGCACCCCCACATAAAAGGGGATCAGCAAAGCCAGCTCGGAAGCCACGGCCACATAGGCGGCGGCCATGAAGCCATAGCGGCTGATTGCGATCAAATTAGCTGCGACATTGAAGGCCAACCCGATGACAAAGGCGCGCGTCAAAAAGCGCTGCTTGTCGAGCGCGATCAGCACATATTGCGTGACCGAATTGATAAAGCCGAACGGCATATACCAGATCATCACGCGCAGCACGCTGGCCGCATGGGGCAAGTATTGTGAGCCGCCCAGGATCGTAATGAGCACAGTCGAAAAAGCGCTGCCCAGCAGCGCGCCGGGCACAGCCACGATCAAGAGGAGCTTGATCGCCAAACGATACGCTTTGAGCAGAGCATCTTTGTCGGTCGCGGCAAAACGCGACATGAGCGGAAAGATCGCCATCGTGAAATAGGCGGGGATGATCCCTATTGCATCTATGTATTTGTAGGCGGTGTTGTACCAGCCGAGCACCCGCAAATCCTTGAGCAGCCATTCCAGCAATAGCACGGCGACTTTGAAGAACAACGTCGCCAGCAGGTGATTGATCATCAACGGATACGATGAGAGAAGTATTTGTTTCTGAAAGCCCCAATCCACTTCTGGGCGCGGGCGCAGATCCAGTTGCCGTCTCAGCAGATAGTAGAGAATGATCATCGTGATCACATTAACCACAATCGAGACGCCGGCTAATCCCACATAGCCCTTGCCCAGCACCAGCGCCACCGTGCTCAATGTCACTTTGAGCAGCGTCGTGACCGTCGCCACCAAAGCGGGGGTTTCCATACGCTCGTAACCATTAAAGACTGCGCTCAGGCTGGCTGAGATGTTAGAAGGGATCAGCCCCAGGCCAAACAACCAGATCGCCAAAACCGCGGTTGGCTCGATGGGATGATTGGTGGTTCGTCGCAGCATAAAGAATAGCGCCAACACAGGCGCCGAGACGCCGCACAAGCCCATGCGCAACAAGATGGTGTTGGTCAGATAGCGGTTGACGTGCTGGCGATCTTTGGCTACTTCGCGCGTGACCAGCGTGTTCAGGCCAAAGTTGGTGAAAATATCGAACCAACTGATGACCACAACGGCCAGATAGTAGGCGCCCGAGTCCGCAGGGCCGAGGATGCGCAGCATGAGCATGGCAAAGGCCATGTCAATCAACTTGTTGACCAACGAAAGGGCGATGAGCGTGATGGTGTTCTTGGTCACGCGCTGAGCAGCGCCACTCACTTGCGCTCGGGGGACAAACCGCTGCCAGGTCCACGCTCCTAATCCGAGCGCCAACATGACGCCCGCCAAGAAACTGATATACAGGCCGAACTTGATCTCGTTGGGGGAATACTTGAAGCGCACCACATATCGTCCCGCCGGAACCTCCACCGCGCGAAAATTGCCGTTGGCCCGATAGATGTGCAGCTTTTGTTCGGCTTGGGTGGGATCGGGAGCATCGGCTGGGCGAATGTAAGCCAGCCAGCCATCATAGAAAGTGTCGCCCAGCACCAGGAAGCAATGTGATGCGGCATTGACCGTGATGGTCACTTCGTTGGCAGTATAATGGATCGCTTCTACCTGGCCCGGGTCAGCCTCGGTTTCGCGGGTCAATCCTTCCGGGGGCGTTTCTTCCAGAATTGCTAATTTGTGCGGATCGAACGAGCGCAACGCCTCACGGCGTTGATCATAATCGGGTTTGTTGATGCCGCCGCCC
>CAZYPJ010000352.1:0-4299 GCA_964649365.1 uncultured Anaerolineales bacterium | reverse complement strand
CTGACGTTCCCGCGATTTGTGGATCAATTGAAGGCTGCCCCGGCGTAACCTGCCCGAGCACAGGGGCGCATCGCGCGATGCGCCCCTGTGCTCGAAGGCAAGGCCCCGTAGGGGCGCTCGCGCCCCTACGGGCTATGCTCTCCTCTATCCTGCATGTGCGGCGCGGTTTCCCCCATCGCGCTAGACCGGAAAGCGAGGCAATGCGTGCGAATTCAGTATTTTCTGAAACGATTGTTGATGCTCTTTCTCGTGGTTTGGGCGGCGGCGACCATCAACTTTATGCTCCCCAAAATCTCGCCGCGCAACCCCATTCGTGAAAAGCTGATTCAGATGTCCACCCAAGGCGGCTTTATCGAGGCTGGCATCGAAGAGATGATCGCAGCCTATGAGAAGGATTTTGGCCTCGACCAACCCGTCTGGAAGCAATACTTGAAGTATCTTTCGCGCATGGCCCGGCTCGATTTGGGCTATTCCCTGGCCAACTTTCCCAAAACGGTGATGTCGCTGATCCAGGAAACCTTACCGTGGACGCTCGGATTGGTGCTTACCACCACGCTCCTCTCGTTCTTTGTCGGGTCGTTGTTGGGCGCCCTAATGGGTTGGCCCAAAGCGCCCAAGTGGCTGGAATGGCTGGTGACGCCCCTGATGGTCACTTCCGCCGTGCCTTACTACCTCTTTGGGCTGTTGCTGGTCTATCTGTTCGCCTTCCGCGCCCAGCTATTCCCCTTGGGCGGCGGCTATACCGAAGGCACGGTGCCATCCAACGACTGGCGCTATTACCTCGATATCCTCTATCATGCGACGCTGCCCGCGCTCTCGATGATTATCGCCAGCTTGGGCGGGCGCGCGCTCTCGATGCGCGGCATGATGGTGACCATCCAGGGCGAAGACTATATGATCCTGGCCGAGGCCAAGGGGCTGAAATCGGGGCGCATGTTCTATCGCTATGGCATCCGCAACGCTCTGCTGCCCCAAGCTACCTCGCTGGCTCTTTCGCTGGGCTTTGTGGTGTCGGGTTCGGTGTTGGTGGAAAGAGTGTTCGGCTTTCCCGGCATCGGCTCGCTGCTGGCGCAGGCGATCAGCCAGTTCGACTATTTCACCATCTATGGCATCTCGTTTTTGACCATCCTGGGCATCGGCGTGGCGACACTTGTGCTCGACCTAACGTATCCGCTCATGGATCCGCGCATCTCTTACGAGAGGTAAACCAATGACCAAATGGAAGAGCCTGACCGGATATCTGCGGCGGAACAATCGCCTCACCGTGGGCGTGGTGATGATCCTGGTCTTGGTGCTGTTCGGCACCGTGGGACAGTTGTTCATCGAGGAAAAAGCCGCCTACCCTCTGGCGGCGATGCCCAACCAGCCGCCTTCGGCCAAATATCCTTTTGGCACCGATAGCCAGGGGCGCGACCTGTTGGCCACCGCCATCATGGGCACGTACCTCACCCTGCGCATCGGCGTCACGGCGGGCGTGCTGGGCTTGGCCGTCGGCACGTTTGTAGGGTTCGTGGCCGCCTATTACGGCGGCAAGCTCGATACGTTCATCCGCTGGCTCGTGGATGTGCTCATCACCATCCCCAGCCTGTTGGTGCTGGTGGTGATCGCCTCGACCCTGCGCGGGCAAGGCGGCATGGATGTGAACGGCATGGCGCTGGTGGTAGCCGTCCTCGCGTGGATGTTCCCGGCGCGCATCATCCGCTCCCAAGTGCTCACCTTGCGGCAACGCGCCTTTGTGCGCGTCGCTCAGCTTTCGGGCGAAAACAACCTGGAGATCATCTTTAAAGAATTGATGCCCAACCTGCTCCCCTTCCTGGGCGCGAGCCTGGTCGGCTCGGTGACGGGCGCGGTGTTCGCCTCGTTGGGCCTCGAAGCGCTGGGCCTCGGCCCCATGCGCCAGCCCACCCTGGGTATGACGCTCTACTGGGTGCAATACTATGGCGCGTGCGTGCGCGGCATGTGGTGGTGGATCATCACGCCCGTCGCAATCCTCATCATCATCTTTGTGGGGCTGTTCCTCATCTCGGCCGGCCTCGATGAACTCGCCAACCCCAGACTGCGGAGGAAAGTATGAGCGACCAATTGTTGCAGATCAAAAATCTGCGCATCTACTACTATACCGACGCCGGCGCAGTCAAGGCGGTGGATGGCGTGACGCTCAACATAGACCGGCAAGTCAAGATCGGGCTGGTCGGCGAATCGGGGTGCGGCAAGAGCACCATGGCCATGGCCTTTATGCGGCTCATCAAAGAGCCGGGGCGCATCGTCGAGGGCGAGATCGTCCTCGATGGGGTGGACTTGGTCAAGCTCTCGCAAGATGAGATGCGCACCGTGCGCCTGAGCCAGGTCGCCCTGATCCCGCAGGGCGCTATGAACTCGCTCAACCCTGTCATGCGCGTGCGCGACCAGATCATGGACGGCATGATAGACCACGGCGCTAAGCAGAGCAAAGAGCAGCTCATGGCCCGCGTGCAAGAGGTGCTCAAGGCGGTGGACCTCAACCCCGCCGTGGCCGACATGTTCCCCCACGAGCTTTCGGGCGGCATGAAACAGCGCGTCTGCGTGGCCATCGCCATCAGTATGCAGCCCAAAGTCATCATCGCCGATGAACCCACCAGCGCGCTCGATGTGGTGGTGCAGCGCCAGGTGATGGAGACCATCCAGCGCCTGCAACGCGAAATGGGCCTGACGATGATCCTGATCGGCCACGATATGGGCCTGATGGCGCAATCGGTGGACCAACTGGCGGTGATGTACGCCGGCCGTTTGGCCGAAGTGGCCGAGACCAAGACCATCTTTGCCGAGCCGCTGCACCCCTACACGCAGTTGCTCATCAGCACGCTGCCCACGTTGGAACACAAAGGCCAGTTCAGCGGCATCCCCGGCATCACGCCCTCGCTGCTCAACGCGCCTCCGGGGTGCTTGTTCCATCCGCGCTGCCCGCAAGCCAAAGATATCTGCAAGCAGGCCATCCCGCCGTGGCAAGAAATCCGCCCAGGGCACTGGGTCGCATGCCATCTGTATGAGGTCAAGCCATGACAAGCACACTCGAACTCCGCAACGTCACCAAGATCTATAGCGGCGGCCTGTTCAAGCGCAAGATGACCGTCGCTCTGGACGAGGCGTATATCTCGGTGGGCGGCGACCGCGCCACGATCTTGGCCATCGCCGGCGAAAGCGGCAGCGGCAAGACCACCATGGGCATGTTGATGCTGGGCTTTCTCGAACCCACCAGCGGCGAGGTGCTCTACGAGGGCAAGAACCTCTGGGAAGCGCCCAAGGATGTGGGGAAGCGCTTCCGCCGCGAAATCCAGGCCGTGTTCCAAGACCCGTTTGAGGTCTATAACCCGTTCTACAAAGTGGATCACGTGTTGACGGTGCCCATCGAGAAATTCGGCATGGGCAAGAACAAGGCCGAAGTAGATGACATGATCGAAAAGGCGCTGACCTCGGTGGGCCTGCGCCCCGAAGAGACGCTGGGGCGCTACCCGCACCAGCTTTCGGGCGGCCAGCGCCAGCGCATCACTGTGGCGCGCGCGCTGTTGCTCAAGCCCAAAGTCATCATCGCCGACGAGCCGGTCTCGATGGTGGACGCCTCGCTGCGCGCCACCATCTTGAAGAGCCTGCGCTCGCTCAAAGAGGATATGGGCATCTCGATCCTCTACATCACCCACGACCTGGCCACCGCTTACCACGTCTGCGAAGACATCATCATCCTCTATCAAGGCGGCGTGGCCGAGGCCGGCGATGTGGATACGGTCATCACCGACCCGCAGCACCCCTATACCCAGTTGCTGGTCGGCTCCATCCCCTGGCCCGACCCGAATCGTCGTTGGGGCGCGGGCAAAGAGATGCTGCGCGGCGAAGCGCTGCACTTTGCGGCCAAGGGCTGCCGGTTCGCGCCGCGCTGCCCCTATGTGATGGATATGTGCCGCCAAGAGCGCCCGCCGCTCTTCCGCACCAAAGAATCGCGCGCGGCGGCGTGCTTCCTCTACCGCGACGCGCCAGTGCTGGCCAAGGCCGATTTGAACCAGGTCTTGGGGAGAAAGACCGGCTAAGCCGCGAACGATGGCATGAACCCAACGGCCCTGCGCGATGAGCGCGGGGCCGTTGCTGTAGAACCAGTCCGACACCCCGCCCCCCTCCCGCCAGCCGCGCATAGCGCAGCGCCCAGATCCGCATTATTGCCCCGGCAACGGTCAGATCGGCGCGGGCGCGCGCGAGATTGGATATTCCCCCAACCTAGCAGATACTTGGCCCTTCCTTTCGCGCGGCCCCGGGAGGGATAACCGTCCGGGG
>CAZYPJ010000351.1:0-4312 GCA_964649365.1 uncultured Anaerolineales bacterium | reverse complement strand
CCAGGCGCGCCGTGACGTGGGCGCAACCGCCCGTAGTCGCGCCCCTCGTGGGCGCGGCGATGCGATGGGCGGCCAGGCGCGCCGTGACGTGGGCGCAACCGCCCATAGTCGCGCCCCTCGTGGGCGCGGTGATGCGATGGGCGGCCAGGCGCGCCGTGACGTGGGCGCAACCGCCCGTAGTCGCGCCCCTCGTGGGCGCTGTGACATGATAATCTCGGTCAACGTTCAGGAGGAATCCATGGATTCGGCATATCTCGAAAGCCTGTTCAGCGTCAAGGGCAAGGTCGTCGTGCTCACCGGCGGCGGCGGCATCCTGTGCGGCGCGATGGCCCGCGCGTTGGGCCGCCTGGGCGCCAAGGTCGTCGTGCTCGACCTGTTGGCCGACGCCGCGCAGCGCGTGGCCGACGATGTGACGGCCCAGGGCGGCGAGGCCCTGGCGCTGCGGACCGACGTGCTCGACAAAGCCTCCATCGAGGCCAGCCTGCAAAAAACGCTGGAGCGGTTCGGCCGGGTGGATGCGCTCATCAACGGCGCGGGCGGCAACAAGAAAGAAGCCACCACCTCGCCCGATCTCTCGTTCTTTGATCTGCCCCCCGACGCCTTCCAGTGGGTGTTCAACCTGAACTTTATGGGCACGCTGCTGCCCACGCAGATTTACGGCAAGGCGATGGCCGACCAGGGCGAGGGGGTGATCCTCAACATCGCCTCGGTCAACGTCTTTCGGCCCTTGACCAAGATTCCCGCCTATTCCACCGCCAAAGCCGCCGTCAAGAACCTGACCGAGTGGCTGGCGGTGCATCTGGCGCAGAACTATTCACCAAAGATCAGGGTCAACGCCCTGGCGCCCGGCTTTTTCATCACCAACCAGAGCCGCTTTTTGCTGTGGGACGCGGCGACCAACCAGCCCACGCCGCGCGGCCAATCGGTGTTGACGCACACGCCCATGGCCCGCTTTGGCGAACCGGAAGAGCTGATCGCGGCGGTGGTGTGGCTACTTTCGCCGGGGGCCTCGTTCGTCAACGGCGCCACCATCACCATTGATGGCGGGCTGTGCGCATATAGCGGCATCTAGGAGTAAACGCGGGGAGCGCCAGCCGCTTGTGGCAATTCGCAAAAATACTGCGGTACGCCTAGAGCGCCAGCCGCTGAAGCGGGCAGGCTACGGTTACAAAGCCGCCCTCCGGCGGCTGGGTTCAAAATAAAACAGCATATTGCGTATATACACGGGTCAGCCCGCGAAGGCGGGCGCGCCACCAAAGGTGGCGATGTAACCGTAGCCTGCCGCTTCAGCGGCTGGCACCTCTGGCAGACCCAAGTTAACGCCTACGGCGTTGGGGGTGAGGTCAGGCGGCGGTAGATCGTTTGACGACCCGCCGCTTACGACTATACTTTCCGATGGCGTCGAGCTGGCCACGATGCGCCGGTCGCTGGTTGCGCAGCGCGCCAATCCGACGTGCAAGGGAGAATCATCATGCGACAATGGATCCTCGTGCGCCACGGCGAGACCGATTGGAACTCGACCGGGCGCATGCAAGGCCAGACCGATGTGCCGCTCAACGACCTGGGCCGGGCGCAAATCCAGGCGCTGGCCCGCTATTTGGCCAATACCCCGATTGACGCCATCCTCACCAGCGATCTGGGGCGTTCCCGCGAGACCGCCGAGGCCATCGCCGCCTACCATCACGGGCTGGCCGTCCAGCCCGATCCGCGCCTGCGCGAGATCAGCATGGGCCAATGGGAAGGGTGGACCTCGGACGAAATCAGCGCCAAGAACCCCGTCGAGGCGGAGCGGCGGCGCGCCGACCCGACCCATTACGCCCCGCCCGGGGGAGAAAGCTCGGGCGATCTCGCTATCCGCTTGCGCAGCCTGATGGAGGAACTGGAGCGCCGCGACAACCAAACCATCGTGCTTTCGTCGCACGGCATGGCGCTGCGCGTGCTGATCTGTCTGGCGCTCGATATCCCCGTGGATCGCGCCAACAGCATGTGGCTCGAAAACGCCTCGATCAGCACGCTCATCACGCACAAAGGGCGGATCGTACTGGCCACCCTCAACGACACCAGCCACCTGAACGGCCTGCGCTCCGGCGACGGCGCGCCCAGGCCGTCGGTGCAATAAACGCCGCCTTTCGTAGGGGCGCGACATGTCGCGCCCCTACGAGCGTCCCTCATCCATCGCCCTTTGTGGGCCTAAAAGTACCGCGTGAAATCCTCGCACGGTCGCCCCGAGACCTTTTGCGCCCAATAGGCGCCGGAGCGGAACAGGCTCTCGAACGTGCCCGCGTCGGACCAGAACCCCTTGAGTTCGGCCCACACGAGCTGCCCCGCCTGAATGTACATGTTGTTCACATCGGTGATCTCCAGCTCGCCGCGCGCCGAGGGCTTGGCCTGGCTGATAAAGTCGAACACGCGATGATCGTACAGGTATAGCCCGGTGACGGCATAGTTGCTCTTGGGCTGGGCGGGCTTTTCCTCGATGGCGATGATGCGGCGCGGATCGGCGGGGTCGAATACGGGCACGCCGAAACGCTCCGGGTCGGGCACCTGGCGCAGGAACACCATCGCGCCCTCGCGGAAGGAATGCACCGCCTCGGCGATGCTGGCGTCGGTGGTGTTATCGCCCAGGATGACGGCGATGTCGCCGCCGTCGGCGAAATCCTCGCACAAGCCCAGCGCCTGGGCGATGCCCCCCTCGTGCTCTTGATAGGCGTATTCCAGGTGCTTGAGTCCCAACTCTTTGCCGTTCTTGAGCACGCGCACAAAATCGCCGGCGTGCGGCCCGCCGGTGACGACGATGACCTCGGTGATCCCGGCCTGCACCAGGGTCTGGATGGGGTAAAAGATCATGGGCCGATCATAGACGGGCAACAAGTGTTTGTTGGTGGCGTAGGTGAGCGGATACAGGCGCGAACCCAATCCGCCGGCGAGCACGATTCCTTTCATGAATGGGCCTCCATCGCTTGGGCTTCATCAACCATGGCCAAGTAATTGTCCACCGGGATGTAACTGGGGATCGAGTTGCCCGATCCGATGCAGTACCGTCCCCGTGGGTGACAGGTCTCGATCAATTGACGCACGCGGGCGCGCACTTGATCCGGCGAGCGGCGCGCCAGGATGTCCACATCTACGCCGCCCAACACGCCGATGCGGTCGCCATACTCGGCCTGGAACGCCTCGGCAGGCATGATGGCGTCCTCGTAAGAGTGCTTGGCGTCGATGCCCACGTTGTCAATCAGGTCGGGCATGATCTCGCGCAGGTTGCCGCAGGAGTGCAAGAAATAGGGCAGGCCGCGCTCGTGGGCGAGCTGGGCGTAACGTTTGTGCCAGGGCAGGGTGTAGCGCCGCAGGGCGTCGGGCGAGATGAGCGTGGCCGAGCGAAAGCCCATGTCGTCGCCGGGGAAAACGGCGATCAAGCCGGGCAGCTCCACCAGTTGCCGATAGAACGCCAGCATCAGCTCGCCGATGCGCTGGGCCACGGCTTCGACCAGGTCGGGCTGGTCGTAGATGGCGAGGCATAATCCTTCATAGGAAAAGATAGCGGCCAGGTGCTCATAGATGCCGCCGGCGTGGCAGGCCATCAGCCCCATCCCCTCGGGCAAGTGGGCGGAGAGGTACTCGTAATTCGCCAGGCTGGCGGGCGTCACCTGCGGCCAGGGGTAGCGCTCGAAATCGGCCCAAGAGGCGATGGTTCCCCGGTGCAGGTCGCGCCAGTGACGTTCGCCGCTCGGGGCGGTCTGGTCGCTGCCCACCACGTCGCGCTCGACGAAATCGAGCGATTCTTCATAGCGCACGAAATCGTACCCCATGCCGCGCCAAAAGGCGATGAAATTGTCCAGGTAGGCCGCGACGCTGGCGCGGTCGGCGGGGTCGGCGTCCACCCACTCGCGGCCCAAGAGCTGTGTGGTGATGGGCTTGCGCATGGCGTTATCCACCAGGTATTCGACTAGCGGCGGGCGGGCGCTCGCCGCGCGGCCCATGATGGCGGCGATGAACCGCCCTGCGTCGGGTTTGGCGCGGTCGAGGGGCAAATGGGGGAAGGGATGGGTCACGATAGCCTCCGCGTTTGCGATGGTTAGGGCAACATTATGGCGTTTCCGCAAATAGCTCGTATCGGCTAGAGCGCCAGCCGCTGAAGCGGGCAGCTACGGTTACAAAGCCGACCTTCGTCGGCTGGGATTCATAATAAAACAACATATTCAACACATGCAAACCAGTCAGCCCGCGAAGGCGGGCGCGCCACCGAAGGTGGCGATGCAATCGTAGCCTGCCCGCCTTGACGCTTGGTGTGAAATGACGCTCGGAGGGGCGCTGG
>CAZYPJ010000350.1:0-4329 GCA_964649365.1 uncultured Anaerolineales bacterium | reverse complement strand
AAACCAAGAATGTCAACTCTCAGGGCAAAGGAGAAATCACGAGATGCCCAATCAGCGAACCGCGAGGCCACCGACTCACCGCGCACCCGCGAACAAACGCCATGGAGCATCATAGCGCCAAAGCAGTATGTAGTCATTGTGCAGTTCTCACAGTCTTTCAGACCGAATCCTCGCCCCTTTGTCGGCTTGCGGCGATAGCGTGCAGAAAAGCGCTGAGCAACGCCAATAGCAAACCCAGGCCCCGCAGAAGGACGCGCCCTGTCGTCAGGATTCTGTTCATCATCCCCTGTCCTCGATACTAGCGAAGGCCATTGTCAAAGCCAGGGCGTTGCTTCCACACGAGAGGAGAAGCAATTCTCTACGACCCGCTCGCCGAACCAGCCGATGATCTACGCGCGACGACTGCTCACGCCACCACGTTGAGCCAGCCGCCGTCCACATAGTACGTGCTGCCCACGCAATAGCTGGCCTTGGGCGAGCAGAGAAAGACGTAAAAGCTGGCCAGCTCTTCGGGCGTAGCAAAGCGGCCAATCGGCGCGTTGTCTTTGGCGATTTGATCGAGGTACTGCTCCCAGGTGCGGTCGGTGCCCTCGGTCAGTTGGGTGGCCGTCTTTTTCCAGTCCGGCGTCAGGATCAGGCCGGGGTTGATGCAGTTGACCCGGATACCGTAAGGGATCAACTCGTTGGAGAGGCACTTGCTGAACATCATCAGCGCGGCCTTGGTGACGTTATAGATCGGCTCGTAGCCCAGCGGCTGCTTGGCGCAGATGGAGGCGGTGTTGAGGATCACGCCGCCGCCCCGCTGCTGCATGAACGGCGCCAGCCCCCGCGAAAGGCGCACGGCGGCCATAACGTGCAGATCCCAATAGTACTGCCATTTGGCGTCGGGGGCGTCCATCACTTTTTCGTTGCTGCCCGTGCCAGCGTTGTTGATGAGGATGTCGGCGCCGCCGAACACGCGCTGAGTTTCGGCCACCACGCGGTCGCAATCCTCCGCTTTGGAAACATCCGCCGGCACGCCCAGGGCGCGCCCGCCGTACTTGGCCTCGATCTCACCCGCTCGTTGCAGCAGCCGCGTCTCGTCGCGGGCGCAGAGGACGAGGTTCACGCCTTCGTGGGCCAACGCCTCGGCTACCGCCAGGCCGATGCCGATGCTGCCGCCGGTGATGACGGCGATCTTGTCTTTCAGTTCGAGATCCATTGTTTCATGCTCCCTCTATGTAGTGATTGTGAAAGTGTGTTCATATAAGGCTAGAAATAGTCGGAGCTACTCTACCCCGAGCTTTAGCCGGCCGTCAAGGGCGGTCGCTGCCCATCAACCGCCCGCCGCTCAGCGGCGTCATCGCCCGAATCTCGCCTCCCAAGTGGGCAGGCCGGCCTGTTGCACCGGCGTGTGAATGATCGTCACCGTGTCAGCCGCCAGACCCTCTGCGATGGCGGGGCCAAGCTGCTTGGGATATTCGATATAAACGCCGCGTGCGCCCAGGGCCTGCGCCACGCGGTCAAAGCGGATCTCGCCAAACTGGCTGGCGATCCGCCGCCCCTCCGGTTGCCCATCGGCCACGATGCCCCAAGCGCCGTCGCAGGCGATCACCGCTACGTAGGGGGTGTGAAAGCGCAGCGCCGTCTCGATCTCGGTGACGTTAAAGCCCGCCGCGCCGTCGCCGCTGAGGAGCAACAGCGGGCGGTTGGGTCGGGCCAGCTTGGCGCCGACCGCGCCCGACAAGCCCCAGCCCACCACGCCGCTGGCCCCGCAGGTCAGCCAGTGCGCGGGATGCCGATCAAAAAGCGCCATGTGCGCCCACTGGCCGATGTTGCCGCCGTCGAGTAAAAAAGTCACATCGCGGTCGAGAAAGGGCTTGATCTCGCGGCACACGCGGATCGCGGGGAGCGGCCAGACGTCCTCGCGGGCCAGCGGCCCCCAATGGTCGAGCAGCTCCTGGCGGCTGGCGCGCACCTCATCCAGCCACGCCTGATGCGCCCAGCCGCCGATACGCAGCGCTTCCTCGACCAGTTGGGTCAGCACGGCGCGCGGGTCGCCCACGACGCCGATGTCGGGGGGCAGGTTGCGGCTGATCTCGGCAGGCTCGGCGTCCACGCGGATGATCCGGGCGGCCGAAGGAAAGACAGGCGGGCGGCCCTGCCCCACGCGATAGTCAATCCGCGCGCCCAGGGTCAACACCACATCGGCCTCGGCCAAGCGAGGCAGGGCGCTGTTCGTCACATGCCCGCCGCGAGTGACGCCGACGTATTCGGGGATGGCCTCTTCGATGCAGCCGCGATCCCAAATGTGCGACAGGATGGGGATATGGGTCAACTGGGCCAGAGCCTTGAGCAGCCCCCAGGCGTGGGCGTAAAAGGCGCCGCTGCCGACCAGCATAAAGGGCTTTTTGGCTTCCGCCAAGAGCTGCGCCGCCCGGCGGATCAGCGCCGGATCGCCCGCGCCGGAGGGGTGAGCTTCCAGCAGACCAATCGGTTCGTGGGCGCGCTGCGACTCGTTCACCTCGGCAGAGAACACGTCGCTGGGGATGGTCAGGTGTACGGGGCCGGGGCGCCCGCTCACGGCGAGTTCGAGGGCCGTCTGGACCTGTTGCGGCAACGCCTCGACGTGATGCACCTTGGCGGCGTACTTGCACACCGGTTGGACCATGCCCACTTGATCCAGCTCCTGGAAGGTATCGGCGCCGTCGCCCGCTTGGGGGCTACAGCCGCTGATGAGCGCCAGGGGGCGGCCATCCCACCAGGCATTGGCCACGCCGGTGAGGGTGTTGGTGTGGCCTGGGCCGCTAGAGACGATCACCACGCCCGGCCGGCCGGTCATGGCGCCCCAGGCGTCGGCCATGTAGGCGGCGGCCTGCTCGTTACGCACGTCGAGCACCTGGATATCGGCCTCGATGAACGCATCGAGAAACGGAAAAAGGCCGTTGCCGCTCAACACAAAGACGTGCTCCACGCCCCGATTTTGGAGCGTGCGGACGAGCCACTGTGCGCCGTTCATGGGTCCCTCCTTTGGATCGTCGCTGGTGATGTTTGCTGGTCTCTCGCTGCTAACAGAGATGATTCACGCCCTCGCATCGCTACCAGTTGGTGATGGCGCCGTCGGCGCGATGGAGCATCGGCATGTCGAACATCTTGAAAGGATGCTGGCGAGCGGCCTCGCGGTCGAACTCGACGCCCAGGCCGGGGCGCTCGGAAGGCCACAAGCAGCCGTCGTGAAAATCGGGCTGCACGGGGAACACATCGGTGAGGATCACCCCACGCGGATGCTCTTGCACGCCAAAGTTGGTGCAGGCCAGGTTGAGGTGCAACGAGGCCGCCGCCGCAACCGGCCCCAGCGGGCTGTGCGTGGCGAGCTTGATGTAATGCGTCTCGCACCAACCCGCGATTTTGCGCGCTTCGGTGAGGCCGCCGACGAGGCCTAGATCAATGCGGGCATAATCGGCCAGCTCCTCTTCGATGATCTCGCGGATTTCCCATTTCGAGGAGCAGAACTCGCCCACCGCCAGGGGGACGCTGGTCTGTTGCCGTAGCAAGCGCAAGCTTTGCACGTTCTCGCTGCGGATGGGGTCCTCGACAAAGAAGGGGTTGTACGGTTCGAGGGCGCGACACAGGCGGACGCTATCGCGCGGGTCGAGGCGGGTGTGTACGTCCAGGATGATGCCGATGTCGTCGCCCAACGCCTGGCGCACGGCGGCGACCTGCTCGATGGCCAGCGGGATGGAGCGCGACTGCTCCAGCGTGTCTCCTTGCGTCGGCAGTCCCCAACGCACGCACCGCCAGCCCTCAGCCACGGACTCGCGGCAGCTTGCCAGCAGCAACGGGATGTCGCCGGCGTCGCCGCCGCTGTTGTGCCGGTAGCAGGCCACCCGGTCGCGCACCAGGCCGCCCAGCAGATCGTACACCGGCGCGCCGAGCGCCTTGCCGCGAATATCCCACAGAGCCATGTCAACGGCCGAGATGGCGCTGCTCAAGACGCGCTGGGCGGGGATGAAACCGCCGCGAAAGAGCGTCTGCCAGAGGTGTTCGATGCGGCGGGCGTCCTGACCGATCAGCAGCGGCTTGAGGTGCTCGACAGCGGCAGCCACCGGCAGCTCGCGGCCCCACAGGGTGGCCTCGCCCACGCCCGAGAGGCCCTCGTCGGTGTCCACCGCCACAAAGACAAAGTTGAGCGTACCTGCGCCGGGAACCTGCCCCACGATGAACGTCTCGACATTCGTAATCTTCATGCTGTGCTTCTCCCCTTTTGCTCAACGGCTTATCCGTTATTGTAGCCGCGCCGAGATGAGAAGCAACCGCAATCCCTGGCAGATCGAGGGGCGAGGGGAGCGC
>CAZYPJ010000349.1:0-4347 GCA_964649365.1 uncultured Anaerolineales bacterium | reverse complement strand
CTACATCCCCCACATTCCGAGTTGCCTAACCGCCGGTTCAATCGCCGGGTTGCGCTGCCAGTGTGCCAGATTCAAGCCCGATTGCAGCCCGTACTTGGCGTGATTGTAGACCCAGCCCTTCAGGTTGAACGCATCCAACGCGGCGCGATAGGTGTCCCCTGTGCTACGATCCTTGCAGACGGCCACGCGCGCGCCCATAGATCGGGCCAGGGCCAGCACGTCACACCGGAAAAGGATGGCCCCATTCAGGGTCTCGCGTCCGAGGTCAAGCGTCCGCTGAAGTTCCTGGCCTACTACGCGAGCGACATGCTGCGAGCCAATCAGGATTAAGCCGCCGTCGCCAAGCCGGGCCGGAATGGAACCCAGGGGCGCTTTACACGCGGGGCCGTTCGTGGTAGAATAACGTATAGAGCTGGCCGCCCCGCCGCTCGATTGCCCGCCGCCCCATGCGCCAACATGGGGCTTTGTCTTTTCCGTCATGCGCGCGCCCCCTCGCCCACCGGCGTGGGCGCTGCGCTGGGGGCCGGCGTCGCTGGCCACAGGCCGCGCCGCAGCGCCTCTTGGCGAATGAGCCGGATCACAAGGGCCGCCCCCGACAGGCCGCCCTCGGCTTCGGCCAGACGGCGCACGGCCTCTTTTTCTTTTGCCGATAGCACTACTCCAATGTACTCGGTTCGCATCTGCACCCCCGTAAATGAAAGAACCCATACGATTCTGCAACCAGAATAGCATGGGTTCTGAGGGGAAAACCGTAATTTACGGTTTACGGTTTCGAGATTACGGTTTTGTAGTTACGGGTTCTCTGCCTTTTCCTTTTCGCCTTTCCAACACCAACCCATAGCACCGAAATCGTTGTCTACTGTATCCTCATTCCAACACGGGCGCACCCCCCCATGCGCTTGCCAGTATCTTGCCGCCGCTGCATTCGCTACCTGCTTTTGGTTCAAGTGGGGGGATTCTTTCAAAATCTGCAAAAACAACGCAGCCCGCTCCTGAGTCGCCTTGCGCACGCGACGAACACCCTTTTCCCGTCCGTCGGCGGGGGCCGGCGTCTCCCCGCTTGCGAGGGCCGGGGCGCTGGCCACTGGGGGCCAGGTGCTCACCTGGCCAGGTCGCAATACCTGAAAGTCATGCAGCACTGTGAGTATTTCGTGACTTTTGCCGGCCCATAGCTCGCAGACCCGCCGCAAGAGATCGGCGCGCTTTTCCGCAACACTCGGATAATCTTCTTCTGCGCTATCTGCAATCGCTTGACGTATCAGCGGCTTGACGTAAGGGCGCGCCCACAGCGCCCACGGCTGGCCAGAACCGTCATGGGTCACGGCCCCCAACGTAAACACCCGATCTATCAGCCGATCAAGCGCCGCCTCTGCTTCATCCTTAGTATAGTATTCGCCCTCATACGCCACACGCAATACGTCGCCTGTGAAGGTTCCTTCCTTCCAGTACTCTGCGATGATCGTTATCACCTCGCCCACAGAGTCAAAGGCGAGGCCGACCCAATCGGGGACCAGAACGGGGCGCGTATCAAGAAATCCCTTGATCGAGGGCATGATGCTACCGGCCAGGGCAAGACCCATGTTTACATTGATGTTATTCAAGAGTCCGTTGATCGGCGACGCGGCGCTATCGGCCAGCATTTGTACTGCCAGGGAGATTTGCGTCTGAAGGCCGCGCCATGCCGCCTGCTTACCGGCTTCCATCACGTCAAGCACTATGGGCGTGATAACCTTTTGCATCGCTGCCTTAAGATCATAGACGACAGGGCGCTTGGCAACGCTGGCTATTATCTGTCTCGTTTGCTCCCCAAGTCGCCGGATTTGCCCCATGCCGCTGGCATAGACCGCCGCGCGAACCTCTGCCTGTGGGTCTATCACCACCTGGCCGGCAATCTTGGCGACGTTCAGCGCCGTTATGCCCCCCGCAAGCCGCTCCAAATCATAAGGGGCCAGCGAAGGCCGCCGCCGCTCGATCTTGCGCGCTATCGCCGCCGTCTTTTCCGCCGCCGCTGCCAACTGACCTAACGTTATTGACATGAAAAACCGCCTTCACTCGTTTGACGTGGGGCGGCTTGCGTGGTACTATGTTCCTGTCAACCGCCCACCCGTGTTGACCACCGCGCCGGATGTTGGTAGCATCGCGGCGCTTCTCTTTCCCTCTAGTATACTCGCTTGCGCCGTCTCCGACAAGCGATCATAGAACGAACGTTCCCCAGCGCCGCCGCGTTTGTTCGCCCCCCCTGTTCAGTATTTGTACAGGGCCGGGATGGTGGTACGGAACGCGGGGCGGTGGTATCCCTACACCGCCCCCGATCACCGGAACGGGCGCGCTATTCATGCCGCGTTCCGTCCTAGTGTTCCACCCCACCAGTCCCTATAGGGCTAGGCCCGATCCAGCGCCGCCCAATCCGGGGCAGGCCCATCCAGCGCGATGGACGCCACCCGCCGCCACCATACCCCCACGCCGGCGGCGTCATTGGCCACGTAAATGTGCATCGTCGCCGCGTCATCGAACACATAGGCCCATTCTGCCCAAGCCGCGCGGCGCGGCGATACCGGCATAGGCGGCTCGCTGCGCATCCCGTGACAGTAACAGCGCGCCCGCGTATGCCCCTCATGGGTCTGCTCCGC
The DNA here is from genome assembly GCA_964649365.1 of uncultured Anaerolineales bacterium. GTDB lineage: Bacteria > Chloroflexota > Anaerolineae > UBA1429 > UBA1429 > CAZYPJ01. Next base: position 1,717 of record CAZYPJ010000349.1, on the reverse strand, counting down.
TTCCATCGGCACGTAGCCCGGCTCTAGCGATAAGTCGCAATCAATCACGCATGACCATCCCGCCGGATGATCGTCAATAAGCCAGCGCAGCATCACCTTCAGATCACGAGCAAAGTGGCCGCGATACATCTCGAAAAGCGCCGCCCCCAACCCACTCGGATAACCATCAAAGTGATGGTAGACGCCAACCCAATCATCCGGCCCCGTCAACCGCGCAATGTGCGCCCGTGTGGACATTTATTCCTCCCCACTTTCCGCGTCGCGTATGCCCGCCGCCCGCAATTCCCGATCAAGCTCCGCTGCGGTCACGGCCAGCGCGCGCAGCTTTGTGGCCATACGGCGCGCAATCGCCAACAGCGCCAAGTAGTCGGGAACATCTGTAACGGTCACGCTGCTCGCGTCTACCTTCTGAATCGCCGCCCAAACTTTCGCTATCACCGCGTCGGGCACAATGTAACAGCGTTTCGTCACCGCATCACCGTGGTACTGGGTGAGCGGCATAGATACCACCTCACGGCAAGCCGCGTACAGGTCGGGCGCAGCCGCAATCAGCCGCCCATTGGCCCAGTCCCCCGCTGCGCCGCCCATTGTGTGGCCGATACGCGCCACAATCTCCCCGTTATCGTTCAGAACCTCCCCCCGATCCGCGTCCAGGAACCACGGCCCGCCGCTGGACGGTACTTTCAGCGCCGCAATCACCGCTTCTATCGCCTCACGCGCGCCGTCGGGTAGATCATACCCGCGCAGCGCGTCGCCAAGCGTCCGCACGCATTCCCCAACCGCAGACATGCTACCACCTCCCCGCCGCCGGGCTGTAGAAGGCCGCCCGATCCGGCCCATCGCGCCCCGCGTTGGGGCCAAAGCAGTAATAGACGGTATGGCTGCCCCGCTCGCATACGTGAGACGCCCCAAATACCGGCCCATAGCCCGCATCAGCCAGCCGGCGCAACTCACGGCCAAACCTGTAGGGCGATTCGTAGCCGTCAAAAACCACGTCGCTTTGCAGCGCCTCGACACTCACGGCGCTCAAGTCGTCGGGCAAGGTCGGATTGGCCGCCCTCCATACCCGTCGGATGAACGCGCCCCGCGTTTCACCGGGCGCGCGTTCGATGGTGAAAAAGCCGCTTTGAATCTCGCACATGGTTCACCTCTCCTACGATGATCTAGGGGCCGTGATTGCCCACGGCCCCGGCCTACCCATTCGTCAATTCCGTCACGGCGCTACGTACTTGCGCCCGCGCCGGTCGCTCACCGGCTCCAGCTCCCCCGCTTTAACCAGCGTCGCCAGCGTCACCCTGGCCGCCTCACGGCTTACCCCCGATTCCGTCGCCAGTTCGCTAGATGTGATGTAGCCGCGCGTCCTGGCCAGCATCACCGCCAAAGTCCCCCGCGCCAACTTGCGCGGGCGTGGCCGGAACGGATTCATTGCCGCCGTGGGCCATTCCGCCCATTCCGGCCCGCCCCGCTCTATCGCCCCGGCCAGCTCTCGCAGCACGCCAGGCAGATCGGCCAGGCCGATCACCCCGCTCGCTATATCCTTCGCAATCGCCAGAAGCTCAGATAGCGCGTTCATCGTTCCCCCTCAGAAGTCCACTTCGATGATGTTAAGATTCGCCGCCGTCCATTCTCGCAGCCGCGCCTCGGCTTGCCTGAGCAACGCAACCGGCAAAAAGCGCCGCTGCGCCTCAACCCCTAGCCACCAGTCGCGGGTCAATTC
>CAZYPJ010000348.1:0-4350 GCA_964649365.1 uncultured Anaerolineales bacterium | reverse complement strand
GCGGTTAGAAACCGCGCCTACTGGCTCGCAAAACATCATTTCACACCAAGCGTTTCAGCGGCTGGCAGATCTAGGCGTACCGAGTCATTTCACACCAAGCGTTTTGGCGGCTGGCGTTCCAGGCGTATCGCAGTATTTTGCGAGTCCATTATCGTACCCCTACGAGCGACTCTCTCTGACCTGATCCGCGCTACCCTTACCATACCCCCGGCACCAGCCGATACTTGACCCTTTGCCGGTATTCCTCATACCCCTTTAGCTCGCGCGATAGCATGGCCTCTTCATTGTGAATCCGCGCGACCAGCGCGGGGATGACCGCCGCCGCTGGGATCAGCGCCCACCACGACCCCAGCGCCAACGGCGTGGCCAGAACCATCAGCATCGTCCCCGTGTACATCGGGTGGCGCACCATTGCATACGGCCCCGAGCTAATGACCTGCTGCTCCTCTTCGACATCCACCACGCGCGCGGCGTAGCGATTTTCGCGAAAGACGAGCACGATCACCCCATAGCCTGCCAGCACCAGCGCCTGCCCCAGGATGGCCAGCCACAACGGCACATGCGACCAGCCCCAGCGGTGATCGAACCCCGGCAGCAAAAAGGCCAAGATGTAGACGACCGATGAAAGAATGATAATCCACTGCTGCTGCGGCTCGCGCTCGCGCAACCTGAGCCGCCGCTCCAGCAAGTCGGGCGAGTTCTTGAGCAGGTAGCGCACCATGAAAATCATCGGGATGTAGAGAATAGCAATATAGACCCAGCCCTGCCAGTAAGCCAATGTGCCGGCGGGCAGGAAAAAGATCAGCATCAGGACCGGTATGCCCATCAAGAAGCGCCTGTAGGCGATCTTGGCCAGTTCGCGCCGCGAGAGATGTCCTTCGCTCATCATGCCCCTCCTTTGCACTCACATGGCATCTAGGAGCAGTATAACACCGAAGCGACGCCGTGGCATCCATCAAATGTATGGATTGCGCCCTGGCCAAGTGTCCAGAGCGACGGCGCGAACCCTCGCACACCCGCCTATTCGTCCAGCGCCAGGATGCGCTCCACCGCGCGCGGCGAGAGGGCATAGTCGGCCACCGACCGGCCGGCCAGGCGTTTGGCGTTGGCGGGGTCGAGCAACACCGCCGCGCTCACCACGCCCAGCGCGATCAGGCTGGGTGGGTCGAGCCGCGCCGGGGTGAGGTCCTCGGCGCTATCGGCGAATACGCCGCGCCGCGTCGCGGCCTGGCCGATCAGCCGGAGCAGATCGCGGCGCGAGGCCCCGCCGTCGGCCTGGCCCAACAAGGTCGCCGCCAAGCTGTGGCTGCGCACGCCGAACCGCCCCACGCGCAGCGGCTCGGCGGCGAACGACCGCCCCAGCGAAAGCTGCGCCAGGATGTCGGCCAGGTTGACGCCGCTCAACACGGCGTTCATCGGCTCGACCAGGCGCGGGTTGGCCTCGATGTAGTAGGGCTGCGCCTCGGCGCGGTCGTAGAGGTAGTCCAACACCAACGCGCCGTGCCAATCCAGGGCGCGGCCCAGGGTCGCCAGGTGTTCGCGCACGGCGGGGTGATCTACGCTCAAGCGCGCGCTCTGGCTGCCGCCCACGCCCTCGGCCCGCTGGCTGGTGCAGTGTACGGCGATCAACCGCCCGCGCTCGAACACGGCTTGCGCCTGCGAAAGGTCGCCCGAGGCGGCGGCCTGCGCCACCAACTCGGTCTGGCCGTCGAGCAGGCCGCGCTCGCCCAGCGTCGCGATCACGCCCGGCAGGTCGGCGGCGGAGCGCACGCGCCACACGCCGTTCCCCGCCGTGCTGTAGGGCGCTTTGAGGTAGCAGGGAAAAGCGCTGATCTGCGCCAGCTCCGACTCGGTGTGGATGAACCAGGCGCGGGGCTGCGGCAGGCCAAGCTCCAGCAGCGTGCGCGCAAAGGCGGCCTTGCTCTGGAGCCGCGTCAGGCTCTCAAAGGGCGGCAACGCCAGCCCTACCTGGCGGCCAAGCGACCGCTGCATCCGCGCAAAGAGGAACGCCTGCTCGTGCACCGGCAAGAGCGCGTCGTAATCGCCCCCGGCGATTCGCCCCTGGATAAACGCCAGGTAGCCTTCAGGGTCGGCGCCCATCGCCGGGCAGCGATAGACCCGCCGCACAAAGCGCGAAAAGCGCCCCATGCACCAGGGGTTGGTGTCGCACAGGTCGAGGGTGTAGCCCAGCGGCCCCAGCGCCGAGATCGTCTGCCGCGCCGTCAGGCTGGAGCCTTCGGAGAGCAGGAGGGCGGCGGAGCGGCGGGCGCTGGCGGTGTTGGTGGGCATCTCTACAATCCCCTCTGCCGCACGTACTCGCTCACATCCACGTTGTAGCGAATGTCCTCGACTGTAAACACCGCCCACGGCGTCCCCTGGTCGAACCAGGTGATCTCGCCCACGTTGGAGAGGGTGTAGCCGTTGAACACCCCCCAGCTCGCGTTCTCGGCCAGCCAGAGGATTTTAGCCGGGCTGTTGGAATCGCGGTAGCGCATCGCCTCTAGCATGACCAATTGGCCCGTCTCGGGGTCAAAGCGCGCGATGAAACGATCCTCCTGCTCCTCAAAAGGCACGATCAAGATCGCCGTGGCGTCGTCCACCGGTGCCCCGCGCACCCGCGGATCGGTGACGTACCGGCTGGGCCGCCAGATTGTCTCGGCCCGCAGGCCGATGTTGGCGGCCTGGTTGAGCTTGGGGCCTTCATCCGTGGTAAAGCCCAAATCCATAAAGCCCTTGCCGTCCAGGTAGCGCTCGTTGACGCGCATGATCGGCAGGCCGAACCAGGTCGCCTCGATATAGTGGCGATAGTCCTGGCCCGCCGTGTGCGTAAAGCGAAAGCGCGCCGGCATGACGACGTTCGCAAAGGGGCGCAACTTGGCGCGGCCCGTGATGACGGCGGATGTGACCACGGGAACATGGTCGCCATAGATCATCCGATAGTAGCGCTCCACCGGCGCGGGCAGCCCCTGGCGCAGCGGCATGGTTTCGAGCTTGCCGCCGGTCTGCGGGAAAGCCGGAAAGGGCTTGGGCTTCACTTGCAGCCCCGCCCAGCCGATGGCCAGCAAGCCGACGCCGACGCCGAGGATGATGACAATCACTTTCATACGTTGCCCCTTCAGTCTCATGTGGAGCGCCGCCATCCTGGCGGCCCGTTGCCAGCAGGATGCTGGCGCTCCTGCTAAGGCGCCGCACGGCGCATATTGGCGAACAGCAGCACAGCGGCGATCAGGCAGCCCACGAGCAGGCCAATGTACACCGGCAGGAACGAATCGCCCTGGCCGGTGGCCGCTTGCGCAAAGAACGACATGGCGATCAGCGCCAGCGGGTAGGCGACGCCCTTCAACACCATGATGACGCCCAGCACATAGCCCCAGGGCCGGCGCTGGCACAGCCAGATGGCGGCCAACACCATGAACGGCGCGATCAGCGTCAGATCCAGGGCGTACACCACCGCTGTGGGGTGGCCCGTCTGCGCCACATCCGCCGGAACCTGGCCCGTAAAGATAAAACTCAGCGCCCGCGAGATCTCCATCAGCCCCCAGGGGACGATGAACAGCAACAGCAGCCCCGCCACCCAGCCGACGGGCGTGCGCGGGCCAAAGCGCTGCGCGATGGCGCGGGCGTCAATGCGTGGCAGGGAAAAGATCAACGCGAAAATGGAGATCGAGACTAGCGCCACATAGATCAAAAAGAACTCGTTGAGCGCCGCCCCGAACAGGTAAAAGAGATAGTTGTAGAGCATATAGCCCAACATCCCCAGCCAGACGAGCAGCCCGCGCAGCGAGCCACGCCGGAACAGGATCAGCCCTGCGACCAGCAGCGGCGCCGCCACGACCAGCGTCACCAGGTCGTTGCCGCGCCAGGCCGCCGTGACCTGGGCGTTGTCGCGGTACAGGCCGGGGAGCCACAACCCTCCGGCGGAAGCCACCATCGCCAGCACAACGATCATGAGCGAGAGAACGATAGCGGGCTTGAATTTTGCGTCCATCGGGTCTCCTTTCCGGCGCGTTGGCAATGCAAGATAGTACGTCCAACAAGGGACGGAGAAACCTCGTCTGTATGGGGCGCTTATGCTACGATCTCGTACACGAACCGGCACGGCTCGGTTCCCTCGCTGGCCAGCGCCGATGAGAGCACCGCCTTGGTGGCCAGTTTGACGCCCAGGGCGATCTGATAATGGAAGCGGAAATGCCCCGCGCAGCAATAGCAGTAGGTCAACGAGACCGGCCCCTGGTGGCCCGAATTGCTGAACACCGGGCAGGGGCATTGGAGGCCGCCCTGGTCGCCTACGCCGCCGACGATGTCGCCGTCGGCGTTGAGCCTGGGCTTGCCCATGTACCGCACCTCGCC
>CAZYPJ010000347.1:0-4359 GCA_964649365.1 uncultured Anaerolineales bacterium | reverse complement strand
ACGCCGGCGCGCGCCCGCAAGGTCGCCGCCCTGGCCACGCAGCCCGAGTTGCTGCCGCAAGAGCCGCCCGCCCCCAAGTCGCAGCCCGTGGCCAAACCCAAGGGCAAGGCGACCGCCCAAGAGCCGCCGCCTGTCGCGCCGGAACCAAAGATTGACCAGCCCGCCGCCGCGCCCGCCAAAAAGCGCGGCCTCGGCATCATCAAGAAAACGCCAACGAGGAAGTGACCTATGCGCAAGAACTGGCAACGCTACGCGCTCTACATCCGCATCGGCGGGGTGCTCATCATCCTGGCGCTGCTGGGCTACATCGGCTACCAGCTCTATGATTTTTACGAAGATAAGGTGGGGCTGACCCCCAACAAGGCCATCGAGACCTATTTCAACGCCATCGCCCAGGGTAATTACGACGAGGTCTATCGGCTCACGGCGCAAGATTATCTCACCGACATCTACGGCCGGCCCATCACCAAAGGTGAGTTCATCGAGCAGCTCGAACAGCTCTCCGGCGGGCGGCAGATGCCCTTTACCAGTTTCGAGATCACCAAAGCGTTCGAGCGCGGTAGCGCGCGCTACTATATCGTGCTGATCCATTCCAACGTCGGCGGCGCGCCCGGCGTCAGCCGCGTATTGGTAGAAGTGCGCCGCCAGGGCGGCGGCTGGGTCATCACCTACCCCTTTGCGATCGTGCTTTAGACTCACCACGAAGGCACGGAGAGCACAGAGATTTTAACATGATGAACAAGATGAACATGATTCAAGATAAGAGGCGGGCCATGAATCCTGTAAAGCTTGTAAATCCTGTCCAGATCTCTGCGTCTCTGCGGTTAAGAGGTGCGCCATGAACATTCCTGCGCTGGTGAAACGAGGGCCTGGGCCGATGCTCGAGTTCATTGACGAGCCGGACGCCGATACCCTGGCGGAACAGATCGCGGCGTTTGCCAACAACATGGGCGGCACCATTGTCGTGGGCATGGACCCACAAGGGCGCGTGCGCCCCAACGTGGCCGACGACGTGGAACCATTACTGGCGCGCGCGCTGCTAGCGCTCGAGCCGCCTCTGCGCGCCGGCGACCTCCCCGAGTTTCGCCTGGAAGAAGGCCCTTGGGGTCAGGTGGCCGCTATCGCTATCAAACCCACGTCGTACCAGGTAAGTGTAGGCGGCAAAGCGATCTATGTCCGCACCGGCGCGTTGAATGTGCGGCTCAACCCCGAACAGGTTGCGCGCGTCGCGTCGAGCCGCGCCGTGGCCGCCTTCGAGGAGGATTACGTCGCCGGGGCCACGCTGGACGATTTCGACGACGAGATCATTGCCGAGTACCAGCGCAACCGCATCAAGCGCGGGCCGCGCGGCGAATCGTTCACCCGCGCCGAACTGTTGCGCGACGTGGGCGCCATTGACGCCGAAGGTCGCCCCACCGTGGCGGGGATGCTGCTCTTTGGCAAGCATCCACAACACTTTTTCCCGCAGGTAGGCGTGGTGCTGGTGCGTTTTAGGGGAACCAGTATGCGCGAGGTGGTGGCCTCCGACGAGCGGTATAGCCGCCGGGTGGATGTGGTCGGCCCCGCCGCGCGCGTGGTCGAGCACGCCTGGCAGGTGCTCTTGGAAGAGACCCAGCGCGGCGCCACCACCAACGGCATGGCGCGCGAGGAACATTACGAATATCCCCCCGAGGCCATGCGCGAAGCGCTGGTCAACGCCATCTGCCACCGCGATTATTCCATCACCGGCCAGCGCGTGGAGGTGCGTCTGTTCGACGACCGCATCGAGATCATCTCGCCCGGTCGCCTGCCCGGCCATATTACATTGGAGAATATGCGCGACGAGCATTATTCTCGCAACCCACGACTGGTGCGCGGCCTGCACTATTGGGGCTATATCGAGGAACTGGGCCAGGGAGTGGATATCATCTATGAGGCGTTGGGGCGCGCCCACCAGCCCCCGCCCGATTTCCGCGAAACCGAGCGCAGCCTGGTGGTGACGCTGCGCAAAGCCGCGCCGCCGGAACCGAGTCGCGCCGCCAGCCCACAACGCGGCGGCGCCATGCGCTCTGCGCGCGAGCCGGTCGCTGCGCCCGCCGCCGAGCCGCCCCGCCCCGCCGACGAGGCGGTCGCCCTGCAACAGACGGCCCAGCAGGTCAAGGAACAGACGGGCCGTGAGATCAACCTGCGCCAGGCGCGGGCCATTCGCTTTTTGGAGACCCACGAGCGCATCACCAACCGCGACTACCAAGATCTGTGCCCCGATGTGACGCCCGAAACCCTGCGGCTCGACCTGGCCGATCTGGTACAAAAGAGCCTGCTGCTCAGCATCGGCGACAAGCGCGGGCGGTATTATGTGCGGAAATAAAAAGTTTTCATTAACAATGAAAACTTTTTATGCTATCCTTTCACTATGAGCGACAACCCTACCACTTGGGCTGCGCGTTGGAGCGGAGAATAGATCAGGACGCTGCTGCTGGAACAAGCCGAGACGTTCTGGCAGCGCGACCCGGGCGTCGAGCGCGAACAGCTGGCTGCGCTGGAGCGGCTCGCGCCCACGCCCCATGCCGTCATCGTATCGGGACTGCGGCGCGTGGGCAAATCCACCCTGCTGGCGCAACTGGCCCATCGCCTGGGGCAGGATACGTTCTACTATGTGAGTTTTGAGGATGAGCGTTTCTTGGGGTTCAGCGCTGCGGACGCTAACGACCTCTATCGCTATCTGGCCCAACTCCACGGTCAGCGTCGGGTATTCATCCTCGACGAAATCCAGAACGTCCCCAGTTGTTGGAGAGTTTCTGCGCTTTCGAGGCGTCATCATCCCCGATCTGGCGCGCCTCACCACGGCTAACCAGGCCGATTTGCAGCGTCACCTACGCGATTACCTGCTGCGCGGCGGCATCCCCGACCCGCTTAAATACCCCGACCTGGGCTTGCACCAGGCGCTCTATAACGATATCCTCTATCGCGACATCGCCGCGCGCTATCGCATTGGCGAGTTGGGCGCGCTCAAGGAATTGGCCTTTTATCTGGCCAGCAACCCGGCCTCACTGATCTCGTTCAACAAGCTCAAAGAACATCTGCGACTGGGCAGCGTCAACACCGTCAAAAACTACCTCGACCACCTGGCCGCCAGTTGGCTCTTTTTCACCGTGAACGTGCACGACTATGCCGTCAAGCGCCAACAAATCGCGCCAAAAAGGTGTATGGTATTGATACGGGTTTGCTACAAGCAGTGGGGGTTGCGTTTTCACCGGACACCGGCAAATTGCTAGAGAATCTGATCTTTTTGGCGCTTCGGCGCAGTGGCCAGGGTATCTATTATGTGACGACGCCAGCCGGCTATGAGGTGGATTTTTACTTGCCGCAGCGGGGCGAACCCATCCAGGCAGCGATGGATATGAATCAATCTGCTGTGCGCGAACGAGAAACGCGCGCCCTGGCCGGCGCCATGCGCGCGCTCGATCTGCCACGGGGGACAATCCTCTGCGAGGCGAATCAGACCCCTATTGAGCTTGAGGAGCGCACCATCGTCATCCGCTCTGTCGCCGAGTGGATGCTCAGCCCTGTTGTATCGTCTCCACAATCGTGATCCCCGCCTCGGCCAGCAGCGCTGCGAGCGTTTCGTGGGCGGCGCGCAGGCGCGACTCGGCTTCGGCGACCTCCTGCGCGCGGGCCGAGAGCGTCACAGTGAAGCGGATATCCACCCCAAAGCGCCGCGCGCGCGATTTGATATACACCCCGGCATGAGCGGCCCCGGCCCGCGCCAGGATCGGCGCCAACACCGATTCATCACCGCAAGCTACGGTCAGCGCCCAGGCCCGATAAGCTCCCTGTCCCAACAGCGCCGCCAACGTGGGCCGCAACGAGCCTTCGAAAATGTCGCGCAGCTCGGCGGGCACGCCGGGCAGGCAGACGATGATCTGCTCGCCAGTCCGGAGCAACACGCCAGGCGCCGCCCCCACGCCATTGGCCAGCGGCTCGGCGCCGATTGGCAGGCGCGCCATTTTGGCGCGCGCCGGGGTCATCTCGGCAGAGGCGACCGCTCCCTGCCGCGCCAGAGCGGTGTATTTGGCAGCTACTTGCTCTAGCGCCAGCGGATGCTCGGTCAAGCCTAGGCCCAGCGCGGCGGCGACCGATTCCAACGTGCGATCATCCTCGGTAGGGCCTAACCCGCCGGTGGTCACGATCAATCGCGCGCCGCGCGCCAGCGCCCCGCGCAACGCATCGACGATGGCGATGGGATCGTCGCCCACCATGGTGGCGCGCCGCACCCCGCCCCCTAGCCCCGTCAACCGCCCACAGAGCCAATGGCTGTTGGTATCCAACACATCGCCCGCCAACAACTCGTTGCCGATAGCGATGATCTCAACGCCGATC
>CAZYPJ010000346.1:0-4374 GCA_964649365.1 uncultured Anaerolineales bacterium | reverse complement strand
TCTCCCCCCACATCCCCGCCTGCGGGCGAATGGTCATTTTCTAGCGGACGGCCACTTCAATTTCGATGGCCGTCCGTTGGGTTTCCGGCTCGATTGTGGTCAGCAGCAGCACATCAGCGAAATTGGCCTCCGCCGTCTCGCCATCGCGGACGATGACGGTCATCCCGTTCTCGCCCAACGTCGAGTAGCCCAGAGGATCGTTTTCCGTCAGCACGTAGCCGCCAGCCCTGACGCCCTCAAAACGAAACGCGCCATCCAGATCGGTTATCACAGTCGCTATCACATCGCCGTTCAGAGCGAACAGAATGATCTCGGCGTCGGGCAGCGTTGGCTCTTCAACATCGCGCTCGCCATCCTGATCCCAATCGTTGAACACGACGCCCTGCACGATCCCGGCTCCGGTAGGTTGGTGGGCGACATGCTTGCCCTCGGCGGCGACAGCAGGCGCTGCCAGCAAACTGGCGAGCGCGATAGCGGCGATTACGATCAGCGTAGCGGCGGTGTGCTTGCGGGTTTCCATTCCTATATCCTCTCCACTCGGGCGATTGTTTTTGTTTCTATGACTTCATGATACCCCACCAGGGTTACTTATAAGTTAGTCGCAAGTTACGAGATGGTTAACCTTTCAATCCTGACTTAACGACAAGCCCAACACAATCGGGGCTTGGCATAAAAAAGCTCCGACCTCATACAAACTGAGGTCGGAGTGGAAAATCACACCTTGCGGTTCAGTGTATCTCCTGCAAGCAAAGCTCAGCGAGGAGGTGGTTGACCTGGGCGCTCTGCTCGATATGCACGTAATGCCCCGCGTCAGGGATCGTGACTAGCCGCGCGCCGGGCCAAGCTTGCTGTAGATGACGACCCTCCTCTAGCGCGGTCCGAAAATCGCGTTCGCCCAACAGGATCACTGTAGGGACTTGAGCGCGTGGGAAAGATGCAACCTCACTCTTTTGAGAAGAGCGAGCCATCGCTAACAAGGCGTCAGTCGTGCCGACAATGTGGGTGGATTGTCTGGTCTGCTGCGCATAGTCCTTCGGCATCGTCTTCGGGTTATAGAAACCCAGGCGTTCCTCCAGCCAACGCAACGGCCCGCAAGCCCACGTCCAAACGACCGCCCGTCCCAGATAAGGGATATCGGCCACCGATTTCCAAAGCATAGCACTGTTCCGTGCACTAGGTGAGATTAGCACGAGTTGCTTGACAAATTGTGGCTGCTCGCGAGCCAGTTGCGAGGCCACCGCGCCGCCCCAGCCACAGCCCACTACCGTAGCGTTCGAGATATGTAACTCATTGAGCGCCTTACCGAGCAACAGCGCCTGCTCATCCAACGAATAGTGCGGTTGAGGATCGCGCACCGAATGACCAAATCCCTTGAGGTCAACAGCCACCACACGCAGGCCGGATTTGGCCAATGCAGGGCCATTGATCAGCCAGGTCGCCGATCCCCCGACGTCAAAGCCATCCACTAACACAACCGTGGAGCTATTTTCGCCCCCCCAAATACGATAATAGATCGGCTGCGCTTCGATCCAGAGCCATTGGCCACCCTCGGCACTTTCGTCCAAGCCAGCCGTCTCCCACGTCCGCGATAATACCATCCCGCCGCCCAGCAGCAAGATCGCCGCTATCAGCGCAATCAGCACGATAGCCAAAAGGAGGTTGCCAATAAAACGTAGGATGTTCAAGCTGGCCTCCTGTGAAAATAAGGTGACAGCACGCATTGTAAAAGACGCACGCCATCCCGTCAATCGAGGCGTAACTTCAGGCAGCAGGGACGCGTTCCGGCTCAGTCGCCGCCTCTGGCGATTTGTTTGGCACGCTGAGCAATGCACAGCCGGCCGCTGCGAACAGCGCCCACGGCAAGATGCTCAGCACCGCTTTCAACCCCAAGTGGTCGGCCACCAACCCCAACACCCAAGCGCCGCCCGCGCCGCTCACAAAGGTAAAGCCGAGGAATACGCCCGCCATCATCGCCATACGTTCGGGGAAACGTCGCTGCCCGGCTACTACGAACAATGTATGCGAAGGTCCGATCCAGAAACCAAGCAGCGCCAACAAGACATAACTCCACATCCCGTCGGCTCGTAGAAAACCGAACAGGCACAATGCCGAGAGGCTTAACGAGATCGCCAGAACACGTTGCAGCCCTATACGGTCGGCCAGATAAGAGCCTACGACGCCGCCGATGGCCACAGCGACCAGAAACAGCGACATCGCGCCGCCATACGTCGCGGGCGAGGCGCCAAGGTCCTGATAGTATTTGGGGATGTAGGTAGTGAGACTAGTATTGGTCAACGAGCGCAACGCGATACCTCCCAGCAACAGGCTAAGAATCACCCAAAACGTTCGGTCTCGGCCATTGCTGTGCCCGCTTGCGACTGCTTTCTTGACCGCAGTTGGCTCATTAGGGATGATCTGGCGAACAACCGTCAGCGTCACGAAAAGAACAAGCACCGCGATCAATAGAAGCGATTGGCGGCCATATTTATCTAGCAAGAAACCGCCTAGGGCTGAGCCAAGGAGCGCGGTCCCCAGAGTTCCGCCGGTGAAAAAGAGTGCAGCGGCCGTTGCGCCATAACGCTTACCGCCCGCAATAGTGGCGTTGGCCGTACCCTGGGGATGCCAGGCCCCCGATCCGAAGCCCGCTAACGCCACACAGATCGCCACAAACAATTTAGAAGGGGCTAACACAGCCCCCGAGAACATGAGCGTAGTCCAAATAATCGCCCCGACGCCTAACCATCGGCCTCCCATTCGCTCGCTAAGCCGACCAAAGAACGGCTGGGTCACCGAAGAAATCGCTTGATAGAACAATAAGATCAGGCCGATATCGGAATTGGTCAGACCAAAAGTGGGTAGTGCGCTCATTGCCGCCAGCAACACTGGCGCCACGCCATACCAGCTATCATGTAGAGCGTGGCCAATGGTCACTCCCGCCAGAGTACGCTCCAAAGTACGATTGGAATTATCTCGATTCAAGGCTCCTCCTAACAGACGCTGCCAGGCCTCATGAGCCAGGCGCGAAAGCAGCGCATAATCTCAGCAGATGCGCGGCAATGGCTCGCCTGCTAACATATCAAGCAAGCGCCGCGTGCCCAATAACGTTCGCGCAACGACACGACCAGGGTGCTCAACTACCGCGCGCCCGATGATTGCTGCTTCACGCCCCAAGGGGTGTGCGCGCATGGCCTGTAATGCGACGTCGGCTTCGCCCTGGGGTACGAAGGCTATCAACTTGCCCTCATTAGCCGCATAGAACGGATCCAACCCTAATAATTCGCTGGCCGCTCGCACCGCCTCATGGACGGGAACGGCAGATTCTTCGATCTCGACGCCTACATGCGAGCTAGCAGCCAACTCGCACAGCGCCGTCGCCAAACCGCCGCGCGTGGGGTCGCGCAGGGTGTGAATGTGCGGAGCCGCTTCCAACATCGCCCGCACCATCGAGTTAAGCGGCGCGCAGTCACTGGCTAATGGGCTGTCAAAGCGCAGTCCCTCTCGTTGGGTCATGATTGCCAGACCGTGATCGCCCACCGCGCCGCTGACCAACGCTACATCGCCGGGCTGGACGTTGGTCGCTGAGATATTCACCCCAACTGGCGCCAGACCAATCCCCGCTGTATTGATGAACAGTTTGTCGGCCTGGCCACGTCCTACCACTTTGGTATCGCCGGCAACGATGCGCACACCGGCAGCGCGCGCCGTCGCCGCCATCGAAGCGACCACGCGCTCCAGATCATCCAGCGGCAGCCCCTCTTCGAGGATAAAGCCAGCCGTTAGGTAGAGCGGCGCCGCGCCGCGCATGGCTAGATCGTTGACCGTGCCGCCCACTGCCAATTTGCCGATGTCGCCGCCCGGGAAAAAGCTCGGCTGCACCACATACGCATCGGTAGTCATCACGGGCTGACCGAGCAAGCATCCTTGGGCGTCGGCCAATGAGATACTAGAGGCATCCTCCAGCGATTCCGGCGCTTGGTTGCCTAGATGCCTGAGAAACACGCGCTCGATCAACTCGTGGCTCAGCACGCCGCCGCTGCCATGGGCCAGTAGAACGACCTCCGCCATCACGTCAAAACCCCTCCATAACGATAGTGCGCCGCGCACGATCCTTCGCCCGAAACCATGCACGGCCCGACGGGCCGTGCGGGGGTGCAGGCGCGACCAAACAACGGGCATTCGGGCGGGTCGAGTACGCCACGCAACACATCGCCGCAGCGACAGCCTCTCCGATGAGCCGACAGATCGGCGCTCGCGTCCGCATCGGGCAGGTCAAAGACACGCTTCGCGTCGTGGGCGGCAAACTCGGCGCGCAGCGCCCAGCCACTGGCCGGTATCTCGCCCCACCCTCGCCACATCGCCGGTGAGCCCTCGCAC
>CAZYPJ010000345.1:0-4393 GCA_964649365.1 uncultured Anaerolineales bacterium | reverse complement strand
TTGCCCCGGCAACGGTCAGATCGGCGCGGGCGCGCGCGAGATTGGATATTCCCCAAACCTAGCATATACTTGGCCCATCCTTTCGCGAGGCAACGTGATGGATAACCGTCCGGTGGATTTTTACTACTTTACAGGCACGGGCAATACGCTGTTGGTCGCGCGCGCGATGGCCGAGGTTTTCGCCGCGCGCGGCCTAGAGGTGACGCTGCGCCGCATCGTGGCTGCAGATCCGGCGCATGTGGTCGTGAGGCACACGCTGGGAATCGCCTTTCCTGTAGCGGTGGGTACCTCTTATCCCGTGGTGTGGGATTTCGTGCGGGCGCTGCCGTCAGGCCAGGGCGCGCCGGCCTTCATGGTGGATACGTTGGGCGGCATGTCGGGCGGAATCGTGGGGCCGCTGCGCCGCGCGCTCGAAGCCAAGGGGTATCGGCCCATCGGCGCGCGCGAAATCCCGATGCCGCCCAACATTTTCATCAAAATGAGCGACGCCTGGGACGAGCGGCGGCGCACAAGCGGGATCGCCCAGGCCAGGCGTTACGCCGAGGAACTGTTGGTCGGGCAGGCGCGTTGGGGGCGCGTCCCCATCCTGTCCGACCTGGTCTATGCCGTGGTGGGCAGCCGCTGGATGTGGCGGTTGGTGGCGTTGACGGCGCACCGCCTGGTGGTGGATGAGGCCGCCTGCACGCGCTGCGGCCTGTGCGCCGAGCTGTGCCCGGCGGGCAACATCTCGCTGGCGCCCTACCCCGTCTCGGCGGGGCGCTGCCAGGAGTGTATGCGCTGCCTCACGTTCTGCCCCACGCGCGCCCTGCGCCCGGCGTGGTTCGCCCCTGGCCGCTATCGCGCCGTCGAGGCGCGCGAATTGCAGAGGTAGCGCCGCATTCCGATCCATCCTTTTGTTGGATGCGCGCCGCTCCCATGAGGTAATAGATTAGGGAAGCGCCGCTGGCTCTATGCTTCAGAAGGAGCAGATCATGGTCTCTTGGATCATTCTCGCCATGATAGTGGTTCTCGCCGTCAGCGCGCTGTTGGGCGCCCTGGTCGCCGCGCGCACGCGCCAACCCGGCGATGAGCCGGGACTCTACCCCGAGGGCCACTATAGGGGCATCGGCATGAGCGTGGGGATGGGCGTGGGCCTGATGCTGGGCGCGGGGGTGGGCCTGGCCATCAAGAACATCGCCCTGGGGGCGGCGCTAGGGCCGGCGTTGGGCAGCGGCCTAGGGGTCGCCCTGGGCGCCGGGCTGGAGCGGCGCAACCAGCACAAGACGCGCCCCCTCACGCCCCGCGAGCGCAGCGCCAAGACCACCTCCAGAACCATTTTGATCGTCGTTGCGGCCATGACGGTGGTCGCGCTGGCTGCGACCCTGTTCCTATTGCGCGCCGCATAACGCGGCCCTGAGGAGGGTGCGATGGCTCACTCGATTGCGTCCCTGGCGCTCGTCGTGCGCGATTACGACGAGGCCATCGCCTTTTTCACCGAGGCGCTGCAGTTCGACCTGGTGGAAGATACGCCGCTGGGCGGCGGCAAGCGTTGGGTGCGCGTGGCGCCGCGTGGCTCGACCGGCGCGACGCTGCTGCTCGCCCGAGCGAGCACGCCGGAGCAGATGGAACACATCGGCAACCAGACCGGCGGGCGCGTGTTCCTGTTCCTCGATACCGATGACTTTTGGGGCGATTACCACCACATGCGCGCCCACGGCGTGCGCTTTGCCGAGGAGCCGCGCCAGGAAGCCTACGGCGTAGTGGTCGTCTTTTACGACCTCTACGGCAACAAGTGGGACTTGGTGCAACGGCGCGTTCTTGGACAAGATTAACAAGATTCACAGGATTCATTCCTTAATATACTGAGTATATTCAACGGATGACATTGCTCATATCGAACTAAAATCTTGTTCAGCTTGTATCTCCTGTCCAGGATCCTTTCAGCCGACGCGGAGCGCCGCCAGCGCCGCCTCGTCGAGCGTGATCCCCAGGCCCGGGCCGTCGGGGATGACCAGATGGCCCGCCTCGTAGCGCAGCGGCGCGGTCAGCAAATCGTCGCCCAAGGGGTTAGGCGCGAGCGGATTGGGGTATTCGCACAGCAGGAAATTGGGCGTGGCCACGGCCAGGTGCAGCGCCGCCGCCAGATGCACCCACGAGCCGATGCTGGCGTGCGCGCACCAGGGCGTGTTGTAGAGATCGGCCAACCACGCGATTTTGCGCCCCTCGGAGATGCCCCCGGCGCGGCAAATATCGGGCAAGATCACGTCCGCCGCGCGGCGGGCGAGCTTGTCGTGGAACTGCCAGCGGGTGCACTCGGTCTCGCCGCTGGCAATGGGCATGGCCACAGCGGCGCACAGCGTCGCATAGCCCGCTGTATCCTCCGGCGGCAAGGGGTCTTCCAGCCAGCGCACGCCCGCCGCCTCCAGCGCCTGCGCCGCCGGGATGGCCGAGCGCGCGTCGTAGCAGCCGTGCGCGTCCACCAGCAGGTCGGCGCGCCCGTGAATGCGCTCGGCCACGGCCTGCGCCTGGACTAGATCATCGGCCAGGCTGCCCCGCCCGATGGACAGTTTCATCGCCGTGAACCCACGCGCGATGTACGCCTCCGCCGCCGCCAAGCGCTCGTCCAGCGTGCTCCCTGGCACGCCCGAAGCGTAGCAGGGCGCGCGCAGGTTGCTTTCTCCTCTCTCCTCGGGAGAGGAGGCCGGGGGCATATGCGGTAACTTGGGTTCGCCCGAGTCGCCAGCCGCTACAGCGCGCAGGCGACGATTACCAAGCCCGCCTTCGCGGGCCAAAGGCGCCTCGTTGTCACGATTCCTAGCCGCCGGAGGGCGGCTTGGTAGCCGTAGCCTGTCCGCTTGAGCGGCTGGCGGCTCGGGTAGATCCTCAAGCTGTCGCTCATGGGGTGAGGGAAGCTCATACGCCGCGAACGGCCCGCCCAGCAGCTTGTAGATCGGCTGGCCGAGCGCCTTGCCGGCGATGTCCCACAGGGCGATGTCCACCCCCGCCAGCGCCTCCAACATGAACCCGCTGATATGGCCGCGCAGCCGCATCGAGGCGTACAACTCGTCCCAGCGGGCCTCGATGGCCAGCGCGTCCTTGCCGATGAGCTGCGGCGCGAACAGGTCCTCGATCAGCGCCTGGCTGACGCGGGGCGCCGGCGGCGAGTGCGCCTCGCCCCACCCCACGATCCCCGACGCCGTAGTGATCTTGACCAGCAGCGTCTCGGCGCGTGTGGGATAGACGCACAGGTGTCGCCCCTGGTTATGATCCAGCGCCAGCGCGCTGGGCGCGGGCAGTTCGGGCGCGCGCAAGCCCGCTGTCGCCTGGTAATCGCGCTGGCCGGCGACGCGGATCGCCTCGACGCGCGCAATGCGTTCAGTCATGCCAACCTCCTCGGTCCGTCATTTGGTTGTCAGTCATCAGTTTTCAGTGAGATCACCATCAGCGTCGCCCACTGAAAACTGATCACTGACCACTCTCCCCGAACGGCCACAGCTTGAGCGCCGTCTGGCCCAGCACCCAGGGGCGATCCTCGGGCGCGATGAAATCCAGCGCGTCGCGCGCGACGGCCAGCGTCTGGTCGTAGGTAGCGCGGGCCAGGCAGACGGGCCAATCCGTGGCCCACATGATGCGCTGCGCGCCGAACGCCCCATAGACCCGCTTGACCAGGTCGTGCGTATCGCGCCACGGATACTCTTGCTTGGAGAGCGACCAGGTATGGCTGATCTTGACATACACTCTGGGGTAACGCGCCAGGTCGAGCAGCTTGGCCAACAGGTCGGGCCGGTCGGGGGGGCAATCGGCCATGTGGTCCACCACCACATCGAGATCGGGGCAGCGTTCGATCAGCCGGGCCAGGTCGGGCAGGCGGTCGGGGCCGGTGAGGATGCACATCGGCACACCCAGATCGGCGGCGCGCCGAAAGAGGGGCGCCATCAGCGGGCCGCGAAACCAATCGCCCGACGCATCCACCGCCGGGCTGAGCCGCACGCCGTGAAAGCCGTGCTGCTCCGTCCACATGCTCAGGTGGTCGGGCGCGGCGGGGTCGAGCGGGTTGACGCGACACACGCCCATGAACTTGTTCGGGTATTCCTTCAGCGCCCAGGCGGTGTAGCGGTTATCCCAACGGTAATGGATCACCTGCACCAGCACGGTGCGCTCCACGCCGTAGCGCGCCATCAAGTCGAGCAACATCTCGGCGGTGGCGTCCTCGGCGGGCGGGCGGGTCGTCTCGGGCGCCCAGGGATAGGCGGGGTCATTCTTCCAGATGTGTACGTGCGGATCAATGATGCGCATAGGGCCTCCTTAGGATCAACCACCAAGACACAACGATAAAGATATTTGGACAAGATTTACAGGATTAACAAGATTTTTTCTTACAAGATTCAAGACCATCTTAGTATAGAATAACTGT
>CAZYPJ010000344.1:3919-4411 GCA_964649365.1 uncultured Anaerolineales bacterium | reverse complement strand
TATATCATCTTGGCGGCCTGCTGCGCGCGGATGGCGGACTCGGCGGCGGGCACGTGGCCCAATTGCCAGGGGCCGTCCATCTCGTTGCCCAGGCACCACAGCTTGACGGCGTGCGGCTGCGGGTAGCCGTTGGCGGCGCGCATGGCGGCGTATTTGGAGGGCGGCGGACAGTTGCAATACTCGACCCAGTTGCGCGCCTCTTCGGGCGTTCCTGTGCCCAGGTTCACAGTGAACATCGGCGTCCAGCCCATCTTGCGGCTGAGCTTGATGAACTCGTCGGCGCCGAACTGGTTGGATTCCAGCGATTGCCAGGCCAACTCGCGGATCACGGGGCGCTTGTCGCGCGGGCCGACGCCGTCCATCCAGTGATAGCCGGAGGCAAAGTTGCCGCCCGGGTAGCGCATGGCGGTGTAGCGTTGGCGGCGCAGCGCGGCCATCACGTCTTTGCGAAAGCCGTCTTCGTCGGCGTGGACGGATTGCGGGTGATAGACG
>CAZYPJ010000344.1:1546-3909 GCA_964649365.1 uncultured Anaerolineales bacterium | reverse complement strand
GCGCGGCCCATGTGCTCCAAAAAGCCGCCGAATATGCGTGGGTCCACCGCGCCGATGCGGTAGGCAGTGTCGAGCCAAAGCGTCGTTTTTTGCATAGTCATCAACCTCCTGTTCATCGGCCAGGTCAAACGGGCCTGGCCCCACTCTTCGGGCGCACTATACCACAACGGCGGGCGCGGCGGCAAGCGCCAGGCGCCGATTTAAATATTGTTAACTATCGGTTAACACAACGCGAATGGAACGTTAAAGATATTTAGATACACTAACCGAGGTACACACCATAGTTTCATCGCGCACTGATGGGATCCGGGGGGAATCGTATGGCTAGGCCGCATCGCTGGCTCAGTAGGGCGGCGCTTCGCTGGCGCACGCTGCCGCTGGCCGCCAAGTTCTTTGTCTCTGTTCTGGTGTTGATGTCGCTGTCGCTGGGCGTCGGCGCGTTTTCATTTTCGGTGGGCACCATGTTGACCCAACGCGAGTTGTTGCAGCAGCAGGCCGACGCCGACGTCGCGCGGATCGTCCAGGTGTTGGGCAACCGCTCGGAAAACGTCAAGGCGGCGGCCCGCATGTTGGCCGACGACCCCGCTGTGGCCCAGGCTCTGGCCGATGACAGCGCTGAGGCGGCCCACGTCCTCAACCAGCGCGCGCTGGTGGTGCGCGACCGCATGAGGCTCGACCTGGTGCAGATCGCCGACCAGCGCGGCGCGGAGCGCCTCTACGTGGTGGTTTCGTCTGTCTATCGCCATTCGCGGTTGAGCGAGGCTGTAGCCAGCGATGGCCTGCGGGTCTATCCCTCCGAGGGGCGCCTGTTGCTGTTGAGCCGCGCCGCCGTGGCCGACGGCGCCGGCGTGGTCGTCGTTGGGATCGACCTGGAGACCGAGCTAAAGCGCATCATCGCCGAATATCGCCTACAGGCCGACCTGGGGCTGCGATATGGCGAGGCGCGGGTGGCCACGCAAGCCGCCATGCCCTATGACGAGGCCGAGGGCCTGCACCGCGAGCGCCAGTATTACGTGGCGCATGTCAACTTGGGGTGGGGCGATGACCTCGTAGATCTGACCCTGGTGCGCTCCACCGCCGATACCAGCGCCGTGGCCCGCACCGGCTTGACGGTGATGGTCGTCAGCAACGCGCTGACGACCCTGCTCTTGTTGCTGATTGTGGTGGCCGCCGCCAGGTGGTTGGTCGGCCCGTTGCGCAAGCTAGCGCTGGCCGCTGGCCGCCTGGCCGCCGGCGACCTTCAGCCGCGCGCCGATGTATTGGCGCTGGCCGCCGCGCCCCCCGAACAGACGCAAGATGAGATCACCCTACTGGCGCGCGCCTTTGACCGCATGGTTACCGAACTGCGCGGCCTCTATCGCGGCCTGGAAGGCCAGGTGGCTGCCCGCACCCAAGAGCTGACGCTGGCCGAGGCGCGCTATCGCACCTTTTTCGATGACGACCTGGCCGGCGCGTTCATCGGCGCGCCCGATGGCCGCATCCTGGCCTGCAACCCGGCTTTTGCGCGCATCTTTGGCTACGGCTCGCGCGAGGAGGCGCAATGCGCCAACCTGGCGACGCTGTACTCCGACCCCCAAGCCTGGGGCGCCTTCTGCGACGTGGTGCGCGCCGAGGTCAAATTGGAACACCACGCGCTGGAACTGCGTCGCCGCGACGGCCAACCGCTGCCCGTCATCGCCAATGTGGTCGGCGCGTTCGACGGCGACGAACTGGTCGAGATCAAGGGCTATATCATAGACCACAGCGAGCACCGCAAGCTCGAAGAGCAATTGCGCCAGGCGCAAAAGATGGAGGCCATCGGGCGGCTGGCGGGCGGCGTGGCCCACGATTTCAACAACCTGCTCACCGTCATCTTGGGATATTGCCACCTGCTCGAAATGGAGATGGCCGACTGCAACGAGCCGAACCAGCCGCGCGCCGAGATTCAGGCCATCCGCGAGGCGGGCGAGCGCGCCGCCTCGCTCACACGGCAACTGCTGGCCTTTAGCCGCAAGCAGATGCTCCAGCCGCAGGTGATTAACCTGAACCGCTTGATCGAAAATATGAGCAAAATGCTCAAACGGTTGATCGGCGAGGATGTGGAACTGCGCTGCGCGCTCAACCCCGCGCTGGGGATGGCCTTTGCCGACCCGGGGCAGATCGAGCAGGTGGTGATGAACCTGGCCGTCAACTCGCGCGACGCCATGCCCAACGGCGGCGTCTTGACGCTAGAGACCGCCAACGTCACGCTGGACGCTTTTTACGCCAAGCAGCACCCCGAAGTGCGCCCAGGCGAGTACGTCATGTTGGCCGTCAGCGATACAGGCGCCGGCATGGACGCCAACACGCTCGCCCACATCTTTGCGCCGTTCTATACCACCAAA
>CAZYPJ010000344.1:0-1536 GCA_964649365.1 uncultured Anaerolineales bacterium | reverse complement strand
TATCCCACCAAACAGCAAGGCAGCGGCCTGGGGCTTGCGACGGTGTACGGCATCATCAAGCAGAGCGGCGGGCACATTGGCGTCTATAGCGTTCCCGGGCAGGGCGCCGCATTCAAGGTCTATCTGCCGCGCCACGATCAGCCCGCCGTGGTCGCCAGCGGCGGCGCGCCGGAGCCGGAGGCGCTCCACAGCGGCACGCTGCTGATCGTCGAGGACGAGGCCGAGTTGCGCGGCCTGGCGGCCTTGGTGTTGCGCCGCAAAGGGTACTATGTGCTCGAAGCGGGGAACGGCGTCGAGGCGCTGGAGCAGTTGGCCCAACACGAAGGCGGCGTCAACCTGATGATTACCGATATGGTCATGCCCGGCATGAGCGGGCGCGACTTGGCCGAGCGGGTGCGCACGCTGGACCCGCATATCCAGGTGCTCTTTATATCGGGCTATACCGACGCCGCCATCACGCAACAGGGGGTGCTGCGGCTGGGGGGCGCGTTCCTCCAAAAGCCCTTCACGCCCGCCTCGCTGGCCCGCAAGGTTCACGAGGTGTTGCGCGAACCCCAGCCCTCTCCAGCCTAGTTCGCAACCCGCCGGGCGCAACCAACGTCCGGCGTTCTATTTTGCTCATTCTGTGATCGAGGTGTAACCATGAAGGTTCGGTCGCTTGTAGGTTTGCTACCTGGCCTTATGTTAGCGGGCTTGCTGTTAATAGGATGCCAGCCGGCCCCCACGCCCACGCCCGCCGCTACGCCCTCGCCGTTGCCCAGCGGGCGGCTCACCTTTGCGGGCAGCACCACGCTGCAACCGTTGGTGGCCAAATTGGGCGAGACCTTTGGCAAGCTATACCCCGACGTGCAGCTCGAAATCGCCGCCGGCGGCTCGGTGGTGGGCATCCAGGCCATCCACGATGGCACGGTGGATATCGGCATGGCGTCGCGGGCGTTGACGCCGGATGAGGCGCAGGGGGTCAACGTCCATCAGGTGGCGGTGGATGTGATCGCTATGGTGGTCCACCCCTCCAATCCGGTGCGCGACCTCAGCCTGGAGCAGTTGCGCGGCATCTATACCGGCCAGATCGTCAACTGGCGCGCGCTGGGCGGACCGGATCTCGACATCGCGCCGGTGGCGCGGGGCGAAAACTCGGGCACGCGCGGGGCGTTCGACCACCTGGCGCTGGACGACCAGGAGGCTGCGGCCCCCAACCTGGTCACGGTGGAGACCGCCGGCGAAGTGGCCGCGCGCGTCGCCGCCGACCCGGCGGCCATCGGCTACGTGGGGTTCGGCAACCTCGACGCCGGCATGACGACGCTCACGGTGGGCGGGGTGGCGCCCTCGGCGCGGACGGCGCGCGACGGCAGCTATCCTTTGGCGCGCCCGTTGCTGCTGCTCACCGGCCCGCTTTCGCAGCCCCTGGCCCAGCGATTCATTGACTTTGCGCGCAGCCCCGAAGGTCGCGCGTTGATCGAGCAAGCCGGCTGGACGTTGCCGCAATGACTGCGCCCCAGGCGTAATCACAAGGGGGCGATGACCTTGATGGTCATC
>CAZYPJ010000343.1:0-4414 GCA_964649365.1 uncultured Anaerolineales bacterium | reverse complement strand
CTTCGTTCATCTGCCGTGCTATCGGGCCTGACGGCAAATTTGCCTTCCAGTCGGATCGCGACGGTAACTGGGAAGTGTACGTGGTGGATGGCATGGGCCTGTCGCCAGTGCGACTCACCGACAACCCGGCGGATGATACCGATCCCGTCTGGTCGCCAATCTGCGAAGAGCGTCGCCTGGCCTTCCAATCGAATCGCGATGGCCATTGGGAGATCTATGTCAGCGATGGTACGCCCAACACCGAGTGGCGGTTGACCGAATCGAACGGCGATAGCACTGATCCGTTCTGGTCGCCCGACGGCGAATGGCTCGCCTTCGAATCTAACCGCGACGGCTATTGGGAAGTGTATGTCATCAACGTGGCTACGGGCGAAGAGCGCCGGCTGACCGACGACGCGGCGAGCGACGTCAACCCGAGTTGGTCGCCCGATGGCGACGCCATTGCCTTCCTCTCGGATCGCGACGGCAACTGGGAGATCTATACCGTGGATATGGCCGGCGCCGCGCTGACCCGCGTGACCGAATCGGCAGGCGAGGAGCGCAACGTGGCTTGGTCGCCCGACGGCGAATGGCTGGCCTTCCAGAGTGACCGCGCCGGCTCGTGGAACATCTATGTCATCCGGCCCGATGGTTCCGATCTGCGCGCCGTGGCCCCTAGCCTTTCGACCAACGAAGCGCCGCCCTGGAACTGCGAGAGTACCCTGCTAGTGTTCCACAGCGACCGTGAGGGCAACGATGAACTGTATCGCGTGGATCCCTTTGTCCGGGGCGCTATGCCCGAGCGGCTGACCAACGATCCCGCTCGCGACATCTGCCCGGCGTGGCAACCCGCCGAAGAAGATGCCAGCCTGTGGGGAGTGGATCCGCTCAGCGACGTGATCCTGCTGTTGGCCCAATAGGGTCCATGTCTGAACAAAAGCCCCCGACTCCAATTATCTGGAGTCGGGGTTTTTTTGCGACTTGGAGCGTCGCGCCCGATAGGCCGCTTTTATGCCTCCGGCGCGCCCCACCATGCTTCGAAAAAGGCGCGGATATTCTCCAACGAATAGCCCATATTGAACTCGGCTTGGCCGATGACGCCGCCGCGCCCGTCCCACAGGGCGCGCTTGACGCGCTCGACGGCGGCGCGCACATCGTCGGGCGCACCAAAGGGCAAGATGTTCTGCCGATCCAATTCGCCCCAAAAAGTAATACGTCCCTTGAAGCGCTGGCCGATTTCTTCGATGGGCATGGTGAACAACTGCGAGTTGATGGCGTTGACGCCGATCTCGATCAGGTGCTCATAGATATCCATGATATAGCCATCCGAGTGCATGAACACATACTTGCCGTGGGCGTGAGCCAGATCGCAGTAATCCTTGTAGAGCGGCTTGAAATATTCGACCCACATCTTGGGCGAAATAAGCAGGCTGAAGCGCGATCCCCAATCGTCCATAAAACTCACTGCATCCACGTCGGTCTGAACGATGTATTGCAAATGGCGCATATAATAGTCGTGGATCATGTCGAGCAGCGTGAAAATCTCTTTGACGCCCCAGGCCAGATCCATATAGACATTCTCGGTGCCGCGCACAAATTGCAGCCGCTCGAATGGGCGCGGCAACCCTAGCATGATAAACTTGGTGCTCTCGGCGCAAGTGCGGTTCACATCCTCGAACCCCACACCGAGCAGATGATAAGGCGGTTTCCAGTGAGCCAGCTTACTCCAATCGTCTATCGCTGGGTGTTTGACCTCGCCGATCATCCCCGCCTGGATATTGACCCAGGTGCTGCCCCAGGCGTCCGTCCATGTGCCCGGCGTATAGATGGGCGATTCGTCCGCCGGGTCGTGGTAACCGCTGGGGCCGAAATCGGTAGGATATTGATCCAGCAACGCCTGTAACTCTTTCTCGCGTCCAAAGAATGCAGCGGGCAGTGTCCACACATCGCGCGCCGGCCGATCTACTCCCTCAAAGCGCAATGTGCGGGTTACCCGTTCTCGTGAAGTCAGCGCCATTCTATTCTCCTTAACATAGCAGGATTGGCTCAATTAGCGATCAGCTCTATAGAGATTGCAGCTTGCGCCGCGCTCGACTATTATAATAGCAAAAAAAGGCTCGGAATGTCGAATGCGCGCTCTATCGCTTGGCGCAAACGGAAAGGCGGATTTATATGGGCAGCAAGCTGGGGTTCCATATCCAAAAGCGGCGGCAAGGGTGGCCCAATGCTGTGGCCGATGCAGTCCCTGCGTTAATCAAAAGCTTGGAATGGGGCATCATTGACGAATGGGTCGCTGAAGAACAGACCGAGCCGGCCAAGATCGAACGCGCACGCAAATGGGGCGAGTACAAGGTGTTCTTGTTGGGCCGGAAAGCGGTCAACGCTCAATCGCTCGATCAGCCCGAAGATCGCGCTTTCGAGTTCTGGAATCGCTTGCTGAACGATTTGGCCGGAGGCAAGGCCGACAAAATACCCCAGGTTCTCGAGCGTATGAAGCGCTTTGACGCCTGGGAAGGCTATAACGAGGTAGGCACTGGCCCCGACATCGAGAAACTGGGGCGCTTCGACGCTACGTTGGCGCGCTATTTTCACAAGGCAGGGATCAAATACGCCTGCGGCGGGTTTAGCATGACCAAGCCCACTCTGGAAGAATGGCCTCTATACTGCCGAGCATTGCTCGACCAAGTGGATTCGGATCGCGGCGATCTGCCCGATTTCTTTCATTTACACGAGTACTGGTATCCGCCCAATAATTGGAACGATCTGCTGCTCCCCGATGGCAGCATTGACGCCGACAAGATGCGCGCCGCCACGCGTGGCTATATGTTGCACTGGCGCGAACTATACGAACACCCCGAGACGCCTATACGGATGAAACTGCCTGTGCTCATCACCGAGTGTGGCTGGGATCAAGGGTGGCCGCAGCAAGTAGGCTATCGGCGCTCGCCGCGCACCGACGAGGACTATTTCAAGTGGCTGGCCTGGTACGATCAAGAGCTGCGCCAGCCGCTGGATGGGATAGATTACGTCGTCGGGGCGGCTATCTATACTTATGGGCACGAATCGAAATGGGTCTCGTTCGAAATAGACCAATATCAGGGGCGCGGCATACTCAGCCGTTTGCGCGCCTATTTGCGCGAACAGAACGCCGAGCCGCACCCGTGGGATTGGCAGGCCGCCTGGCACCATGGAGAGGGGCCAAAACCGCCCACGCCGCCCGTGCAAGAGACCCACTATGTCTTGCTGGCAGAGGACGTCAATGCCGAATGGCGACATGCGCTGGATCGCTATCTGGATACGTTCAAGGCGACCAATGGCCAGTCGTTGGATGACGCCGTGCGGTTGGCCACTGACCGCCATCACATCACTCTGGTTGGCGGCGCCGACGCCGAATTCGGCGCGCCCCAAGCGTGGGAGGTCGAGATCAAAACTCGTAACGACAAGATTGTTATAGATCGTATGAGGGCGCGCACAGCGGATGAATTGCGCCAGATCGCTGATCTACGGGCCGAGCGCAACGATCGCTATGGCGCGCGCGAACAAGCCTGATCCGAAAGGCGGTGCTGGGATGAAATGCGTCCAGTGCGGCGGCAAGTTGACCCACCAGCGCACCAGTTATACCATTGCGCGCAGCGGCTATCATCTGACGGTGAACGACATCCCGGCGTGGGTGTGTACGCAATGTGGCCAACCCTTGTTCGACGACGAGCAAAGCGCTACACTGGAGCGCCTGATCGCTGCCCTCGACGCTGGCGCCGAGCGCCTGCGCACCGTCTGGCGAGTCTGAGACAGGCTATCTCATGGAGGATGTAATGTAATGCCCAAAAACCTGGTCATCGTCGAATCGCCGGCCAAGGCCAAGACGATTGAACGCTATCTCGGTAAGGATTATGCCGTCAAGGCCTCGGTGGGGCACGTGCGCGACCTGCCCGAGAAAGGTTTGGGGATCGACATCGAGCATGGTTTCCAGCCCACCTACGAATTGGTCAAGGGCAAAGACAAAGTAATCGCCGAAATCCGCGAGGCGGCGGAGAGCAGCTCGCGCATCTATCTAGCCACCGACCCCGACCGCGAAGGCGAGGCCATTGCCTGGCACGTGGCCGCCGCTGCCCGGCTTGATCCAGCCAAGACACAACGGATCGCATTTCACCAGGTGACCAAATCGGCGGTTCAGGAAGCCATCGCTCAGCCGCGCACGCTCGATATGAACCTCATTGACGCTCAACAAGCTCGGCGCACCCTGGATCGCCTGGTGGGCTACAAGATCAGCCCATTGCTGAGCAAGACCATGCGCAAGCCCCTTTCAGCAGGGCGAGTGCAGTCGGTAGCGTTGCGGCTGGTGGTCGAACGTGAGCGCGAGAGTATGGCTTTTGTGCGCGAAGAGGACTGGACACTAGACGCCGACCTCCAGCGTCGCACCCGCGAAAAAGAGCGT
>CAZYPJ010000342.1:425-4422 GCA_964649365.1 uncultured Anaerolineales bacterium | reverse complement strand
GCGCCCGACCGGGACCGCCGCCGCGCGCCGGGCGGGGGGGGCGGGGGGGGGGGGCCGGGGGGGCCGCCGCGGCGGGGGCGCGCGCGGCGCCGCCGGGCGCCCGCGCCGAGACGACGCCGGCCAGCGCCAACGTCGCGGCCAGCAGCGCGATCAGCCGCCGCCATCGCAAGCGAGCAAACGAACCCATGGCGCGCCCCCTTATCCATAATAGAGCTTTGTGCTTATTTTAACCTATATTTCAGCTCAATACCTCACAGGAATCTGAGAATGTCCTGACAAACTCAATAGCGCCCAGGATATGTCATCTTGACGCCGCCCGCCTACTGCTCTATACTCACGGCGGCGATTTTATCAAGGCGGGCGTCATGCACTTTCAGTTCACGATCTATGCGGGCCTGTATCTCTTGGGCGCGGCCATCTCGGTGGTGGTGGCGACGGCGGCCTGGCGCCGGCGCGTCGCTGTGGCGGGGCGCTATTTGGGCTATATGATGATCAGCATCGCAGCCTGGGCCTTGTTGTTCGCCATCGAAGTCGCCGCCGTGGAACAGGCCGACAAGATCACTTTTTCCAAGTTGCAGTACATCGCCGTCAACTGCGCCGTCGTGTTTTTGCTGTACTTTGCCATTGCTTTTGCCGGCCGCGGCCACTGGCTGACGCCGCGCCGCCGGGGGCTGTTGTGGGTCGGCCCGATTATCTCTATGATCGTGACCGCCACCAACGATTGGCACGCCCTGGTGTGGCCCGGCTACGAGCCTGGCCCGGCGGGCAGCAACCTGTTGGTCTATCACCACGGCCCTGGCTTTTGGTACGCCATCATCCTTTGTTACCTCTACAACGCCGTGGCCAGCGTGTTGTTGCTGCGCCAGGCGGCGCAACGAGGGTCGCTGGGCCGGGGCCAGGCCATTTCCATCTTTTTGGGGGTGCTGATCCCCTGGACGGCGAGTTTGCTGTACGCCTTTGACGTCAGCCCGGTGCCGGGCCTCGATATGACGCCCATCGCCTTTTCGTTGACGGGCGCGGCGCTCTTGATCGGCATGGGCCGCTACCACCTGCTCGACCTGATCCCCGTGGCGCGCGAGATGCTGATCGAGACGATGCCCGATGGCGCGCTGGTGTTCGACGCGCAGGGCCGCCTGGTGGATTCTAACCCGGCGGCGCGCGAGGCGCTGCGGCTGGGCCTGAGCAAGTTGCCCAAGCCGTTGATCGGCCAGCTGGCGAGCGCCCTGCTGCGCCCGTGGCCCGCCTGGAGGGAAGCCTACGCCGCGCGCGACGCCGCCCACATCGAGATCAGCCTCGGCGCGGGCGCGGGCGAGCGCATCTATGACGCGCAGATCACGCCGCTGCGCGCGCGCGACGGGCTGTTCAGCGGCCACCTGACGTTGCTGCGCGATGTGACGGCGCGCGCCCGCATCGAGCGCGCCTTGCGCGAAAGCGAAGCGCGCTTTCGGCGCATGTCCGAGCATTTGCCCTTTCCGCTCATCCTCTCGCGCGTCCGCGACCGCAAGCTGCTGTATGTCAACCCGCAGGGCGCTCAGCTTTTTGGCGAGCCGGCCGAGGCGCTGATCGCGCGCGACGCGGGGTTCTATTACGACAACGTCGCGGAGCGAGCCGCGATCTGGGGCGAGATCACGCGCACGGGCAAATTGAACGGGCGCGAATTGCGGATGCGCCGGCCCGATGGGACGACCTTTTGGGCGATGCTTTCGGTGGTGGTGACCGAGATGGAGGGCGAGGCCATCGCGGTGATCGCCCTGGCCGACATCTCGGCGCGCAAAGAGGTCGAGATGGAGCGCGAGGCGCTGATCGCGCAGTTGCAAGAGGCGCTGGCCAACGTCAAGACGTTGAGCGGCCTGGTGCCCATCTGCGCGCACTGCAAAAAGATCCGCGACGACACCGGCTACTGGCAGGCGGTGGAGCAATACGTCAGCGATCATTCGCAGGCCGAGTTCACCCACGGCATCTGCCCCGACTGCATGAAAAAGCTCTACGGCGACTACTTGGAGACCGAGGAGGTCCGCTCGACGAGCCAGGCGCCGCATTTCCTCAAACCGTCGCCGCCGTCCGCGCGCCCACAACCCGGGCCACGGTAAGAGTTCGTAGGGGCGCGATATATCGCGCCCCTACCCGCGTCGCCCATCCCCGGTCTTGCGCCCCTATGCGGGGTTACGCTTTGGCGTCGAGCATCGCGATCACTGCATCGCAGAGGGCCGTCGAGACCTGCTCGCCGCCGCTCATCCCGGCCGGCGACGCCGCGCTGTTCGGCGCGCCCGCGCCCGCCATGTCCATCGGCGCCTCGCCCATCATCTCGCCGCCGCCCGCCATGCCGCCCTCGCCGCCCATCATCCCACCCTCGCCGCCGGGCATGCCGCCCTGGCCGCCGGTCTCGCTGGCAGTCGAGGTCGCCGACACCACCGAGGCTTCTAGGTTGTGTTCCTGCACATAGGCCGCCGCATCCGCCGGCGTGAGCGCCATCGCGTCAATGGCCGCGAGCTGCTCGTCCGTCAGCCCCTCGCCGATCTGCCGCGTCAGCGCCTGCAACTCGGCGGCGGTGGCCGCGTCGGCGTCGCTCAGGCTGCGATACGCTTTCCACAGCGTCAGCAGGTCGGTCGCCTGGTCGGCGGTCACGGCCTGGTCGGTGTCCTCCAGTTGGAGCGCGCCCAGGGCGAGCTGGTTGATCTCGCTCAGGCTGGCTGTGACGGGGGCGCTGGCGACGCTCTTGCTGGCCTGGACGTACTTGGCCCCGATCGCCGTCGCCGCGACGATGCTCACAACGATGATGATTTTCTTGAACATGATGTCCTCCCTATTTCCTAATCGGCGCGCCCGCATGGGGCCTTGCGCTGTCTTCTGCCTTCATTCTAGCAGCCGACTATGCGCTGGCTATGAAGAAATATGGAGGACATTGTTAAGGTTTGGGCCGCCGCGCTATTTGTAGTGAATCTCGAACCGCTTGTTGGTGATGAACAGCACCGTCACATCCTGGTCGGCGGCGGCGCCGTGCTGCATCTCTAGCCCTTCGGGGAACCAGACCAAGCAGCCAGGGCCATAGCTGCCCTCGTGCGTGACGAGCGTGCCCTCCAGCACATAGCAGCCGTGGGCGCAGGGATGGGTGTGCCAGGTGTTGGTCGTCCCGGCGGTGTAGCGCACCAGGCGGATTTCCATGCCGGTGTCGGGGTCGGTCACCAGCTCCTTGCGATAGATCGTCTTGCCGAGGTGTTCGTTATAGTTGCCGACCCAGGGCAGCGCGGCGGTATCGTAGGCGGCGAGTTTGGGGGGCATGGGGGTCTCCTTTCGTAAAGCAAGATCATGGGATGATGGTTCGTTTCAGCGCCAATCGAGGTTACGGCCGATCAACAGCTCTTGCATGGCGGCGTGATGGGTGTTGCTCATCGCCACGGCGCGCACCTGAAAGCCACAACGATAGGCCATATCGCTGATCTCGGGGGCCTGGTCGTAGGTGATGAGCACCTCCCCGGCCAATCCCTGGGCAATCTCGAACAAACGGGCGTGATCCAAATCGAAATAGCGATACAGTCGCCGCCCGGCGCGTTTGCCGGCGGCGGTGTAGGGCGGGTCAATAAAGAACGCGGCGGCGCGATCTTCCTGATACTGCTGCATCACCGCCAGCCCATCGCCCTGCACAAAGGTGAGCCGCTCGCGCATCTTGGTGATGTCGAGAATGCGGCGGCCCAACGTCTGGGGGTACCATCGCGAAGCCAGCCCCTTGCCGTTTTCGCCGCGTTTCAGCAAGCCCGATCCGGGGGCCAGGATGCCGCCGTGGAGCACGCGATTGCGCAGGATCGTCTGAAAGGCCCGCTCCGGGGTGGTCTGAGGCGATTCGGCCAGCGCCGCGCCCACGTGCTCGGCGTCGAGCTGAAAGGCGAGGATGCGATCCACCAGCCAACGGGCGTCGCCGTAGAGGATCGTCTGCCAGACGGCGGCCACGTCCTCATCCAACTCGACCAGGATGACGTGTTCGGCCAACTTTTCGGCGGCC
>CAZYPJ010000342.1:0-415 GCA_964649365.1 uncultured Anaerolineales bacterium | reverse complement strand
GAACAGCCAGTTATTCGGCTCCCGCCGCAAGGATGGCGCCGAGCGCCGGCGCGTCGGGGGCAGACGATGGCCCAAGCTTTTCGTCAATTTTCTGCTGGAGGATCTCGATGAACGCCTCGACTGCGCCAGGTCGCGGCTGCGTCAGGCTGGCCAAAGCCGGAGCGAAACGGGTATAGACGGCGCGGTGCGGCGTCAGATCGTAAGCGCGGCGCGAGACATCGAGCGCCAGATCATAGACCAGCCAGACGATGTCGGCCTGCTCTCGATCCGTCTCTGGCAAGGAGGGCAGCGTCTCGAAAAAAGGCCGATCCACCGCAACGGCCATCTTTTTGCGCCAGGCGTGCAAGATGCCTCCTTTGTAGAGCAATTGCGGGGCCAGCCGTTTGCGCGACGAGGATAGATAATCGGGGCGGGG
>CAZYPJ010000341.1:0-4439 GCA_964649365.1 uncultured Anaerolineales bacterium | reverse complement strand
CGACAGTCTCTTTGACGACCTTTTCTTGGACGACAGTCTCTTTGACGACCTTTTCCTGAATGACAGTCTCTTTGACGATCTTGGGCTGGCAAGCTGCGAGCGCGACACCCACAGAGCCGAGGCCAAGATAACGCAATAGCTGACGACGGGTCATCTGGGATTTCATCTCATTCTCCTCGCTTTGCAGTCCTGTTTATACGTCCACTTGACTACCGTGCGCTGATGTGTCTCGTATGACCTCCTTTCTGCAACAAACGCCTCGCCAAACGATTGGGGCGACCTGGCGATCAGGAACGCAAGCGTGCGCAAGATTCGCGTATGATCAGCCGGGTGGGCAGCTCGATCTGGCGCGATACGAGTTCCTGGCCAGAGGCCAGCGCGCTTACCATCTGCGCCGCCATACGTCCCATCTGATAGAGAGGCTGCCGTACCGTAGTTATCGGCGGGTGAAGCGTCATCATAGAGGGCAAATCGTCGAACCCGATTATCGAAAGATCATCGGGGACGCACAACCCCCGGACATGAGCGGCCTCCATCGCGCCGGTAGCCATCTGATCCGCACAAGCAAAAATAGCCGTGGGGCGCGGCTCCATAGCCAACAATTCGTCTGCGGCCCGATAGCCCGATATGCGGCCATAGTCGCCATCGCGCACTAGGGCAGGGTCAAAAGCGATGCCCGAATCTATCAGAGCGCTACGATAGCCATGTTCACGAGCCTCAGTAATATGGTCGCCACGCCGCCCAGCAATAAAGGCAATGCGACGATGCCCCAGTTCGATCAGATAGTTGGTCGCTTCGCGAGCGCCGTGCCAGTTGGTGCTGCGCACACATGGCGTGCTAGGCAACTCGGGGTAAGCATCAATCAGAACCAATGGCAGTTTATGCCCCACCACATCGAGCAGTTCGCGGTCAGATGAACGCGGCGTGATCACCAAGACGCCATCCGAATCGGTAAGGCGCGCCATACGGCAATAGCGCCGTTCTCGTTCTGGCTCGACGGCGCTGAGGTGTAACACTGCTTGGTGATCGATCTGGTCTAGCTGATCTAGGATACCCTGCACTAAGACGCCAACATATTCGTTATCTACAGCATGGACGATGATCGAAATAGAAGGGTATGCAGAGCGCGATCGCTGTCTGCGAGGGGCAACGGGCTTGTAGCCCACTTGATCGGCGGCGAGTAAGACCTTGCGTCGAGTGCTCTCGGCGACATCGGGGTGGCCATTGAGCACACGCGACACGGTGGCAATTGAGACTTTGGCCGCCTCGGCGACATCCGCTATCGTCGGAGAAGAAACTGATGCTCCGGGCGAGCCTGGGATAGATGGCATGATCCCCTTTCAGCATTAGGGTATTAAGTAGTTTCTGTAAATATCATATCAAACAGCTTGCAAAAAGTCAAGGTATTTCCGGTCATTTGACCGGAAATTAGTGATTTGTTTCAGAAAGAAGGGTGCGGAACGATAGCAACTTGACGCGCAGCGCGTTTTCCGCTATCACTGAACCACTTTGTGTTAAGTAGGAGCAACATGAAAGAGACCATCGTTCACGCGCCTCGTTTCCAGCCGTTGCACGGTTGGGCCAATCGCATCCTATGGATCGATCTCTCGACACGCTCGGTTCGGGCCGAGCCTCTGGACAGCTATGCCCCCGATTATATCGGCGGGCGTGGCATCGCGGCGCGTTTGGCATGGAACACCTGTCCTGCGCCCGTAGATCCTTTTGCCCCCGAAAATCCGCTGATGTTCGTCGCCGGCGCGCTGACGGGCACGCGCTCGCCCTACTCGGGACGCACTGCGGTGTGCACCTTTAGCCCCCAGGCTTACCCATACAACTGGTTCACCCGCGCCAACATCGGCCATCAGTGGGGGGCTGAGCTGAAACGCGCTGGCTATGACGCGCTAGTCATCACCGGCGCGAGCGATACTCCCGTGCAGATCATCATCCGCGACGACGAAGTGCGAATCGCCCCAGCAGACCACTTGTGGGGCCTCGACACCTTTGACGCTCAGGAGGCGGTCAGGAAGCAGTTGGGCAATAAGGACGTCAAGACGGTCACCATCGGCCCTGCAGGCGAGCGACTGAGCCGCATCGCTACCATCCACACGGCGACTTCGTCGGTGGCCGGCCAGGGTGGTTTTGGCGCGGTGATGGGCGCCAAGAAATTAAAAGCTATCTCAATCTCGGGTACTGGTCAGCCAACCATCGCCCACCCCGAGGCGTTCAACGCCCTAGTCAAAGCTGTAGGCGACGAGGTGCGCAGCTACAAGGGCAACCGCGATTACCGCGCGTTCAACGAGCAGCTCCAAGCCGAATGCGGCGGGCGGGCGCGCCCTTACGCTTGTACAGCATCATGCCCTACGCCCTGCAACACCTACTATAGCAATATGCCCGGCGTAGCCTACCCCGAGCGTCGCTGGGAAGGTCACATGACTTGCGTCGGGCACTGTTTTCCGGGCATCGGCGAGGGTGGTGACATATCCGTCGGCGGCTTGTACGATTGGAAGCTAGGTCTGCGCGGCGGGCTAGAGATGAACGTGCTTTCGAACCGCTACGGACTGAATCAGTGGGATATCATCGTCAGCATGGTACCCTGGCTAGAGCGCTCCGCTTGGGATGGGCTGATCACCGAGATGAACGGCGCCAAGATAGACTTCACCGACGCGCGGTTCTGGGCCAAGTTCTTGCACGACACGGCCTATCGCGAGGGCATGGGCGATGCGCTAGCGGAGGGCGGTTATCGTGCGGCGCAGATTCTGGGTACTGGGGAAGGATACGCCTCTCGCTACTATACTGCCTGGGGATACGGCGGCCACTGGGATGGCCACGCATGCTGGCTCAACTATTTGGTCTATCCGTATTGGATCGTCTCGGCGCTGCAATGGGCCACCGACACACGCGACCCTTATTCGAGCAGCCACTGTTATGTACAGAATATCATGGGTTGGGGGCCGTTTTCGCCCTGGCGACGCTTCAGCGACCCCGCCCGCACTATTTCCTGGGAGCACATCAAGGCCATTGGCCAGCGACTGTACGGCACACCCGCTTCGACGGACCCGGCCAGCGGCTATGAGGACAAGGCGTACCCTGCGTTCTATCACGACCGGCGTTCGGTCATCAAGGATAGCACTCCTACCGACGATCAAACGTTCACCTTGATCTACTCGCCCAACACCGAGGATCGTTATGTCCGCATCGGCGACATCGAAGGCCCAGCGGTGGACTATCATCTCTTTCAGCTCGGAACGGGCGTGGAATGGAGTGAGGATGATTTCAACCGCGCCGCCGACCGCATCTATACGATCGAGCGAGCGCTGACCGTGCGCCATTGGGGCCGCGATCGCCAAATGGATGAAACGGTTTTGCCGGCCTATGAGTACCAAGAGAACTGGGTTAACCCCGTGGCAGGAGAAAAAAAGGCCCTCGACCGGGCGCAATTTGCGCCTGTGATGGACGAGTACTACCGCTGCCTCGGTTGGGATGTACGCACCGGTTGGCCCACACCGGAACGGCTGAACGAACTAGGGCTAGGTGACGTGCACCAGCCGATGATCGAAGGCGCAGTTCAGGCCGTCGAGCAGCGACCGGCCTGGCCCGAGCGGCCAGCCGTCAAGCTCTAGAGGCTCGCCAGCAGCAGGGCGGCTCATCAGCATGGGCTGCCCTGTTGCTAGGTTCGTCAAAGGCGCAAAACCTGCTATAATCGCCCTACCAATCAGGAGAAGAGCATGATAATGTGGAGGCGAATCGGCAGGGTGAACTGGGTGTGCGGCGCGACGGCGGCGGTCGTCGCGTTTTGTGCGCTCGCGCTCGCGAGCTGCGCGACGCTCTCGCAAGCCTGGGCGCCGACCTCGACGCCATTGCCCAGCGTCACGCCTCTGCCCACGTTCACATCTACACCTTCGCCCACGGCAACGCTGACCTCGACGCCCACACCAACCGCAACGCCGACCCACACGCCAACGCCCACAGCGACGCCCTCGCCGACGCCCTTACCGTTGCGCGCCGAACTCGAGATCGCTCCATCTACGATAGTACAAGGGCGCACGGGGATGGTGCGCGTGCGAGCCAACCAACCTTGCATGGCGTCGGGTACGATCGAAAATCGTGCGCTGATCTGGGTCTCTGAAAGTGATAACGTCCATACAGCGCTATTCGGCGTCCATGCCCTAGCTGAACCGGGAGAACAAACGATCAATGTCACCGTGCTCACAGCTAGCGGCCAGCGCATGGAACTGTCCGAGCAGGTGCAGATCGCAGTGGGCGACTATGCTCGTGAGACGCTGCGCTTTACGCCCTCGGTAGCCAAACTACTGGATCCCGAAATCTCACAGCCCGAGCAGGCGCGCCTCGATGCAATCTATGCCGCCGCCACGCCACGCATATTATGGACCGGGGTATTTCAGTGGCCTTTCAGCGGTCCTTTTACCTCGGTGTTTGGG
>CAZYPJ010000340.1:0-4446 GCA_964649365.1 uncultured Anaerolineales bacterium | reverse complement strand
TGTGCTTCTCCGTGTCTCTGTGGTGAACTCTCCGTGTCTCCGTGGTGAGCTAACTCGTCTTGGCGTACACCTCGTCCATGGCGGCGAGGATGTCGCGCAGGCGCTGCACCTGGTCGGTGATGTCGCCGGCCAGGCGTTGGGCGCGGGCGTCGCTCAGCTTGCGCGCGCCCAACAGTTGATACTGAGAATACACTGTCCCCAGCGCCGTGAGCGTCTCCTCTAGGCGGAACTGGGCCTGCTCCATGCGGTTTTGCAGCTCACGCAGCGCGCCGAGCTGCGCCTGCTTGGCCTGGATGGTCGCCTCGATCTGGGCGCGCACGGCGGCGTCGGTCTCTTGGGCCAGCGACCGTTGCAAGCGCGCCAGGCTTTGCGGCGCTTCGTTCAGGTCGCGCCGGGTGATCTCGTCGCGGGCGTAGGCGTCGAGCCGTTGCGCGATGCCGTAAATCTGCCCGATCCACTCGGCGATGCCGGCCACGCTATCGGCCAGGTGGTCGCGCAGCGCGCCCGCCGGGGCGCTGGCCGCCGCCTGCTGGATACCCTCGCGATATTGCAGCGCCTGCTCCAGCTTTTCGCGCAGGGGTTTGGTCTTGATGGCGCCCGGATCGTACCGCTCGCGCAGCAAGTCGGCGACGCCATGCTCGCCGCAGATACCGACCTTGAGGTCCTTCTTGACCCCACGGCCCTAGGCGATGGCGCCCAGGACGACCCACATCCACCAGCGCCACCAGGGGAATGGGCGCGCCACAAAGAACGCCAGCAGGATCGTCAGGCAGATGGTGAGCGCGCTCTCGATGCGGTAGAACGCATGGGCGATCATCGCCCCCCGCGCGCGCTGTTTCAATTCCTCAGGCGTCGAACCGGCCACCCTTCACCTCACTGATACGGATTCACCACGGAGGCGCGGAGAACACAGAGGTTTGTATGTTTTATCCTTATTCTGATCGCGTTTTACATGACAAGAAAGCATTATCTCTATCTTCTCTGAACCTCCGCGCCTCCGTGGTGAATCTTAGAAATAAGTCGAAAGCGTCTTGTACAGGTCTTCGATGGTCTCCAGGTCGCCGCGACGGGTAAAGCCGTCGCCAGCCTCGGCCAGATAGTTCAGCACCGCCATGTCGGCGTCGCGGCCATAGGCGATGCAGAACACCACCACCGGCAGCGGCTCGCGGGTCCCCAGGCGCGCTGATAGCTCCTGGACGGTCGTGCGCGAGGCGTTCTCTTTGCCGTCGGTCATCACCACGATGGCGTTGATGCGCTCAGCGTCGTTGAGATCGGCCAGTTTGGTGTAGGCCAGGTCAACCGCATCGAGCAGCGCCGTGTTGCCGCCCGCTTGCAGGCCGTCAATGGCCTGTTCCAGCTCGTCGCGCCCCTCGCTCAGGGCCGTCAACGGCGTAACCTCGGCGGCATAGCTGGAAAAGACGATCAGCCCCACGCGCTCGTTCTGGCCTGGGATTTGGTCAAGAAAGGCGTGCAGCGCGCTTTTCGCGTCGCGCAGTTTGACGCCCTCCATGCTGCCCGATATGTCGGCCACCAGGTAGATATTGGTGAGGCGCTTGGTGTATTGCCAGGCGTCCTTGACGACGCCGATCACCTGGGCCGAGGGAATCTGCAAGGTGGTGCTGGGCTGGGCGGGGTCGGCGCCGTTGGCGGGGGCGATGGGCGACCCCTCCACGTTCAGACGGATGCTCAAATCGGTGGGCCGATACCCGGCGTCGAGGATCAGCTTTTGCGCTTCGGGCGTCAGCAGGTAATCGGCGAACAGGCGATAGGCCAGCCGCTCTTCGTCCGTCCGCGCGGGGTGCTCCAGCAGCGCCAGCGGGTGATCGGCCCACATGGCCCCCTCCGCCGGGTAGATGGCCACCAGTTGGCGGCCATACTGGCGATTGTATTGCACCACCATCTGCTCTTGGACGACGAACGCATCCAGGTAGGCGCGGCCCTGCGCGGCGACTTGCTCCATGATGGCCAGCTCGCCCTCGCCGTAATGCTTGACCGTCTTTTCGAGTTTGCTAACGTAATCGAGCGTCTCTTGCCGCGTGGCCATCTCTTGCGTCAGCCCGCGCGTGACGCCCGCGCCGGCATAGAACTCGGCGAGCGTGGCCAGCAATCCGCTGGCCGTGCCGGTGGAGGGATGGCTCCACTTGAAGGCGGGGTCTTGGGCGGCGCGCAGCAGATCGGCCCAGCCCAGGGCGCGGTCGGGGTAGCCCAAGGAGCGGGCGACGTCCTCCCACATGGCGATGACCACCGGGCTGACCATATAGCGGGTGGTCTCGCTGGCCAGGCCCGTATCCACCGACTGTTGCTCGTTCCAGCGCCGATCCAGCTCGGCCAGGATCAGCGAGCTATCGGGCGAGACGGCCTGCAAATCGCTGGCCAGCGCCGCCGCGATCAGATCATCCGATTCGAGCGCCACGGCCTCGACGATCACGCGCTTGCCGCTGGCCAGGCGCGGGTTGCCCTCGTTAAAGCGGGTCGCCAGGTCGCCGAAAATCGCCTGCTTTTCGGGGGTAAAGGCCACGCGCAGCGCCACCTCGCGGCCGCTGGGGCGGGGGGCAGGGCCGACCCCGGCGCGCCGGAACGCCAGCGCGATGATAACGCAGACGAACAGCGTCACCGCTGTGAACGACAGGATCAGCACCCAACCGAGGCCCAAGCCCGACCGTCTCGCTCGTTTCGTCACGCCAACCTCCTAGAGAGATTCACCACGGAGGCACGGAGAGGATTCACCACGGAGACACGGAGAACACAGAGGTTTTTATTTTTTGATTTTATATTATTATTTTTTATATGAGTAAAATACATTATCTCTGTTCTTCTCCGTGAATCTCCGCGTCTCCGTGGTGAATCCTTTGTGTCTCTGGTGATTACAGCACCCTTCGGACCAAGCCGTTCTTGAGGACAGGCACGTTAAAGTTGATGAGCAGTCCCACGCGGCGCTTGGCTAACCGTAGATAAGTCAACAATTGAGCCTCATGGATAGGCAGGAGCGTCTCCACGGATTTCAGTTCGACAATCACCTTATCGGCCACAAGCAAATCGAGCCGATAGCCACATTCCAACGTCTCGCCTTTATATTCGATGGGCAGCGGCACTTCCGCCTGGTAAGGGACTCCTCGCAGTGTTAGCTCTCGTGCGAGGCAATGTTGGTAAGCCGATTCCAGCAACCCCGGCCCCAAGCAGGTATGTACTTCGATGGCGGCCCCGATGATCTTGTCAGTGATCTCCGCCTCGTACAGCACCGTTCCCTCCTATCGATTCACCACGGAGACACGGAGAACACAGAGGTTTTTATTTTTTGATTTTATATTATTATTTTTTATATGAGTAAAATACATTATCTCTGTTCTTCTCCGTGAATCTCCGCGTCTCCGTGGTGAATCCTCTCCGTGGTGAGTTATTGCTCGTACACGTTGAGATCGAACCAGCGCAGCAGAGCCAGCAGCACGTCGCGGTCGGGCGGGTACATGCGCGTGGAGCGCGGCACCACCGCCATCACGCCCTGAGCTTGCCATTCGGTGAACAGGCTATCGGCCCCGGTGATGGCCACCTCGGTGTTGGCCGGGCGCAAACCCTGCGCGAT
Organism: uncultured Anaerolineales bacterium; assembly: GCA_964649365.1. Lineage (GTDB taxonomy): Bacteria > Chloroflexota > Anaerolineae > UBA1429 > UBA1429 > CAZYPJ01. Next base: position 866 of record CAZYPJ010000340.1, on the reverse strand, counting down.
GGCGATTTGCTGCACCTCGGCGCTGAGCAGGTAACGCTCGAACTCGAGCGCAGCGTTCTTTTCAGCGGCGGTGGTCTCGTCGCCCATCCAGATGGTGTAGGGAAAATCGAACCAGGTGATGTATTGCGGGTAGCGCACCACCATCGGCTCGACCCAGCGCGTCTGGATGCCGGCCATGTTTACCAGCAGGTCGCTTTCGAGCAATTGCCCGCCGTCGCCCATCGAAAAGCCAAACAGGGCCAGGTTCTCCACCGAGTAGGCCCCCAGGCTGGAGAAATCGGTCACGGCGCCCATCAACTCTTTGAGCCAGGCCTGGAAAGCGGGGTCGGTCACGTCGGCCACTTCGATGCGCGTCTTTTGATGGTACTCGCCGGCGGCGGCCACCATCGCCAACAAGCCGCCCACGTTCTTGCGCGGGTTGGGCACCACCAGCTTGAAATAGCCCCACTCGGCCTTGCCGCCCAGCTCGGGCCAGCCGCCCTTGGCGATGGCGGCGTCGTGGATGCCTTTCCACGAAAGCTCGTCGCCGTACTTGGCGCGCAGCACCTCGTCGCGGCTCTGCCAGATGCCCCAGCAAAAGAGCGAGGTGGCGATGGGCCGGGCGCGATACTCACCGCCGGTAAGGAACACGTCGCGCCCCTTTTGCTCTTTGAGCGTGGCGTTGACCAATTCCACGAGGTAGCGACTGTCGGGAATCCACACCGTAGGCAGGGGGTCCATCTCGCCGCGCTCGTAGCGGCCCAGCGCCACCAGGCCGTCCATCGGCACGATCTCGACGGTGACGGGGCTGCCCTCCAGTTCGTGCTTTTCGGCCTTGAACTTGGCCGCCGCCTGGCTCACGCACGTCTCTACCGGCAACGCGCACA
>CAZYPJ010000339.1:0-4472 GCA_964649365.1 uncultured Anaerolineales bacterium | reverse complement strand
TAGACAACTGTCCCAGCGACATTGTCCACTTGGTTGCCGTTGGATGGACGGAAGGTGCCATGCCCTGCAAAAAGGTCGCCTGGCGCAATCTGTGTGCCGCTGACGCCGGTTAAGGCATCAACCACCTCAAAGAGGGTCGGATCCCAGCGCATATAGATCGAGACGCCGCCCAATCCCTCGACGTAAGAGGTGCGCACCGCCATTTGGGCCGTCTCGCCGGGGCCAAGCTCGCGGATTTGCGGATCGAGGTAAAAGTGCGGCGTAGGCGACGCGCTGGGCGTTGCTGTCGCCGAAGTAGGCGTCGGAGTACGCGTAATGGTGGGGGTGCGCGTCACCGTAGGCGTAGGCGAAGGGCCGGGCGTGACCGAATTGGTGGGCGTAGCCGTGGCCCCCAGCACCACATAGATCGGAGCCACCGCATCGGCGTGAACACCCACGCCCGACGAATTCGAGAGTCCATAGCTCGAGAATTGCACCAATCCCTGACCCACGTTCACCGCTTGGAAAGTGATGACCGCCAACGCGCCAGCGCCGCTGTGGCCTTCGCCGCCAACCTGAGTCACGGCAATATCCGCCGTGCCAGTGATATTTGAGGCGCTGTTAATGGCCACAAAATCAGGACGCACAAAATCGCCCGGCGCCATATTGACGCCGTCGAGCGCCAGATCCATATCCACCACGTGCAACACAGAGGGATCAAAAGTGATGTGCAGTTCGTAGCCAAAAAGATCGGTTGCGTCCGAGACATTGACGCTGGCAGTGAGCACATCGCCCACCGCTAACTCGCGGTACGAAGGGTTGAACTCGAGTCGCGCAGTCAAGGCCCCCGGAGCGGCGCCCGCCGGGCGCATAGAGGCAGCGTTCGAAGTAGCCGCAAAAGCCAGGATTAGCAGCAACAAAATCAACACCAATGGCGCTAGACCTGCGTTGCGTTGCACTGGGGTGTGAGCGCTTGGCGCTTTTCGCTCCGTCATCCAGCCTCCTCGTAGCTCTTGCTATGTAGCTGTGTGGGCAAGATCGGCGGCCATCATAGCACGAGCATAGTTCAACGTCAATGCGAGCAACCAAGATTGCATTTGCAGAGGTTCTTTGCCTCTGTTGGGCGATATGAACGGCTGATATTTGAAACAAGTCTGACGTCCCTGCTCACGTTAATGACGCCCCTCCTTTGCAAAAGATACGGTCGTTGGAGCGGCTTGTGTTAATTTTGAGTCAACGATATTTCGGATTTCCCATCATCACTGGCATTCTGCGACATCCGGGGTGAGCCAATATGTCATTGAAAACAAAAGAGGGCGAGGAATTGATTCGCAATTCTCCGTCCTCTTCTTTCACAACAGCAAAATAGCAACCCGCGATAAGCCGAGGCCCAATTGCTGCGCTGGAACAGTTGTTAGCTCAGATAATCGCGCAACTGCCGGCTACGGCTGGGGTGGCGCAGGCGATCCAGCGCCTCGTGCTCGATCTGCCGGATGCGCTCACGGGTGAGGCCGAATTTTTGGCCCACTTCTTCCAGCGTATAGCTGCGTCCATCTTGCAGGCCAAAGCGCAGCCGTAAGATGCGCGCCTCGCGCGGGGTGAGGCTGGTGAGGATATCGTCCAGCCGCTCTTGCAACAGACGATGATAGGCCGTATCAGAGGGTGTGGGCGAATCGTCATCGGGAATAAAACTGCCCAGTTCGCTGTCCTCTTCCTCGCCCACCGGCTTTTCCAGGCTGAGCGGACGCTGCGAGACCTTGAGCATCCACTGCACCTTGCTAGGCGGCAACGATAGCTCTTCAGCAATCTCTTCGGGTGTGGGCTGGCGGCCCCAGTCCTGTTCGAGCTGCTGCGCCACTTGGTACACCTTGCGAATGCGGTCGCTGAGATGCACCGGCAGGCGGATGACGCGCCCTTGGTCGGCCAACGCGCGGGTGATGGCCTGGCGAATCCACCAAGTAGCATAGGTGCTAAAGCGATGGCCGCGGCGGTAATCGAACTTTTCTACTGCCTTGATAAGGCCCAGGTTGCCCTCTTGGATCAAATCCAAAAAAGGTACCCCTTGCCCCAGGTAGCGCTTGGCGATGCTGACCACCAAGCGCGTGTTGGCCTGGATCAGATGCGTACGCGAGCCTTCGCCGCGCTCGATGATGTTGGCCAGCATGTCTTTGTCGTCTTCCGAGAGTTTGCCGGCGTTCATGCGCACACGCGCCTTACGGCCCTGCTCGAACTGACGAGCCAACGTCACTTCTTGCTCGGCGGTGAGCAACGGCACGCGCGCCATCTCTTTGAGGTAGAGGCTAATAGTATCGTCGCTGGCGATCTCGCTCAGTTGCGCCGCCGGAATCGGTTCGATCTCGGCCTCGACAAAGGCTTCGTCCATCGGCGGCTCTTCGGCGTCGGGCGCCGGTGCGGCGGCGTGCTCCGACTCCTTTTTATCGTCGCCATAGAGCACCTGGATGCCCTCTTCGCTCAAGTAGATGAAAAGGTCTTCCAGTTCGGAGAGATTCTCTTCCACTTCGGGAAAGATCTCCATCAAATCGTCCAACGTAATATAGCCCTGAGACTCGGCCTTGCCGAGCAGGGTTTGGACAGTCTTGCTGTCTTTGTCAAACACTTGAGACACCATACGAATCTTCGACCACCTATCTATGGATTAGACGGCCCCCCGACCGCCTCTGAGCAAATTAAACCGCCGAGGCCAAGCCTTCGGCGGACACCGTAGAGGAACCGTGGATTTGCAAAGCGGATAGCCAAAGGCTCAACCCGAGCACCCAACGGCCCAAGAGGACTGCGATCCTGCCAACTTGGCCATATGCCCTGGCTCAAGCTTTGGTAATTATAGCACAAAGGGGCATATATGTCAAGTATTGCGCGTCTCTATTGCAAATTACTAGCCATTTTGCATGAATTGCATCAAATGCGCCAATCGCGCCTCAGCAGCGCGAGGCGCGATTAAGGAGTGTACTCCTAGGGGGTACTATTGTCAAAAAAGCCGCTCCACTCGCACCTGTGAGTAGAGGGCGCGCACATCCTCGGGGCGGCAAGCGCCGGTGGCGGGCGTGAGCAGGATGGAAGCGGCCACGGCGGCGGCCTGGCGCAGCGCCTCTTGCCAATCGGCGCCGCGCTGGCGGGCCAACAGCAACCCGGCGTTAAAGCCATCGCCCGCGCCGGCAGTGTTGCGCACGCGCACGTCGAGCGGCGGCACGTAAAAGACGCCTTCATCGTTGGCTGCTACAGCGCCTTGTTCGCCCAGAGTAATAACCGGCGCGGCAATGCCTCGTTCGCGCAAGGCGCACACGGCGTCGAGCGCCACATCCATCGAATCCACTATGCAGTTCAGCAGCGCCGACGCCTCGGCGGCGTTGGGCTTGATCATATCGGGCAGCGCGGGCAGGTTAGCGCTGAGGAACGGCTCGGCGGCGTCGAGCAGCGTGGGAATGCCCCGCGACTTGGCTTCGCGGATCAGCGGCGCGTACCAATCGGCGGGCAAGCCTTGGGGCAACGTGCCCCCACAGAGCAAGAAATCGGCGCGGGGCAGCAGGGCGCGCACATGGTCGGCCAGGCGCTCGCCATCAGCGAGGGTAGATTCCAATCCTGCCACGCAGATCGTGCCTTGCACGCCGTCGGCCTGGCGCGCCAGCACATAATTGGTGCGCGTTTCGCCCGCTACCCAGATAAAATCAGTCTCCACGCCCGCTGCGCGCAACGTCGCTTCCATGCGGCGTCCTGTTTCGCCAGCAGCCAAACCAGTGGCCAGGCTAGGAACACCCAACTGCCCCAACACCCATGACGTAACCGCCCCTTTGCCGCCCATGCCGTGGGCCGTCTCGGAGGCGCGCACCGTTTCGCCAAAAGAGAAATGGTCTATGAACAACACCAAATCGAGGGCCGTGTTAGGCGTGACTGTCAAAATCATGATACTAATCCTCGGGCAACAAACGAGAGAGCAACACACAGCGCGCGTTCGATTCCAGGCGCTCCAGCGTGTCATAGGCATTGTTCAGATCGTGGCCCAGGATAGCAACACCATGCTTGGGCAATAATATGCCCAGCGCCGCAGTCTTGAGTTGTTCGCGCCGCCGTTCAGCCACCTCCATGACATGGTCGGCCAAATCCTGCGAGTGAGCCTTGGATTCCTGAATACACTCGACCACGCCGAATTTGGTAGTATATTCCAACACCGGCTTCATATTGCGCCCATTGGCGGCAAAGACCATTAGCCAGCGTGGATGAGCGTGAATGACCGCGCCGACTTCGCTAAAATGATCGTAGGAAGCCAAGTGCATCCGAATCTCGCGCGACAGTTCTTGCGGCCCATCGAGCACATTGTGCTGCGCATCGAGCACTGAAATCTGCTCAGGGGTGATCTTGAAATGGTAGGTAGAACCCATGAAGCGCGGCGAGACATAGATCAGCCCATCCTGGCGTAGGCTAATGTTGCCGCCGGCCGAGTCGCTCAGATTGCGGCTGTACATTTGCGCCGCCATTTC
>CAZYPJ010000338.1:0-4489 GCA_964649365.1 uncultured Anaerolineales bacterium | reverse complement strand
CCCGACGCTGTTGTTGGGGATCTTTTTCCTATTGCCGATGTTCGTCATGGCCAGCTTTAGTTTGCGCGCGGGTAGTTTTGGCGCCGACCGGCAGGTGTTCACGCTCGACCACTATCGCACCTTTTTCTCGAACACATCCTTTCAACAGTTGTTGTTGCGTTCTGTAGCTATGGCGCTAGAGACTTCGATTTTTTGCGTGCTTCTATCTTACCCTGTGGCTTACTTCTTGGCTTTCCGCGCCGGGCCGCGACGTATGTCGTTGTTAACGTTAATCATGGCTCCCGCTTGGACGAGTTTTTTGTTGCGCGTACTGGCCTGGAAGCTCATTCTTGGCTCCGAAGGGCTACTGAGTAGCTTCCTGCAATGGGTGGGTCTTATCGGCGAACCCAAGCCGATCCTGCTGTATAGTCGCTCGGCGGTGGTGGTGGCATTGACCTATTCATGGATTCCTTATGTGGCGCTGCCGATTTTCGCGGCGCTCGACCGCATGGATCGCAGTTTGCTAGAGGCCGCCGCTGATTTAGGCTGTCCTCCCTGGAAGGCGTTTCTGCGAGTAACGCTGCCTCTGAGTGTTCCGGGGGTGGTGGCGGGTTTTGTGTTCGTGTTTATCCCTACGCTGGGCGAGTGGGTGACGCCTGCTTTGGTGGGTGGCGTCAAGGGAATGATGTATGGCAACATCATTCAGGATCAGTTCGCTCGTGCACTAAACTGGCCGATGGGGTCGCTGATGAGTTTGGTTATGCTAGTGCTGATGCTGGCGCTCATGTTGATTTTTGCCCGTTTCCTTCGTCTGATAAACCTGGAGGCGTTATAGTGCGGCGTCAAGATATCTTATCGCCAGGTTTTTTCTATTTTGCCCTTTTGACGGCATTCCTATACCTACCCATCGTTATTCTGGTCATCTTCTCTTTCAATAACTCACCGCTGTTGGTCTTTCCGCTCAAAGGGTTCACACTTAAATGGTATGCGGCGCTCCTGGGTGCCCAGGAGCTGCTCAAAGCGGTGCGCAACAGCGTCATTTTGGGTCTGGCTAGTTCATTGGTCTCAACAACGCTCGGCACGATGGCGGCCTTGGGTATCATGCGCTTTCGCTTCCGAGGGCGAGGTTTGTTCTTGGCTGTCGCTTCAATGCCGATGGTGATTCCTTATGTGGTGTTGGGAGTTGCTTTACTGATTCTGTTCGGCTCCCTCGGCATTGATCTATCACTGTGGACGGTGGGCGTGGGGCATGTGATCATCAGCGTTCCTTACGTGGTGCTGATCGTGGCAGCGCGACTGGCAGGCTTTCCGGCGAGCCTGGAAGAGGCTGCCATGGATCTGGGCGCCACCTATTGGATGACCCTGGCGCGCGTGACGTTGCCGATCTCAGCCCCCGCCATTGCGGCGGCCTTTCTTACATCGTTTACGACATCATTCGATGAATTTGCGGTGAGTTTTTTTCTGATCGGACGGCAGGCCACCCTGCCCATTTATCTCTATTCTCAGTTACGTTTTCCGAGCCGCTTGCCGATCATCGTCACGTTAGCGGCGATTGTGATGGTCTCTTCCATTGGCATTCTAGTGCTTTCTGAATGGTTACGGCGCAAAGATCAGCCCAGCGCCCAAAGAGGTGCCAAGTGACAGGATTATCAGTAGAATTGCGCGATCTGACTAAGGTTTTTGGTGAGGTTCGCAATGTGTGCGACCAGGTAGCCGCTGTACGCTGCATCAACCTGGGCATTCACTCGGGCGAGTTCTTCACTTTGCTCGGCCCTAGCGGCTGCGGCAAAACCACTACATTGCGGCTGATCGGCGGCTTTGAAGCGCCAACCAGTGGCGAGGTGTATATCGAGGGGCGAGCGATGAGCCATGTACCGCCCTACAAGAGGCCCGTCAACATTGTATTCCAGAACTATGCTCTATTCCCACATCTAACGGTAGCGCAGAACGTGGAGTTTGGGCTATCAGTCAAAGGCGTGGCCAAGTCGGAGCGTGAACGCCGCGTACACGAGATGCTCGACTTGGTGCGCCTTCCAGGGGTAGGCAACCGCAAGCCGATGCAGCTTTCGGGTGGGCAGCAGCAACGCGTGGCGTTGGCCCGCGCCCTGGTCAACGAGCCTGCTGTGCTGCTACTAGACGAGCCTTTGGGCGCGCTCGACCTGAAGTTGCGCAAAGAGATGCAACTCGAACTCAAGCACATCCAGCAGCAGGTGGGCATTACCTTTATCTATGTCACTCACGACCAGGAAGAAGCGCTCACCATGTCGGACCGTATCGCCGTGATGGATAATGGCGAGATTTTGCAGGTAGGCGATCCAGTGAGCATCTATGAAAAGCCCGCGACTCGTTTTGTGGCTGATTTCATCGGCGAGAGCAACTTTCTCAAGGGCGAAGTTGTGCAAGTCGAGGCCGACGAAGTATGTGTGGCTGCAGGCGGCTCCAAAGTCTATGCTGAATCGAATGGCAGCGAAGTTACCCCGGGCCAGGCTGTGACGCTTACCGTGCGGCCCGAAAAACTCAATTTGCTTCCATTTGGTCAGGCTAATGGAGGCAGCCTGAAGGGTGTGGTGCGCGAGACGGTCTACATTGGCACTGATACGCGTTTTGTGGTGAGCTTGCCTACTGGCGAGACCGTGGTGGCGCGTTTACAGAACACTGCTGGCAAAGGGTTGGGCGAGTTTGCTGTGGGCCAACAAGTGCATGTCGTTTGGGCTTACGAAGATGCGCGCGTGTTGACCAATTAAGACTATCAAATGATTGGGCTGCCGAGCACGCGCTCATATAGCGCTAATGTCTCGCGAGCGGTGCGCTCCCACGAAAATGTCGCAGCGCGATCAAGCCCATGCTGGCTCATGCTTTGCCGTAGAGCTTGGTCGCGCAGTAGCTTCTGTAGCGCGTTGGTCATTGCCGCCGTATCGTTTGGATCAAAATAGCACGCGGCGTCGCCGCCCACCTCGGGCAGACTCGATGCGGCGCTGGCGCATACCGGCGAACCGCAAGCCATTGCTTCCAGCACCGGTAAGCCAAAGCCTTCGTACAGCGAGGCTTGTACTGTGATTGACGCCCCTGCATAGACTGCTGGCAGATCCTCTTCGGCCACAAAGCCCGGTAATACGATCCTTTCGCGATAGGGCGACGCTTCTAGATGGCGAAAGAACTCCTCATATAGCCATCCTTTGCTCCCTACGATGACCAATCCATCTGCCAATCCTTGGGCAAAGAGCGGGCCGCACGCATCCACCACGCGGCTGAGGTTCTTGCGGGGTTCGATAGTGCCTACAGCCAGAAGATACCGCTCCGGCAATCCATAGTGCGTGCGCACGGTCTCGATCCGCTCGCGTGACTGAGGCCGCATGTGGGATGCGGCAGCTTCGGGAATGACGGTGATCTTGGCCGGATCGAGACGATAATATTGGAGCAAATCGGATTTGGTAGATTCCGAGATGGCGATAATGGCCGAAGCGCGTTGACAGTAGAGCGGCATGGTGGCGCGCAAGTAGAGATAGTTGAACATTTTATGGTGCTGCGGGTAGCGCTCGAACACGAGATCGTGTACTGTCAACACCGTAGGCGTGCGCCGAAAAGACGGTAGAAGGTGCTCGGTGGCGTGGAATAGCTCGCTGTCGGGGATGAGGTGATCCAGCGGCCAGCGCGTCCATTGCCCCAGCCAGACGGCCATGCGCCAGGGTTTGTAGCCCAACCGTACGCCAGCAGCGGGGCGCTCTTCCCACCCTTCCAGCGGCCCGCGCCGCCCTAGACTATTCTGAAACAGGCGCAGCCGCTCGCCCAAAAGCGGCTCTAGACCGCGTACCAAGTTTTCCGCGTAGCGACGCAATCCTGCCTTGCCGTGCACTGCCGCTGATACATCTACATAGATAGCCATGTTTTGCCCTCCAGTTTGATTATAGGCAGCCATGGTTTTACGCCAAGCGTGATTAACATACCCCTAATCACGCCATAACCCGTCTTTAATGTGCGCCTGCTATGATGCCTATAGCGGTATTTCTTTGATTATGCCGCAACTGAGCAGAAAGGTGGGGCCGCATGATGGACGTCGCAGCCAACGACCGGATTGTGATGCAGATTGCCGCTGCCGTGTATGATCGCGAGATCGGAGAATCCATTGCCAAGGGGGAGCGATTGGGCTACCTTGGGGGCAACGTCGTCCAGGCGCCCTTTGATGGGCAGATACGGCGTATTGCTCATAGTTTGGATGGCCGCGGGATTCTGATCACGCTAGAAAAGGCCATCCACAACTAAAGACGACGCACGGTTTGCCTTCTCTACACTGCTTGCGCTATGATACGATTCACGCAAGCAATGAGAGGGGGCAGATGCTGACAGCGTCACCGATGGTGGATGAATCGCGCTATATGCCTTGGGATGGGTTGGTCGCTTCTGAATGGGTCTCTCACGGCCATGATCGTCGTGCTGCCCACATTGATTCGCACAGCCGAGGAAGCCCTGCTGGCCGTGCCTCTATCCTACCGTGAAGGCAGCCTGGGCATCG
>CAZYPJ010000337.1:0-4494 GCA_964649365.1 uncultured Anaerolineales bacterium | reverse complement strand
TGACCGCTGATCGCTGAAAACTGTGAACTGCCAGCTACCCCTGCGTCAACTGCCCGTTAACAGTATAGATGATGAACAGCACGGGCCGTTGGCACTCTTCAGGATATTCCGACGAGGCGAACGAGTAACCCACCGAACTGCCCACCGCCGAGCCGCGGATCAATGCGCCCTCGTTATCGGCAGGCCGGGCGGCCCATTGCTCCACCAGGTCAGTCACGTCGAAGGTGTGCCAGGCGCGATCTAGCCCCACCCAGTTGCTGCTGGCGGGTTCCGCTAGGCGGTCGGCGGTTCCGGCGACGCCCGGTTGCTGCCAGGGGGTCAGGTCATCGGCCTGCTCCCAAGTGGCCTTCTCTTCTTCCCAGGCAGTCTTCATCTGATACAACGAGACCGAGAGTCGCTGGGCGTTGGTGCGCTCGGTGCTATAGAGGCCCAATGTGGCGCGGGCGATGCTGGTGCGCGAGGGCAGCGCGCCAGCGAGTTCAAAACGCAGCAGGGCGCTACGCTCCTGAGCGGCGCGCACTTGAAGCGTCGTATCGCGCCCCTGGTTGTCATTGGGCGACCAAGAATCGAGCCAAGCATCCGTCGTCCCCGTATAGCCGTCGCGCCCTTGCTGCAAGATCACCGTTTCGAGCAACGCCGAGCCGTCGAGATACAGGTTAAAGGGCGCGCTCCAGGCCCAGTTGCCCGCCGTGTCCTGCGCACTAACGATAAAAGTATAGTTGCCGGGCTGCGTAAAGCTGAAATCATAGCTCCAGAAGCCGCAGTTATCTGCCGTGAATATCGCGCGCACCGCCGGCGTCAGAGAGCCGGGCGTAAGCACCCACAATTGCAAGCGCACCTCTGGCTCGGCCAGGCCGGCCAGTTCTACCCAGCCGCTGGCGCCCCCCAGAGCGGGCGAGTTAGCCGCCAACAGCGCGGGCGGCTGGGGCGCGGTGTTATCCACGCGCACCGACACCAGCACGCTGGAACGGTTGCCGGCGCAATCGGTGACAACCAGTTCGAGGGTATGGCGACCATCGGCCACATTCGTTGTATCCCAAGTGTAGGGTAAGCCATTAGCGACCACGTTGCCATCCAACAAAAGTCTCGTTGTGCTCAAGCAGGTTTCGTCGCCAGCGACGCCATTGACCGTCACGACGCCCTTGACCGACGCGCCATTGGTGGGCGAGGTCAAAGTAGCGACGGGCGCGGTGCGATCCAGCGACATAGCGGTGGGCGTGGCAGTGGGCGAGAACCAGCGCGTGCGCGTAGCCGTCGCCGTCGGTTGGGCGGTAGCTGAAGGCATCGCTGTGGCCGAAGGCTGCGCCGTCGCAGTTGGCGCGTTGGTCGGCGCCAAAGTAGGCGTCGCTGTGTGGGGCGGTTCAGCCGTGGACGAGTTGGTCGGCGTGGCGCTTTCCTCTACCGCCGGCGCGTGAACAGCGCTGGTAGCCGTGAAGGTCGGCGTTGGTTCATCTGTGGGTGTGGCGGTATTGGTTGCGGTGGGCGTCGCCGTCGCGGTATCGGTGGGCGTAGCGGTTGCCGTCGCAGTGTGGGTGGGCGTCGCCGTTCTCGTCGCAGTAGACGTAGCTGTTGCGGTGTCAGTGGGCATGGCCGTTCTCGTCGCTGTGGCAGTCGCCGTGTCGGTAGGCGTGGCTGTCTTGGTCGGCGTCGCCGTTGGCAAAGCTGGCACCTCAAAGAGCACCGTAGCGTTCTGACGCACATCTTGGGTCACGTTATACATTTTCGATGCGAACGACGTGCGGAATTGGTAACTCCCTGGCAACATCTCTTTGACCGCCTGGCCGCCCGATAGGGTCCCGAAGGTCAACCACGAACCGCCATAGTATTGGGCTATGCCCGAATCCACCAACTGGCCGGTCGTATCGCGCAATTCCGCCGTCACACGAATAGTCTGAAAGACCACTACCGGATCGGCGCCTACGTCTTGTTTCTTTTGTTGAGATAAACCGTCGTGCGTCATCCGAAACTCGATGCTAACCGGCAATAGCTCTTTAACTATTTGGCCGCCCGAGGTCGTCCCCGCTGGTTGCCAGCCCTTGTTGGAATAGTAGCTAACTTGGCCAGTATCCATGAGCTTGTTGGCGCTGTCGCGTAACTCTATCCCCACGCGCGTTGTCTTGAAGACTACCACCGGGTCAGAGCTAACATTCTGTTTCAGCTGCTGAGACAGACCCTCGTGCGTCATGCGGAACTCGATGCTGACGGGCAACAACTCTTTGGACGCCAGGCCGCCCGAGGTCGTACCCGCCGCTAGCCAGCCTTTGTTGGAATAGTAGCTGACCTCGCCAGTGTCCATCAGCTTGTCGTCGGTGTTGCGCAATTCCACCATCACGCAGCGCGTCTGAAAGACAACAGTAGGGTTCGTCGCGATATCTTGTTTCAATTGCTGGGATAAACCTGCGTGCGTCATGCGAAACTCGCGGCTTCCAGGCAGCATGTCAACGATCAGCCGGCCATCGGTTGTGGCGCCAAGATCTTTCCATCCGGAGCCGGTGTACATTGCGACGACGCCCGAATCCATCAGTGCGCCCTGGCTATCGCGCAACTCGATTGTGACCACTTGCAATTTGAAAGTGATCACGCCGTCGTAGGTCACCTGCGCTTTTTTCTGCTGGCTGGCGCCTCCGTAGGTCACGCGCAAGTCGTAGGAGCGCGGCGCAAGCTGCCCGCTCACCTGGCCAGCGTCGTCGGTTGTTCCCAGCGATTTCCAACCATTGTAATAGTATTCTACCACGCCGCCTGATACCGGCTCGCCGGCGCTGCTTACTAACTCGACCCGGAACGAGGCCAGAGTAGAGGTAGCCGTCGGCGTAAGGCTGGCCGTATGGGTGGGCGTGGCCGTGGGACGCGGTGTATTGGTCGCCGTCGAGGGAGGTGTATCCGTAGCCGTTGGCTCCGGCGTATCGGTTGCCGTGGCCGTGTTCGTCGCCGTCGGCAAAGGCGTGTTGGTGGCCGTTGGTTCCGGCGTATTGGTTGCTGTCGGCAAGGACGTCTCGGTAGGTGTATTGCTGGGCGTAGCTGTGGGCGGGTTGCAATCTTGCCCGCCCGATGCCTTGGTCCGATCCTGTCGTGCGCCGGTCTCATCGTACCAATAGATCTTGGTCGTATTGGGGCCGTCAATCGTCTGCGTTTCAAAGTACGAGAAGCCTGGAGGCGCAGTCAACGCCCCACGTTGGGTTGTGCCATACACTTCCCAAGTCATCTCAACCGGGAAGGGGTTGGTGTTCGTCACGCGCCAACGCCGCGTCGCAGCGGGATCGTCAGAGCAAACCGATGTCAGGTTCAGCGGCGCGATGGGCGTGACGGCGGGTGCTGTCGGCTCGGGCGTGTCGGTCGGCGCCTCCGTCGCCGTTGGTTCAAGCGTGTCGGTCGGGATCTCGGTCGCTGTCGGCTCCGGTGTATCCGTGGGTGCATCCGTTGCCGTAGGCTCAAGCGTATCCGTCGCTGTCGGCTCGGCGGTCGGCCCTTCGACATAGAAAATCACCAATGGATTATCGCCAACGTTTTGTTTCTGCTGATCCTTTTTATCGCCATAATACAGGCGAAAGAGGTAAGTTTCGGGCAGCAATTCGCGGCTCACGCGCCCACTCGAGGTGACGCCGAAATCGCGCCAGCCCTCTTGCTGCCATTCGACCTTGGCGCCGTTGATGTCGAGCACGTTCTCGTTGCGGTCGCGCAGTTCCACCTGCACATTCATCGTGCGGAACACCACCACCGCATCGGCGGATACATCCTGTTCTTTTTCGAGCGTGGTATGCTCGTAGGTCAGGCGGAAGCGATAAACGCCGGGGAACAGGTCGCGGGTCGCCTGGCCGCCCGATGTACTGCCGAAATCCTTCCAGCCCGGCGCGGGATGGACGCTGATCTCGGCGGTATCGAGCAGGTTATCCTGGCTATCGCGCAACTCGACTGTCACGCGGATACGGCCAAATCTCACTACCGGATCAGCAGAGATGTCTTGGGTGCGCTCTACTTCGTTGCCGTCATAGATCGCTTTGAAATTGTACTCTTGGGGAGAGAGGTTGTAGGTCAGCCGGCCCGCGTCATCGGTGACGCCCAGGCTGCGCCAACGCTTGTCCTTGAATTGGATCTCGGCGCCGCTGATGGGCGCGCCATCGGCGTCGGTCACTTCAAAGGTCACTTCGACATCGTTGCCGGCGCCCACTTGGGGCCGTTCGCGTGAAAAGCGGTTGACGGCAAAGACGATACCCAATACCAACCCGCTGCCGATCAACAAGGTCAACAGCCACAACTTGATCTCGGCGCCGATTTTGCGCATATTCGCCCCCCCACCCCATGAACATCAAAAAGCTTTCAGAGTTATAAGAGAATTCTTATATCCCGTGCTGTCTCAGTGTAGCATGGCGGCAAAAGGCATGGGTAAAATGGGCATAAAAGGAGCGCGGGCTTTAGTTAATCTTTATTCTAAAACACAGGAAGACATTAACCGGCTAAGCGCAGCCTCGTCTCATTTCGCCGCCTCCCTTCTCCGTG
>CAZYPJ010000336.1:2825-4504 GCA_964649365.1 uncultured Anaerolineales bacterium | reverse complement strand
CAGTAGAGTTGGGACATTTGATCGTTGGGTGGAAGCGAACAGCCGCATTGATGATCGTTGGTTCTCTCCTAATCTGCTCCCTTATTGCTGATTTTGTCTATGTCTCCTACCTTGGTCGCAAGTACCAAGTGTATCGCGACATCGCTCAAGCAATCAAGGATCAAACTGCTACGGATGATCGGCTGTTTACGTATGGTATGGACACTCAGCTTCACATCTGGGCCAATCGGGTTAGGGCGTCCAAATATCCCTGGTTGCGCGGGGAGACCGGCGGCGCGATAATGCAAGCGCGGCTGATGGACGCTCGACAGCGGCGGGGAGAGAAACACCGCCTGCGGCCATTGTCTTGCCTGGAACTGCTGTGACTAGGGATGACCAGTTCTTTGGCTATCTTGAGGCCTACGGCTATCGCGCACTTGGCCCTTACAAGATGACTGCATTTGGATACGATCTGAGCTCGGTCATATTTGGGAAAACCCAGGACACTGAGCTTTGGCTGTATGTCCGATGACCTGACTTATGCTCGGATCAGAGGGGTTGTGTACTTGCACTACAGAGAGCACTTCTGATCTAGCAGGGCGGTGAGATGCAATGAAACAGCTCAACCAGTCTTATAATACAGGTGATCTACGGCTCATTCTCAGTCTTCAGCCGGGCCGGTCTGTACCTTCATCTCCCCTCCTCCGCACCGCCGTCAGCGTTGTCTCCGTCGGCACGGAAAAGGCGATGGTTGGCGTCGCCAACCATTTGCTCGCTAGGATAGCATGAATCTTCTTCTTCTCACCAACTACTGGCCCCCCGAGATCGGCGCGGCCTCGCACCTCTATTACGAGCTGAGCCAGGCCCTGGCCGCGCGCGGCCATCGCGTCACGGTGCTCACCGGCTTTCCGCGCTATAACGTCAAGGAAACGCCGGCCGAATATCGCGGCAAAATGGCGGTGTGGGAACAGGTCAACGGCGTGCATGTGCGCCGCATCCGCACCCCGCATCTGCCGCAGCACATCCCCGTGGCGCGCGGCCTGGATCACTTCCTGTTGGCGCTCACCTATGCGCTGGCGGGCTTGGGATTGGAGCGACCAGACGCGCTGTTGCTCTACTCGCCGCCGCTGCCCATCGGCCTGGCCGCCGGCTTTCTGGGGCGTGTGTATCATTGCCCGTTCGTGCTCAACGTTCAGGATATCTTTCCCCAAAGCGCCATAGACCTGGGCGTGCTCAAACAACCGGCGCTGATCCGCTTTTTCGAATGGCTCGAAAGGCGCATCTATCGTCGCGCCGACCACATCACCGTCCACTCCGAGGGCAACCGCCAGAACGTCATCACCAAGCTCGGCTCTGGGGCCGCTCTCGATAAAGTAACGGTGGCGCACAATTGGATTGACGCCGACTTTGTACAACCCGGCCCACGGCGCAACGGTTTTCGCGCCGAACTGGGCCTGGATGGTGAGTTTGTGGTTTCGTTCGCCGGCACGATGGGCTATTCCCAGGATGTGGATACCATCCTCGCCGCCGCCGACCTCTTGCGGGGCGAACCAGGGATCGTCTTTGCGCTGGTGGGCGATGGGGTCGAGGCGCCCCGCTTGAAGGCGTTGGCCGAGAGGATGCGCCTGCCCAACGTGTGCTGGGCGCCCATGCAGCCACGCGACAAATATCCTGGAGTGCTTCATGCCTCAGATGTGTGC
>CAZYPJ010000336.1:0-2815 GCA_964649365.1 uncultured Anaerolineales bacterium | reverse complement strand
AGTATTCAGACATCCAGATTGTGTTGGTTGGTGATGGGGTGGAGAAATCGCGTCTTCAACAACGAGTCGCCGAAGCGGGTCTGTCTAATGTGACATTCATTCCCATGCAGCCACGCGACAAATATCCTGGAGTGCTTCATGCCTCAGATGTGTGCCTGGTCACGTTGCGCCAGGATGTGAGCACGCCTACCGTGCCATCCAAGCTACTGAGCATCATGGCGGCGGCTCGCCCTGTGGTGCTGAGCGCCCCTCTGAGCGGCGATGCGCCTCGCCTGGTGGCTGATACGCAATGCGGCCTGTGTGCGCCGCCCGGTTCACCACGCGATCTGGCTGCTGCGATCCTGACATTGCGCCGCGACGCCACCTTGTGCGAGCAACTTGGCCGCAATGGGCGCGCCTATATCGAAGCGTACCTGACGGTGCATGTCGCCGCTGCTCGTTACGAGGCGCTCTTTCAGCGTCTGATTGCTGATCAGGCCACTTATATTGAGCAAGCTCGTAGTGGACGTTGTGCGGCTCGCTAGTAATGTAGCTTGCCCCTATCCATTGCATTAGGAAATCTCCCCATGTTTGCAAACAAAACCCTTCTCATCACCGGCGGCACGGGCACGTTTGGCAACGCCGTGTTGCGCCGCTTCCTCGATACCGATATCGGCGAGATCAGGGTGTTCAGCCGCGACGAGAAAAAGCAGGACGACATGCGCCGACAGTACAACCATCCCAAACTGCGCTTTTACATCGGCGATGTGCGCAATCCCGATAGCCTCAAAGGGGCTATGCAAGGGGTGAACTATGTCTTTCACGCCGCAGCGCTCAAGCAGGTCCCTTCTTGCGAGTTCTTTCCCCTGGAGGCGCTGCGCACCAACGCTCTCGGCGCTGAGAATGTCCTCTGCGCTGCATTGGAGAGCGGCGTTGAACGCGTGGTGGTGCTCAGCACCGACAAAGCAGTCTATCCTATCAATGCCATGGGCATCTCCAAGGCCATGATGGAAAAGCTGATGGTCGCCAAATCGCGCGTCGCCGCGCCGCGCGGCGTCGTCATGTGCGGCACGCGCTATGGCAACGTCATGGCGTCGCGCGGCTCGGTCATCCCCCTGTTTGTCGGCCAGATCAAAGCAGGGTCGCCGCTCACCATCACTGATCCTGATATGACTCGTTTCATGATGTCTATTGACGATGCCGTCGCGTTGGTGCTGTATGCCTATGAACATGCCCAGCCCGGCGACATCTTTGTCCAAAAGGCGCCGGCCGCTACCATCGCCACTCTAGCGCAAGCTCTCAAGATGATCTTTGAGGCCGATAACCCTATCGAGTGTATCGGTACGCGCCACGGCGAAAAGCTCTATGAAACCCTACTAACCCGTGAAGAGATGGCCAAGGCCGAGGATTGTGGGCGCTACTATCGCGTGCCCGCCGATAACCGCGACCTCAACTATGGCCTGTACTTTACTGAAGGACGAGCGGCGGTCAAAGAGCATGACGATTACAATTCACATAATACGCACCGCCTCGATGTGAACGAGATGATCGCCATGCTGCTTCGGCTCGATTATGTTCGTGGCGAGCTTGCGGAATGGCAAGCTCGTCATGAGGCCGCCTTATACCCCGTTCATCATGCTGCTCTCGTGGCGGAACGTTAGGAGATGGCCGTGCAGCACGTGCTAGTAACCGGCTCGAACGGTTTCGTAGGCAAGAATCTGATCCAGGCGCTCAAATATCGGGCTGATATCAGCATCGACGCCTATGATCTGGATACGCCTCCTGAACAGCTTGACATCTATCTACAGCGGGCTGACCTCATTTTCCACCTGGCGGGGGTCAATCGGCCTCAAGGGGTGGGCGAATACGAGACCGGCAACGCCGGTTTCACGCAGGAGCTTATCGCTCGGCTGACAACTCTGGGCCGCGCCCCCAAGATCGTTTTCTCTTCTTCTATCCAAGCCGAGTTGGATAACCCCTACGGCCGCAGCAAGCGCCGCGCTGAACAAGCCCTAGAAGGGTACGCTGCTTCGGCTGGCGCTGATGTGGTTATCTATCGCTTAAAAAACATTTTTGGGAAATGGTGCCGATCTAATTACAATTCTGTTGTCGCCACTTTTTGTTATAACATCGCTCATGACCTGCCCGTGACCATTTCCGACGCTGAGCGGGAGCTGGAATTGGTTTATATAGACGATGTGGTTGCCGCTTTGATATTCGAACTGAGCGACGCGGCCCCTAGCGGCTTGCGGTTTGCCGAGGTGGCGCCCGTCGGGCGCATCGCTCTGGGCCAGCTTGCTGAGACCATCCGCTCTTTCCATGCTTTACGTAGCGACCTGGCGCTGCCGCCCTTGGACCGCTTTGCGCGCTGCCTCTACGCTACCTATCTGTCCTATCTCGACGAGCAGGCTTTTGCCTATTCCTTGCAACAAAAGCCCGATCAGCGTGGGGCGCTGGCCGAGTTTATCAAGTCCGGCGCTTTTGGGCAGATCTTCCTTTCGCGCACCCACCCGGGCGTCACTCGCGGCAATCACTACCATCACACCAAGACGGAAAAATTCCTTGTGCTAGAGGGAGAAGCGCTGATCCGTTTCCGTCACATCCTGGGCCGGAAAGTGATCGAGTATCGCGTCGCGGGCGCCGATTTCCAGGTCGTGGACATCCCACCCGGTTATACCCATTCTATTACCAATATCGGGCAATCCGAATTGGTTGTTCTCTTCTGGGCCAGCGAGATATTTGACCCCGAACACCCCGATACCTACTATGAGGCGGTCTAACGCATGAAAGTCATGACCATTGTGGGTACACGACCGGAAATCATCCGTCTAAGCCG
>CAZYPJ010000335.1:0-4516 GCA_964649365.1 uncultured Anaerolineales bacterium | reverse complement strand
GTAGTGACCGTAATCGGCCGGCCACCAATCCTGCGAGTCGGTCATCAGCGCATAGAGGTCCTTCTTTATGGCCCCCAGATCGAGTTTCTTGAACTCTTCCGCGTAGTTGAAATCCTCGCCCATTGGGTTGCTCTTGGCGGAGTGCTGGTGAAGCACTTGGAGATTCAGCTGGTTCGGCCACCACTCCCGGTTCGATGTGCCTCTGCCGGCAGTGGGTCTGACAGATTTGCCCGTTACCGGGCATTTGCTACCTTCACTCATTTTCGTTCTCCTTTCAGGTTTGAGTTTGCATAGACAACTCGTGATTATGCGGAACCCAACCTATATAAGACGCCATAGCCGATGCCCTCACGATACGCTGTCGCGCTACTTCACGCAGGAACTGTTCTGGATACAATCCGTCGGAAGGATGTCGTGCGAAATGGACACTCGAAGCAAAACTAGAATGCCTTCAACCAAGCAACGTTGCATCTTGTGCCGGATAATCGCCTCCTTTCACCCTTTCATGGGTTCGCTTGGCTTGGCAGTCTGGGCAGATCCCATAAAAATGCACTTCCTGGCTCAAAGCCCAGTTGCCTGCGCGATGGCCGAGATCATCGGTCATTGTGCGTAGCTCAAAATCCGGTGAATCGGCCACACGCCCACATGCAGTACATACGAGGTGTGGGTGATCGCAAGGTCTGAGACCATCATAGTGAGCCAGCAGATCGCACGAATCCACCTCCAAGACCTCGCCCGCGTCGCGGAGAAGAGTAACCGTTCGGTAAACCGTGACGAGACTGGTCATGGGGAAATCACGTCTGACAACGGCATAGATCTGCTGGATAGTAGGGTGATCTTCCGCGAGGAGCGCCCTGAGAATGGCCATGCGTTGAGGCGTCATACGACCGCCGTGCGCACGGAACTTGCTCACGAGTTCGTCTAGTCTGGATTCGGGCTTGGGCATGGAAATAACCTCTAGATGAAGATTTGTAGCTACAATATAATTCCTAATGAAAATTATATGCAATAACAAATTCTCGTCAATTAATGGGCGCAGAGAGGAAAATGTGCGCTTTCAAGGTCGGGGAAGATACTACCGGCGTGCTGAGTGGCTTCCTGAGGAAGTGAGGTAGCGTGCAAGCCGCCGAGCCAAATGTGCGCGCTGTATTATCTCGACGGGGTTTGAGTGCTCCGACTTGACGGCAGGGCTGCGCTCGCACGCGGCGCTTGTGATGCGCCGATGCCAGATCGTATCGGCGAGCGTGGGCGGCAAATGAGTCTAGCAGAGCGCAGGCGCCCCGGGTTGTGATACCGACGCTGCGCTCAATGCCATCCATGCACGCCTTCAATGCGAAAGGGCAGGGAGTATCGGTGCAAGGGTGCATGTACCGAAGGTGATCCATTGGGCTTTGCCAAGGCTGCCGAAACGCCACGCGCCATGCTGGAGTCCGCGTAACTTGGACAAGCTCACCAACTTTTAGATATTGAATTGGCGGCGGAGGTCAGCTTTGCGCAAGGAGTCATGCCAGAGCGGGTCAGTCACAATGCAGTGCGCAACGTATTTATGCGCTTGAGGTGATCTGGGAGTGGATCAACAGCCTCGATCCGGCGTATGTATGTGCGTCCCCCAAAAACGCGACCGCCTGACGGCGCTGGCAGAGCGTCATGAAGCATGTATTAGGCTATCAGGGCAAAGCCTGGTGGCGTTGGGGGACGCCACCAGGTATGTATGCTTGGGATGAGAACGGAAGGCTAGGACGTGTGCATCGCGCCCTCCTGCGTTTTGCCCCAAGGCTCCCTCATGGCGCAGTAAATGGCTGATCGCGTCTGCCGTATGCACTAGGATGCCGCGTTTTAGGCTTCTATTCCCACCTGGCGTGCAGCAGTTGCGCCAGGCTAATCAATACTAATATCAACAGCGCGGCAAACCTCGCTGCGAGCGCCCACTCACTGCGTTGGGTGAAATAGCCGGGGCTGACGATGCGCGCCGCTTCGGATTATGATGGGATCACTCCGCCCACATCCCACAGGTCTTCCCAGGTTTGCCCATCTTTCCACAAGAACACCTGTCCTTTGACTAGCCGACAACGCTTGTCTACCCCCGCGATGGCGCGCATCTCGGCCTCGTTCAGCGGCGCAGCGATGGCGGCGCGCAGATTGGATAGGTAGTGCGCGCGATTGGCCGACATGGGGATAGGCGTTTGTCCACGTTGCACCGCCCACAGGATACAGACCTCCGCCGGGTGCATCCCGCGCTGCCGGGCAATCTCGACGATCACCGGATCAGCGGTGTCCACCGTATCGTCGGGCGTGCGGTCGCGTGCGGGGCGGTTGGGCGACCCGATCGGGCAATAGCCGATGGGCGCGATACCCTGGGCGCGCACAAAAGCGAACAGTTCTGGCTGCTGGAAATGGGGATGCAGTTCCATCTCGTTCACGGCGGGTTTGATCTCGGCGTCGCGCAGCAGCAAGCGCAACTTGGGCATGGTCATGTTCGATGTACCGATGTGGCGCACCAGGCCCCTCTGCGCCAACTTTTCTAACTGCCGCCAGGTCTTCATATAGTTTTCGTGGATGTAGGGTTTGGCGTTGGGCGCGCGCGAGTGCACATCACAACCGGGCGCGTGGAAATTCGGAAAGGGCCAATGGATCAGGTAGAGATCGAGATAGTCAAGTTGTAAATCATGGAGCGAACGCTCAAAGGCGGGGATGACATCCTCTTCGGCGTGTTTGTCGTTCCAAAGTTTTGACGTGATCCATAGCTCCTCGCGCGGCAATCCCTCCGCCATCAACTGGCGCAACACTGGGCCGATCAGGTGCTCATTGCCATAGACGGCGGCGCAATCGAAATGCCGATAACCCACTTTGGCCGCGCCATACACTGCTTGAGCGATCTCGTCGCCCGAGACATGATCCGACCCGAATGTGCCCAGCCCGATAGCGGGCATTTTTGCGCCGGTGTGGAGCGTTCGCTGCGGAACGAGCGCAGGGTTCACCGCATCGGCGTCCATCATAAACTTGGCCATAGCGCTACCTCCAGCGGTCAGAGTTTCTTGCCAAACAACATCCCAAAATCGCCTGAACGATACAGCCAGCCATCGCCAGCAAAGGTGTGTTCGAACACTGGCTCTACACGCCCGGCGGCGATCTCGCGTACAACGTTTCGTAACTCGACCAGTATCGTGGAGGGTTGAGGGCTGACGCCGTGCGCTGGCAGCACATAATCTACCAGGTCGGCGTACTCGGCCAGCCGCTCATAGGTGGAAAACACCACCTCGGGCGGGGCGGATTCCGCCAGGTGTAGCCAGATCGTGCCGCGCAGCACGGTGTCGCCGCTAAAGAGCAAGCGACGTTCGCGTTCGAGCAGGAACACGCTGCCCGTCGTGTGCGCCGGAAACACCAACACCTCAAAGCAAAAGCTGCCCAAGTCAATGATCTCGCCCTCTTTCAGCAGGCGAGTAGGGGTCATCACCTTGTCGAACGCAAAGTGGGCGGGGTCGAAATCGGGCGGCAGGGGGCGCTTAGGTTTGAGCATGGCGATGGCGTCGTCGGTCGTGATATGGCCGTCAAAGGTGTGTTTAGCCGCCTCGATCTGCACCCAGGCGTATTCGCGCGCGCCCACCCAGCACTCGGCGAATTGTTCGTTGCCGCCCCAATGGTCGGGATGGGCGTGAGTGTTGATGACCAGCGGAGGCGGGGCCGGGGCGTATTGCGCTATCACCTTGGCCAGGTTGCCGATGCCCATGCCGGTGTCTATGATGCCGGTGCGTTGCGAGCCGCGCACAATGTACGACAGATCCAGGTCGCCATCGTTGATGCGGATCACGTCGGGAAGGATTTCGTCCACATCGTACCAGGGGATCGTCATAATCATCGCTCCTTTGTTGTGTTAATCTAGACTATACCCGCGTGTGGCGAGGCTGACAAGTCAATTCGGATTGACAGCCGCCTGGCGCTAGTTTATGATATAGATGGCTACTGGCAAGCGATGGGGACCTCGCGAGCCTGCTTGGCCCCATCGCACAACTAGAAGGAGGGTGCGATGACCGAACAGCCGTTAAAGTGTGTGGAACCAGCGGGCGGGCTGCCCGTTGGCGACGCAACGCAGCCGCAGGCTGCGCCCAGCCAACCAACAAAGGAGGTTCCCATGGAGATCGCGCGTGTGGGCAAAAAAGCCCCCAATTTCTCCGCCAACGCCTATTTCGCGGGCGGGTTCAAAAAGGTCTCGCTGAGTGATTACGCTGGCAAGTGGACCGTCATCTGCTTCTACCCCGGCGACTTTACTTTTGTTTGACCGACCGAATTGTCGGCGGTCGCCGCGCGAAAGGCAGAGTTGGACGAATTGGGCGTGCAGGTGTTGGCCATCAGCAAAGATAGCCAGTTCTCACACAAGATTTGGCAAGAGATCGAGCTATCCAAGATGGTTTCGGGCGGGTTCCCCTGGCCGATGTTGTCCGATGCGACGGGCGACATCGGGCGTTTGTACGGGGTCTATGACGAAGAGGGCGGCGTAGATATCCGTGGGCGCTTCATC
>CAZYPJ010000334.1:323-4532 GCA_964649365.1 uncultured Anaerolineales bacterium | reverse complement strand
CACCCCGCGCGTAGATAGTCCCTCCCTCATAGATACGACCATCCTGGGATACAATGAAATGATAGGCGATATCCGAATACCCAGCCTGAAACTGCCTTCTCTGGATTTCCAGAATATCTTGTGTCTGGTCATCGCCGACATGGTGAATTACTATGCACTTGAGTATCTGCGACAGCGCCTTGCCGGGGAGCAATTCTGAGTATAGCGCCCATCCATTGATATTCGTCCCTGGATCGTATATCCCTTCATCGTTCTCAAACCGTTGTGAAGCGCCCCAGGCTGAGCGACGAATGATAATAGGCTGCCGAGGTCGCCACACTGTTGGGTTGGCCTGCGGATAGTCATAGCCATTGATCCCCGCGTCATGGCCGCTGGGATCGTTGTACCTGACGGGATTGTTCAACCCGTAGGCGTAGCGGTTCAAGGTTTGCGGGTTCCCCGGCTCCGGCACGATCGTATCCGGCTGCAAGAAGCGCCGCAAGGCGGGGTCGTACCAGCGCGCTTTGTAATAGTACACCTGCAAAGCGTCGTTCTCCTCCCACTTTTGCCCCGTGTACCGGTACGGCGTGTTCACCTCGCCGCCGCCCCGCTGCGCCCCGTAGGGGTAGTAGCGCTGCGTCGTGCTTATCCCCGTCGTGTCGCTGATCGCTTGCGTCGCGCTGCCCAGGTGATCGTGCAGCAGCGTCCAGCGCGGCGGCGCCGTGTATCCCAGGTGGCCGTTGGCCCGCGCCACCCGCTGCCCGCCAAAGTGATAGTACATCACCCCCGATTCCACCCAATCGCCCACGTACACCGTCTCTTGCCCGTCGGCCACGCTGCGCACGCGATTCCCGTCGGCGTCGTAGTACATCCGAACCTGGTGGTCGTAGCGCGTGACGTAGGTTTTGCGGCCGCCAAAGCCCACGATGGCGGCGCGACCCGAGCCGTCCACATCGCCCAGCGCGCGCGGGTAGAGGTCATAGCTCGACCATCCACCTGACCCGGCAGAATAGGTGGTGCTCCACAACGTGGCGGGGGCAAAGCTCCGCCCCGTGGAAAGCGCCACCCATACGCCGTCGCTCTTAAAGCCCACCAGGTCGGCCATGCCGTCGCCGGTGATATCTGCACTATGCCTGATAATAGCGCGCGTCGCTCACGCAATTCTCACGGCGCACTCACGAAAAGTGCCTAAAAAGCATATGTCTAATGCATTTATACCAGATCGTACAGGATTATATGCGATATTGCAATGCGAGGACACAATGCTCAATTGTTGACGATAAGAACAAAAACAAACCATACATCTCCTCTCACATTCCTAGAGCAGAGTATGGTTTGATACACGCCGATCTATCTAGCGACTAATTGCGCGATGCATAACGCTATTCTTCCTCTAACGCGAAATCGAACGCCTCATCGCGGTCGCACACCAGCTGCCCATCCTGCACCGCCAGCCGCGCAACCTGGAGCGAGCTGCGCCGCAGGGCGTAAGGCGTGGTGTCCTCAAAGGTCGGGCGCGAGGCCCGCGCGACAGTGTTCTCTTCGGGATGGGTAAAGTAGATGATGTAGGCGTTCTCGCCCTGCACCAGCACGTCGGCGTGGTGGCCCAGCGCGGCGTCGTCGCGCCGCTGGCCGGGGCGATCCAGGATGCTGCCCTGGCGCTCCCAGCGCTCGCCGTCGTCGGAGCGATAGACGCCCAAGCCGCGCCAGTGATCGGTGATCATCCAGTAGCAGCCTTGATAGACAAAGACATTGGGGCCTTCGTGAGCGCAATCGGTGATGACGGGGCCGACGACCGACCAATGATACAGGTCGGCGCTATCGGCGGCGTAGCTATAGGAATGGTTCGCCTCGTCCTTGTACCACATGCGCCAACGGCCATCGGGCAGGCGGGCCACGCCGGCGTCAATCACGCGGTTCGAGGAGAGCTCGAGCACGGATTCTAGCCGCCAATCCCACAGGTTGTTGCTGGTCAGGTGGACGATGCGGCGGTCGCCCGTCCAATCGTAGGGCACGCCGCGCACATAGCTCACATACATGTGGTAGAGGCCCTCGGCCCAGAACACCTCCGGCGCCCAGAAGGTGTTGCGACCGCGCTCGAACTCGAGGCCGTTGAGCACGCCGCGATAGAGCCAGGTCTGGCCGCCGTCGGTGGAGCTGGCGACGCCGATATCGGTGCCGTGCACCCAGGCCGCGCCGCGACCATCGGCATTGGCCCGGCGGGCGGTATAGACGATCCACCAGCAGCGCTCCTCGCGGTTCCAGATGATCGTCGGGTCGGTGGCGCCGTCGTAGATGGGGTCGCGGAACAGCGGCGCTCGCGGGATAGTCATCGCATCGCCTCCATCAATTAGGGTAAGATTTCACAATGCGGATCGTGTCGCCGGTATCTTCCAACTCGAACAAGCGCGCGCGCTCGTTGGGCGGGCGGTTGGGCTGGTGCAAGACGAACATCAGCCCGCCGTCAAAGCGGCGAAACGTCATGCCGTGGCCGCCGTCATCGGTGAAAAGCGGCTCGGCCTGCTGTCGCCACGGCCCGCGCAGTCGCCCCGATTCCGAAATGGCGATGCCAGTGGTATAGGCGCCGTTGGCAAAGCTCGACCAGGTCATCAGTAGTCTGCCGGCTCGTGTGCGGTAAAGATATGGGCCATCGGTGACGTAGGATCCTGGATAAGTGCGCGAGCCGGTTCCCCAGGGCGCATCGCTGCCGTGGAATAGCACGGTTGGCTCGCCGACGACATCGGAGAGGTCGTCCAAAAGCTGAATCATCTCGACCGTACCATCCACGGTCTGCACCCACTCGTGGCAATAGACCATGTAAGGGACGCCGTCCTCGACCCACAGCGTCCCATCGAGCGTCATCATGTCGGCGGGCAGGTGGGCGCGATTGTGGAAGGGTTGGAACGGCCCCAAGGGGGAGTCGGCCACCAGCACTTGCGAGCCGCGCTTGACCAGAGGGAGCCAATTGGGGCGAGGGGCCTCCGGCAAAGGGTCGCGTGTGTTCAAGGTCAAAAAGAGATAGTACTTGTTGCGATAAGCATGGAGTTCGGGCGCCCAAATGCCCTCGTGCGCCCAGAAATCCTCGCTCACCACGAACACGGGAAACGGCCCCTGCCAATCTACCAGATTGCGGCTGGTATAGACCTCCGCGCCGCCATACGGATGATCCTTGTCGGCTCGCAGCGAATCGCACAGGTAGTAGGTCTGCGTGGTCGCATCGGGCAGGATACAGGCATCGCGACTTCGGACGTCGGTCAGCTTGAAAGTATGTTCACTCATATCAGTTTTCCTCCGGTTTATATTGGCAACGTGATCTATAACAGACGGACTATTGCCTTTCCGCCTTGCAGGTGGTGGGCGATTCCTGGCCGGCGTGGATGGCGTACAACCGCCGATGAGCTTCCTTCACGCCTTCGATAAACTCCCAGTGAGGGCGGTCGAGGCCGTCAATAAAGCCGATGTTATAGTTCTCGCCATCCATGCGCCCGGTGACGGGCTGATCGAGCCATTGAAACCAGTGGACGCCGATCAACGAGGGGTTGGCCAGCGCATTCTCGACATAATAACGATAAGCCATGCCACGCTCGCGCTGGTCGCGGGCCTGCCCCAAACCGGCCCCCAGACCGCGCCCCGGCGCGCCGAAAGCGCACACGCCCAGCAACGGGGGCCGCCCCGTGCCGCGCCCGGCGTGTTCGACCTTGGGCGTGGGGTCAATGCTGTAGGTGTTGAGGCTGTACACATCAAAGCGGCTGCCCATGCGGATGATGTCCTCGGGCGGCTCCAGCCCAAAACGGATGCCCAGATTCAGGTGATTAGGATCGTGCGAGCGCACGGCGGCGTTGATGAGGTCGAGGTAACGCTCAAACGCGCTTAGCACAAACTCGCGGCGGCGCAACGGCGTATCGCCCCGGGCCAAAAAGTCGCGCGCCTTGCCCTGAATAGCCGTTGGCGGCCCGGCCAGGATCATATCTACCAGCTCCGACTCGCGATCGGGCCAGGGCGGCTCGTTGCCGACGAAATAGCCCAGCAGGTAAGGATCGTCCTTGTACGGCGCGCAAGCGCGCGCGGCGACCTCGTCGGCGCGGCGGGCGAACTCGTCGGAATAGACATCGGGCAGGCCTAGATAGTTGCCGCCATCCAACCAGCCGCGCATCCCCAACACGTAGGGCTTGCATGGGTGGGTTTCGAGGAGCTTGGGATCCCAGACGTACATGGTGTTCAGTCCCCAAG
>CAZYPJ010000334.1:0-313 GCA_964649365.1 uncultured Anaerolineales bacterium | reverse complement strand
GCCATGCGCCGGACAATCGCTTTGGCCCAGAGGGTGAACCAATCCTCGCCGTACCGTCGCTGCAAGTTCCAGGTATAGAAGGATGCGCCTCGCTCTGAGTCAAGGGGCGGCAGCGCGGCGTAATAGCTTTCGCGGCCGGCGACGCGGGTATAGTTGTAGGCGGCCATGCCGTTAACGCCGGTAGAGAGGAACAGATACCCGTCCGGATCAACGAACCACCAGCGTCCATTGATCTCTTGAACCCTGAAAAAGCCCGTACCCTCGACGCGATGATCGCGGTAGCCACCATAGCGCGAATACTCCAGCAAGCTGC
>CAZYPJ010000333.1:0-4537 GCA_964649365.1 uncultured Anaerolineales bacterium | reverse complement strand
ATGTTTGAGATCGGCTGGCTGCTGCCGCAGTTGGTCATCGCCCGCTACTCGGAAAGCCTGCCTCGCAAAAAACCGTTGATACAAAAAATCAGTGTGATGGAACGCATGCCTTACCTTCTAGTGGTGCTACAGATCTTTTTGTGGCCCGACGCCCCAAAAGCGTTCTCCTATGGACTACTGGCCTTTAGCCTAGCGGCGGCAACTTTGAGCGGCGGCTTGATTGGCCCAGCTTGGAACAGTATGCTGGCCAAAGTCATTCGCCCGGACCGGCGGGGGATATTCTTTGGACTGAGCCATGCGATGGGTGGGTTGCTTGGCGTGGCCGGAGCGGCGCTATCAGCGCGTGTGCTCAAACAATATCCTTTCCCCACTCCTTTCGGGGTGAGCTTTGCGCTTTGTTTTGTATTCCAGGTGTTGTCGTGGATCGCGCTTTCGCTCAACCGCGAAGCGCCCCGCGAGCCGACCAAAGAGGCCCTCTCGGCTCGCGATTATTGGCGCCGGCTACCCTCGGTAGTGCGCGAGAATCCCAATTTTGCCCGCTACATGGTTAGCCGCGTGCTCATTATCTTGGGCGGCATGGGGACATCGTTCTATATCCTCTATACGCGCCACGCCTTTCAGGTTGATCCGTCTTTCGCCGCTAATCTAACCATCGCTTCGCTCGTCAGCCAGACGGTGTTCACCCCTGTCCTCGGGTGGCTGGCCGACCGGCGAGGTCACAAGTGGTTGTTCGAGTTAAGCACAGTCGTGGGCGCGCTCGCCCTAGTAGTGGCTTTGTTCGCCCCCAACGCCACCTGGTTCTACGGCGTGTTCGTGTTGCTCAACGCCTCTACATCGGGCACTTTTGTTTCTAGTCTGAGCATCCTGATGGATTTCACCACGCCCGAAGAGTTGCCCACGTTCGCGGCGTTGGCCAACACGATCTTTGCCATCCCGATCATCATTGCTCCTATAATCGGCGGTTGGCTGGTGGACAGAGCCGGTTATTTGGCTCTTTTTTTCGTCGCCTTGGGTGTCACCGTGTTGGGGTGGGGCTTGTTGCACTGGTTGGTGCATGAGCCGCGTCGCGACAAGGCCGTCGCCGAATCGGCCCAATAAGAAACGATTGCTTGAACCATTAACCATTGCCCTGCGATCCATCCTCGTGCTACCAGTGCCTCTCCAATCGGTATTCGCGCGTCCGCATGATTCCCAATATAATGACTATTTGTGCATCCAATCTGCCACTTCACTATAGGACAAGCCAATGAGCACGATGCCTTCGCCCCAAGAATACGAGGAATACATCCACAAGAATGAGACGTGGAATTTCGTCGTCAACATTCTCGATTTGACGTTCTATAATCTGGCGGTCAGCTTTATTTTTGGCTCGACTATTCTTTCGCTCTATACCAGCTATCTTACCAGTTCTGCGGTGCTGATCGGGTTGATCCCAGCCATTCAGAGCGTAGGCTATTTTCTGCCGCAACTCATCATCGCGCGCTATTCGGAGAGCCTGCCCCGCAAAAAGCCGTTGGTGCAAAAGATCAGCGTGATGGAGCGCTTGCCCTATTTTTTAGTGGTGCTACAGATATTTCTGTGGCCCGACGCCCCAAAGGCATTCTCCTACGGATTATTGGCCTTTAGCTTGGCAGTGGCGACGCTCGCTGGTGGGTTGGGAGGCCCGGCGTGGAACAGCATGCTGGCCAAAGTCATTCACCCGGACCGGCGAGGGATATTCTTTGGGCTAAGCCACGCGGCGGGTGGGCTGCTGGGCGTAGCTGGGGCGGCGCTCTCGGCGCGTGTGCTCAAACAATATCCTTTCCCTACCGCCTTTGGCGTGAGCTTTGCGCTTTGTTTTGTCTCGCAAGTGTTATCGTGGATCGCGCTTTCGCTTAATCGTGAACCAGCGCGCGAGCCAACCAAAGAGGCTCTCTCAGCCCGCGATTATTGGCGGCGACTACCCTCGGTAGTGCGCGAGAATCCCAATTTTGCCCGCTACATGGTTAGCCGCGTGCTCATTATCTTGGGCGGCATGGGGACATCGTTCTATATCCTCTATACGCGCCACGCCTTTCAGGTTGATCCGTCTTTCGCCGCTAATCTAACCATCGCTTCGCTCGTCAGCCAGACGGTGTTCACCCCTGTCCTCGGGTGGCTGGCCGACCGGCGAGGTCACAAGTGGTTGTTCGAGTTAAGCACAGTCGTGGGCGCGCTCGCCCTAGTAGTGGCTTTGTTCGCCCCCAACGCCACCTGGTTCTACGGCGTGTTCGTGTTGCTCAACGCCTCTACATCGGGCACTTTTGTTTCTAGTCTGAGCATCCTGATGGATTTCACCACGCCCGAAGAGTTGCCCACGTTCGCGGCGTTGGCCAACACGATCTTTGCCATCCCGATTCTCGTCGCCCCTGTGATCGGCGGTTGGTTGGTGGACACGGTCGGCTATCAACCGCTCTTTGTCGTCGCCCTAATCCTCACTGCATTGGGGTGGGTCGCGCTCCATTGGTTGGTGCGCGAACCGCGCCGCGACAAGGCCGTCGCCGAATCGGCCCAAGAAGAAGCGACTGCCTGAACTCCGGCAGTCGCCTCATGCCAATCTAGATGCGACCTTTGCATCGGCTCGCCGATACGTTGGCGAGTCGATATTTTTCACCTGAGCGAATCGCGCAGTAAGCGTGTTAGCTCTACAAAACGCGGCGAATAGATATCGTCGGGCGCACGAGGGCGCGGCAGGTCAATCGCTACTTCTTGTTCGATATGGCCCGGCCGTGGACTCATGGTCAAGACCCGATCCGAAAGGGACACCGCTTCCTGGATGTTATGCGTCACCATAATCACCGTCTTGCGGCGCGCCTGCCAGATTTTCAGCAATTCCCAGCTCATCTTTTCACGAGTCAACGCATCTAGCGCGCCAAAGGGTTCGTCGAGCAAGAGCACGTCGGGATCATAGATCAGCGCGCGCGCCAGCGAAACGCGATGACGCATTCCCCCCGACAAATCGCGCGGCAACGACTCGGCAAAGTCTTGCAGTCCCACCAATTCGAGCAAAGCACATGCCTGGCGCTCTGCATCAGACTTGGAACCCCCCTGAAGCTCCAGCGGCAGTGTGATGTTGTGCAACGCCGAACGCCAGGGCATTAGGTTAGCGTGCTGAAAGACATAGCCAATGCGCCGTTGAGGGCCAACGATAGGCTCGCCGTCCAGCAACACTCGCCCATGGGTGGGCTGCACCAAGCCGCCTAGAATACGCAACAGCGTAGATTTGCCGCACCCCGACGGCCCAATGAGGCAGATGAACTCGTTGGGCAACACTGAGAACGACGCCTCGGCCAACGCCTCCAATTCGCTGTCGGGCGAGGAAAAGGTCATTTGTAGGTGCTCAGCGACCAGGATCGGTTCGGTCATGGCTGTTTGATAAACTTGTTGCTATAGAGTTTGTCGGCTTGGACATCGGTGGTCACCATCTGTAGCTTTTGCAGATAAGCCACCGATTCTTGCCAATCCTCGGGCTGGCTGACCCCTAATGAATCGCTACGCCACCAATCTACGCACTCTTGAAGGACGGCGCGTTGCAGCTTGACCGTGGATGCATCCATCTCGGGAATCGCTTTGCGGGTAATCTCGAAAGCCTCATCGGGATTGTTGATCGTATCCTGCAAACCCCGCAGAAAGGCGCGCGTTACACTCTGAACAAGTTTGGGGTTCTTTTTGATCGTAGTATCGTTGGTGATCAACCCATTAGAGATCAAATGCGTGTACTGATCCAAATAGAAAACATTGATCTTGTACCCCGCCTCACGCAGTTGGACTGGCTCATTCTGAGCGTAACAAACCGCAGCGTCCACACGCCCTTCGACCAGGCTAGCTACCTGGGTATAGCCAATCACTTGCAGGTTTACCTGATCGGGCGCGATACCCACCTGATCCAAAAAAGCTCGCCAGCCGATGTAGCTCGCGCCTTGCATCACCGGCGTGCCTACCGTCTTGCCAATTAGATCCTTCGGTTCGTTGATACCTTTTTCGGCCATCGAGACGACGCACACCGGAAAACGCCGATACCAGTTAAGGACATAGCACACAGGCAGTTCGTTGGCGCGGGCCAAGATCACCTGGTCGCCGCTGCCGATAGCAAATTGCAGTTCATTGACGCCTACGCGCTGGAGCAGATCGGTTTCCATGCCGTAATCCAAAGCGATATCCAACCCCTCTTCGGCAAAATAACCCTTCTCCAGAGCGACATACATCGGGGCGAACTGCACATTGGGGATGAACCCCATCGCGATTGTGATTTGCTGGCGCTCGCCCGTTGCGCCGCCGGCGCAGCCGTTGAGTAACAGGGCTGCCGCCAAGATCAACCACAATCCAACACGCACCTTACCCATCTCTTGCCTCCACCGATTCATCTAGATTCTTCAGGCCAATGCCACTTGAGCAGCCAATGCTCCAGCCATGAGACTGCCAGATAGCGCACAAGCGCTATGGCCATCAGTGTAAAATGCGCTACGAACATCAACGGGCTGTCGAAACTGACAGGGCTGGTCGGGAACAAGATAGAAGA
>CAZYPJ010000332.1:0-4555 GCA_964649365.1 uncultured Anaerolineales bacterium | reverse complement strand
GGAACGCCGTAGGGCGGGCGCGGGCAGTGGGTGAGGAACTTGGCGTGCTGCGCTTGGATCAACTGCATGTTAGTCGGCGTCATCGAGAAGGCCATGTCAATCTCGTTGGCGATGCACATCTGCGCCATGGTGATCTCGTTCATGCCGGGCAGATGGATTTGACGCTCGATTTTGGGCAACTCTTGAAAGCCGATTTTGGCCGCCCACCAATCGGGGCGCAGATCCCAGATCTTTTGCTCCACCGTGGTTGCTACCAGCTTGTAAGGGCCGGTGACCAACGGCCAACCTTTGGCGGGATCATAGTTGGTGAACTTGGTCGGGTCTTTTTGATCTTTCCAGACATGCTCGGGCATCCACAATTGGCCAAAGTCGGCCCAGCAGACCATATAGTCAATGAAAAAGCGCGGCGAAGGGTTCTTGAAGGTGATCTTGAACGTAAAGTCGTC
This sequence comes from uncultured Anaerolineales bacterium, assembly GCA_964649365.1. Lineage (GTDB taxonomy): Bacteria > Chloroflexota > Anaerolineae > UBA1429 > UBA1429 > CAZYPJ01. Next base: position 4,109 of record CAZYPJ010000332.1, on the reverse strand, counting down.
GGGCGCCTCTGCTGTCTTGACGTACACATTGTAATCGCCGCTGTTGGCCATCGTGGGGTTGGCCATCAGCGTATTCATCGTAAAGGCGCAGTCCTTGGCGGTAAAGGGCACGCCGTCGCTCCACTCGACGCCTTTGCGAATTTTGATCTCCAAGACGGTATAGTCGTCGTTATATTTATAGCTCTCGCCAATCCAAGGGTGCAACTGCGTCATGTTGAGCATGTTGGCGTAGAACAACCCTTCCATGCCCGACTGGGGATAGCCGCTGCGCGAAAAGCCCGACATCCAGATGTTAAAGTTCTCGACGTCGGTATAGCCGCCCGGATGCTCGCCGCCCAAGCCAGCCATAATCAGGGTGCGGTTGCGCGGCACTTGCTTCAGGCCAGCGACGGCGCCCTTAGGCGCAGCCGTCACCTCGACGGCTTTTTCGACGACTTTGGTCTCGACAACCTTTTTCTCGACCACGACCGTCTTTTCGACGACTTTTTCCACCTCTTTTTCGACGACCTTTTCTACCGGCTTTTCGACAATGACCGTCTCTTTGATCACCTTGGGGGCGCAAGAGACCAGGAAAGCCGCTGTCGAGGCAGCCGAATAGGCGAGCCACTTGCGACGCGAAATTTTCTTGGACAGCATCTGCTGTTCCTCCTTTGTTTGAACCCTGTGCGTGGACACGTTCGAGAGTCGCCGTAACAGAGCGTAGCGTCCGAAACCCAACACACGTACAGTCCAAACCTCGATACGCCACACCTTTATGGCAGTGTTCACCTCCTTTGATTAGGAGCCAACCAGATCTACGTATCGCTCAAGGCCCCTTTGCTATGCCGGCGCGTACAGATCTCTGACCTCCTCCGCTTTGACGATAGGGGCGTCGCGATACAAATAGCAAGCCGCTGCGCGGTCGGGATCGATCGCGTACAGCGGAGGCGGCGATTGGTAGCACATGTCCATCACGCGGGGGCAGCGATCGGCGAACTTGCAACCTTTGTTGCCGCGTCCATCGACCCTCTCGCCGATTGTGTATTGCTCAGAACTCTCTCCCCAACGCCGACGCGGGTTGGGCAGCGGGATAGAGCTGACGAGCAATTGTGTGTAGGGGTGCAACGGGTTCTTGATCACCCGATCCACGTTGCCGACTTCGACCATCGAGCCTTGATAGAGCATGAGGATCGTCTGACTCACCTGATAGGCGGTGGTCAGGTCGTGCGTGATGTACAGCAACGAGACGCCCAACTCGCGATGCGCCTTGAGCAGGCTTTCGAGGATAGTGGCGCGCAACGAGGCGTCCACCATCGAGACCGGCTCATCGGCTACAATGATGCTGGGCTTGAGCAACAGCGCCCGAGCCACCATCACACGCTGGCGTTGGCCGCCGCTCAATTGATGGGGATAACGCCCCAACGTCTCTTCGGGCAATAGGTTCACGCTGCGCAGGGTGGTCTCGATTATCTCCCACTTCTTGGCTTTGGGCGTTTTTGGCTCAAAGCAATCAATGGGCGTCGTCAGGGCGTGATCCACTTTATAGAATGGGTTATAAACTTCAAAAGGGTCTTGAAAGATCGCCTGCACCTGGCGGCGAAATACCATCCACTCGTCTCGATCCATCGCGCCCAGCAATTTGCCTTTGTAGCGGATCTCCCCCTTCGTGGGGCGGATCAACCCCATCAACAAACGCGAGAGGGTCGTCTTGCCGCTGCCGCTTTCCCCGGCGATGGTGATGATGGCCGCCGGCGTAGAGCGAATGGCTATCGAGGCAGCATCCAGAGCCACAGTCACTCGTTTTTTGGCGCCGATGACGCCGCCACTAGAGAATATCTTGGTGACGTTGCTCGCCTCAAGCAGCATCTCGCTCATGCCTGGCCTCCCTTGCAGAGTGGGCAGGAAACCCAGCGCCCCGGCTGCACTTCTTCCAGAGCGAAATCCTCTTGCGCGTCGCAGCATTCTTGCCGATCCGGGCAACGTGGGCGGAAGGCGCAGCCGGGGGGTGGATCGAGCAGCGACGGCGTCATCCCTGGGATGCCCCTGAATACCCCTTTGATATCGAGCGAAGGCAAGGTGTTGATGAGCAAGCGCGTGTAAGGGTGCAGGGGGGTCTCAAAGATGTCAATCACCGGCCCGAGTTCCACCAGGCGACCGGCGTACATGATGCCGACTTTGTCCACGAACTGGGCCATGAGGCCCATATCGTGACCCACCAAAATCACCGAGGCATTGAGACTCTTTTGCACAGCGCCGAGGGTTTCCATGACTTGTTTCTGCACTACCACATCGAGCGCGCTGGTGGGTTCATCGGCGATGATGACTTGGGGTTTGAGCGTAATAGCCGTGGCGATACAGACGCGCTGCTTCATACCGCCAGAAAGTTCGTGCGGGAACATATCGGCTACCGACGCCTTGAGGCCCACCCAGGTGAGTAGCTCTACAATGCGATCCGTCATCGCGCTTTTTGTTTGTTTGCTGTCGTGCGCCCTGATCGTATCCATCATCTGATCCCTGATGCGCATAACGGGGTTGAGCGAATTCATCGCGCCTTGGGGAATCAAAGAAATGTCGGCGCCCCGCACGCGGCGGATGCTCTCATCGGACAATTGCAAAAGATCCACGCCGTTCATCCATGCCTGGCCGCCCTCGATGCGACCGGGAGGCATGACCAGGCGCATCAGCGCCAGCACGGCGGTAGATTTTCCCGATCCCGATTCGCCCACCAGACCCAACCGCTCGCCGCGTTCGAGATCAAAGGTAACGCCGCTCACCGCCTTGACCGGCCCGGCAGGCGTATGGTAGTGAACCTGAAGATTGCGCACTTGGAGAACGGGGTCTGTCATGCTGCCCTCCTCAGTCGGGGGTTGGCTAATTCATCCAGACCCGATGACACCATAAAAAGGCTGATGAACACATACGAAATGGCGGCTACTGGAGGAACCCACCACCACCACATCCCGCGTAAGATGGCCCCAAAATACATACACCAAAAGATAGTCATGCCTAGCGTAGGGTCATTCTGTGGGCCAAGCCCCAGAGCTTCCAACCCCACAGCCGCGAGCAGCGCCGAGGACACAGCGCCTACAAAGCTGGCCGCTAAATAGGGCAACAAGTTGGGCAGTAGCTCTTTGACGATGATCTGCAAATCGTTCATCCCCGAAAGGCGGGCGATCTCGACATAAGGCCGCTCACGCAGCGAAAGCACCTGAGCCCGGATGGTGCGCGTGGGCCACATCCAGGCCATCAGGGCGATCACCCCGGCCATCATTCTCGGGCTCATGCGCTCTTTGAGGACAGAGGCGATTACTACCAGCACGGCCAGCGCCGGGATAGTCAGTACCACGTCGGCGGCGCTGCGGATGATCGCATCAACCCGCCCGCCGAGGTATCCGGCGGTGAACCCCAGAATAGTGCCGACCAGCAGCCCCACCGACCCAGCCAGCAAGCCGATTTCGAATGTGTAGCGAGTGCCTAACAGCAAAACCGAAAGTATCTGCCTGCCCATGGTGTCGGTGCCCAAGGGGTATTCCGCCGAGGGCCTCATATCGGGCAAGGCGGATAGGGGTCGCGATTTTTCCGGGTCGATGAAAAATGGCCCGACTACCCAAAAAAGCGCCAATAGTATCAGCATAATCAGGCCAACTGCTAAGGTCGGATTGCGGCGGCAATAACTGAAAAATGATTGCACTTGTCTATACCTCCATCATCAACTCTTTTGGTAACGAATGCGCGGGTCGAGCAGCGGATAGACCAAGTCAATGACCAGGGTCGCCAAACCGATGGCCAGGATGATGAAAAAGACGATGCCGTAGATAGTAAAATAGTCAAAAGCGGAGATAGAGCGAAACAAAAGCGATCCAACGCCGGGATAGCGAAAGATCGCTTCTACCAGCAATGACCCCGACACGATAGCGCCTGCCGAAAGGGCCAGTGATGTAGTCTGGGGCAACAGGGCGTTGCGCATGGCATACTTGAAAAAGATCCGTCGTGAGGGAAGGCCGCGCGCTTGCGCCAGGATGATGTAATCTTCACCCAGGGTGGTAATCATCATGCCGCGCATTCCCAATGCCCACCCCCCGATGCCGGCCAAGACCATGGAAGAGGCGGGCAAGATCGATTGGTACAAG
>CAZYPJ010000331.1:0-4577 GCA_964649365.1 uncultured Anaerolineales bacterium | reverse complement strand
CACACAACGATCTAGGGCGAGCGCCGCGCACACCCTGCATCACAAGACGATGGATAGGGCGAGATGGTTCCCCTCTATGCCTGTTTCTCTTGCTGCAATGATGGCCTGCGGGTACAATTGACTTACTCATCCGCCATAGGAGCCGCCCGATGCCCACCAGCGTCTATCGCGAACGGTTCGCCGCCACGCTCGCCCACCAAGGGGTGGATCGCGCCCCCATTGACTTGGGGGGCACGCCGCAATCTACGGTGGATTTCCCCGAGACGATTGCCGCCCTGGCCGCCTACCTGGGCCTGAGCGGCCCTGCGCCCGACGACTATGACAAGTTCGACCGCCGCGTGCTCGAAGCGTTCGACGTGGATTTTCGGCGCGTGGGCGAATTGATCGCGTCCACCCACCCGCGCGCCCGAGGGGGCTCGCCCACAGAGCAAGTGGACGCCTATGGCATCCGCCGGGCCTATGTGGGGCAATACTGGCAGATCGTGGGCGGCCCGTTGGAGCGCGCCGCGCGCGATGACGTGGCCGCTTACGATCTGCCCACCCTGGCCCAGGCCGACGTGACCCGCCTGGATTATTGGGCCGCCCAGGCGCAAAGGTTGTACGACGCCAGCCCTTATGTGGTGGTGGCCGAGCACCCCGTGTTCGGCGTGCTGGAGCTGGCCTGCTGGTTGGCCGGGTACGACACGGTGATGATGCAAATGGCTCTCGACCCCGAGTGGGTGCATCTGCTGTTCGGCAAGATTCTGGCCTTCCAAAAGCCGATCATCCGCGAGTATTACAGCCGCCTGGGGCGCTGCATTCACCTCACGACCTCGGGCGACGATTTCGGCGCTCAGACCGGGCCGTTCATCTCGCCGGCGATGTGGCGCGAATACGTCAAGCCCTACATGCGCGAGCGCATCGCCTACACCGCCCAATTTACCGACGCGCCCTATATGCACCACACCTGCGGCGCCGTGTTCGACATCATCCCCGACTTGATCGAGATCGGCGTGCGCGTGTTGAACCCCATCCAGCCGGCTGCGGCGGGTATGGCCCCCGAGCGCCTCATGGCGGCCTACGGCGGCCAGATCACCTTTCACGGCGGGCTGGATACTCAGGTGGTGTTGCCCTCCAACGACGCGGCGACGATTGACGCCGCCGTGCGCCATCTGCTGGCGGTGATGCAGCCCGCGGCGCGGGGCGGCTATATCTTTGCCGCCGCCCACAATCTGCAGAACGACGTGGCTCCGGCCTCCATCGCGCGCATGTATCGCGCGGCGCGGACGGCATAATACTGCGAGCCAGTAGGCGTGGTTTCTAACCGCGTTTTCATGGCGCGATCTAGGCCAACGCGGTTGGCAACCGACGCGGTTGGCAACCGCGCCTACTGGCTCGCAAACATCATTTCACACCAAGCGTTTAATACGCCCGATCCACAATCCCTAGCGCCAGCTCGCGCAGCGCGGCCTGGGCAGGCGAGGACGCGGGCAAGGCGTCGAGGCAAGCGACCATGCGCTGATGGTGCGTTTGGGCGTGGCCGCGCGCAAAAGCCAGCGCGCGGGCGCGCTCCAGCAGCGCCAGCGCGGCGGGCACGTCCTCGGGGGTGAGCTTGGGCCGGGCGAACAGCGCGGCGAGGTCGCCCAGGCCGCGCTCGCGCTCCCAATGCCAGGTATAGACGATGGGCAGGCTCTTTTTCTTCTCTAGGATGTCGCTGGCGGCGGATTTGCCCGTCACCGCCGGGTCGCCCCAGACGCCCAAGATGTCATCGGTGATCTGAAACGTCAGCCCCAGCGCGCGCCCCAAGGCGCGGTAGGCCGCGACGGCAGCCTCGTCGGCCCCGCCCAGGATGGCGCCCGCGGCCAACGAAGCATCGAGCAGCGCCGCCGTCTTGCCGTTGATCATTTGCTCGTATTCGGCCAGCGACACGCCCTCCACGCCCTCGTAGGCCAGGTCGAGATATTGGCCACCGCATAATTCCAGACAGGTCTCTTCCAGCAGGCGCGCCACGCGCAACACAGTCTCGGCGGGGTAGCCCTGGTCGGATAGGCGCAGCGCGGCCAGCCGCGCTGCGGCCCACATCGCGTCGCCGGCGTTGAGCGCCTGCGGCGCGCCCCACAGCGCCCAGGCCGTGGGCCGATGGCGGCGCGTCTCGCTCGCATCCTCGATGTCGTCGTGCAGCAGGGTGAAATTGTGGATCAATTCCACCGAGCAAGCCGCCGGCAGCGCCCGCCGCCAATCGCCGCCCACCGCCTCGCAGGCCAGCAAGCACATGGCCGGGCGCAGCCGCTTGCCGCGCGGGGCGTCCTCCGGCTCAAAACGCGAGTTGAGCCAGCCCATATGGTAGCGCATCATCTGGTACAGCGGCGCAGTAGCGCCGTGGGGCGGGGTCAACGCCTCACGCAGGGCGTCTTCGATAGCGGCGAGATAGGGGGCAAGGTAGTCGTAGGTCATGGTTTGTGTCCATTCGGGTCAGGCTGGGCGGACGCCTAAGATTAGCCGATTAGAGGATACAAGGCAAACCGAGACATTCGCGCGAATACGCTGGACAGCGCCCGGCAGATAGAGTAGAATGGAGCCAAGGAGAGAATCAACCATGACTGAATTGGAGCAACTAGTTCGCGAATTGCCGCCCGACTTGCGCCGCGAGGTGCAGCACTTTGTCGAGTTTCTGATCGAAAAGCAGCGACGCGCTGCGTCTGGCAGCCTCAAGCTCGACTGGCGAGGCGCGCTGCGCGATTTGCGCGACAAGTATACGTCGGTGGATCTGCAACACAAAGCTTCGGAATGGTGGGGCGATTGATGTACCTGCTCGACACCAATGTCATTCTAGAGTTACTGCTGGACCAGGATCGGGCAGGGGAAGTTGAGGAGCTTTTCGAGATATTGCCGACCGACGAGATATGTCTATCAGACTTTTCGCTTTATTCGATTGGGATCATTCTTTTGCGGCGTCGCGAGTACGGAGCATTCACAAAACTCGCAAGTGACTTGTATGCCGCGGGCGTTGCGATCATGCGGCTCAACACAAATGACCTATTGAATGTGCCAGATGGTGCGCAGTAATTCACTCTCGACTTTGACGATGCCTACCAATACACGCTCGCCAAGAACTATGATTGCACGCTCGTTAGTTTTGATAGCGATTTCGACCGCACCGACAGAGGACGCAAAACGCCTGCTGAGATTATTACACAACGAAAATCGGCGGAGATTCGATCCGAAGAGCAGAACTAGGCGTGGAGCCGTGTTTTGTCGCTAAATTGCGATCACACCTTGATTAGTCGCCCCTCGTTCAATTCCCCCACGCGCCGCGCGCCGCAAGCGAACATCGCCACGCGCAACTGGCGCAGCACGATCTCTAGCCGCCCCCGCACCGCCTCCGTAGATTCCATTGCTGGGCGCAGCAGCGGCAAGGCCATGCCCGCCAGGTCGGCCCCCAGCGCCAGGCACAGCGCCACCTCCACGCCGTTGGTGACGCCGCCCGAAGCGATCAGCGGCAGTTCGGGGCAGGCCGCGCGCGCCGCCGCCAGCGAATCGGCGGTGGGGATGCCCCAATCCACAAAGGCGCTGGCCACCTCAGCCTCGGCGTCGGTGGCGCTGCGATAGCGTTCCACCTCGCTCCACGAGGTGCCGCCCGCGCCGCCCACGTCCAGCGCGGCCACGCCGGCCTCGGCCAGCGCCCGCGCCGCCTCCGCCGCGAGCCCCCAGCCCCCCTCGTTGACGATCCCCGGTCCGCTCAACGACGCGCACCCTTCGCCGATCTTGCCCACCAGGTCGCGGAAATCGGTGTCGCCGCCGCTCTGTAACGCCTCTTGCAGGGGGTTGAGGTGCAATACCAATGCGTCGGCCCCCACCGCCTCGACGGCGCGCCAGCACTCCACCGGCCCATAGCCGTTATTGCGCTGCCCTGCGGCGAGGTTGGCGGACCACACGATGTCGGGGGCGATGTCGCGCACTTGGTAGGGCTCCCACAGGGCGGGGTCTTCGAGCGCGGCGCGCTGCGAGCCGAGGCCCATCGCCAGGCCCAGGCTCTGCGCGGCGGCGGCCAGGCGGCGGTTGATCTCGCGGGCCTGCGGCGTTCCCCCCGTCATGGCCGAGATCAACAGCGGCGCGGCGAGAGGCCGACCCAGGAAAGATGTGGCCGTGTCCACGTCCGCCAGGCGCATTTCGGGCAGCGCCTGATGGACCAGGCGGTAACGCTCCAGCCCCGTGGTCAGGGCCGAGCGCACATCTTGGTTCAGGCAGATTTCCAGGTGTTCCAGCTTGCGACGCTCGTGCAACGGGGGCCTCCGTGGGTGCGATTGAACCAAGTGTACCACTGGCGGGGGGAGTGTCAAACGCCGCCGCAGTTGATATGCGCCTCGTTCCGACGCATAATCCGTGCGGCGGCGCCGCCCGCAAAAGCAGAAAGGGCGATGTTTGACAGCGTGGTCTAGAAAGCAGGTGGCCGGTATGTCATTTCGTCTTGGCCCGATGGAATTGCTGATGATCGTGATGCTGTGCTCGGCGCCCCTGGCGTTGGCAGGGATCATCGTCGCGGTTGTCCTTCTCGCGCGCAAAAAGCGCCAGTGATAGATGCCCGCCTTTCGGCAATA
>CAZYPJ010000330.1:0-4581 GCA_964649365.1 uncultured Anaerolineales bacterium | reverse complement strand
GCGGATCTGATTGTCTTTGTCGGGTCGCGTTCGCAAGAAGTGTTGCCCTATTACTATTCGGCCTCAGAGGTCTGTGTCATGCCTTCGCTATACGAGTCATTCGGCATGGTGGCGCTGGAGGCGATGGCTTGCGGCACACCGGTTATTGCTTCGCGCGTGGGCGGGCTGACATTCACTGTGCGCGACGGCGAGACGGGGTATCTCGTTCCCGAAAAGGATCCCAAGGCGCTGGCTGACAAACTGGAATTGTTGCTAACCAATGATTGCCTTCGTCGCCGGCTGGGGCACCGCGCCACCGAGGTAGCGGCCGGCTTTAGTTGGAGCGTCGTAGCCGATGATATCGAGGCGCTCTATGCCGAGTTGGGCGTGTCGCCTTCCTGAGCAGCAGCGCGTCGCCGCGCCCACAACTTTTGCATCGCCCAGTAAAGCGGCTGCGAATAGACATAGTCGTATGCGCCAACATAGCGCACCACCTGGCCGCCAAAGCCGCCCTTGAAGCGACCAACGCCGCCCAGCGGCTCGTCGTCGGCATCCCGTGGGTCGGCGTCGGGGATGCCCCAGAGGTCGTATTGCGTGCAGCCTTTGCCCTTGGCCCAGCGCATGGCGCGCCATTGGAGTTGGTGATTGGACATTAGATGACGATATTCATTGGAAGAAGCGCCATACATATACCACGCCTGGCCATTGAAGGCATAGGCCATTAGCCCGGCCAAGGGCTGCCCTTGATGATACGCCATGAACAGCACCGCACGCCCCGAGGGCGCAAAAAGCTCCCAGGCGCGCCGATAATAAGCCGGGCTATGAATGCCAAAGTGGTCGCGCTCGCCCGTCACTCGCATCAGGTCATAGAACACAGTCAAATCATCCGCGCTGCCTTCGCGCACTTCCACCCCTTTGCGCTCTGACAGATGGATGTTGTAGCGCCATTTGGGTTTCATGCGCGCCAGGATGTCGCTTTCGGCGGGGGCGATATCTACCATGATGGTACGGCGCGGTTGGACACAATCGGCGCTGGCCCTCAAACCCCATGAAGCCAACCAGTTGTGGCGCGAGGCATCCTCGTCGCGCCATTCCGGCTCGACTTTGAGCATGATGGCGCGCATTCGGCGCGAGCAGCGCTGGATCGTCTGCCATAACAATTCGACGGCTTCTCCCTCTTCCTCGATCAATACCGGACCTTTGGGGATATAGCCGATGCTCAATGGCCCCACACGCCGATAGAGCACCTGTGCGCCTGCTGCCAGACTTCCATCGCGCTCGATGGCGACGCGCACCGGAGTCCAACCAAAAGCGCCCTTTAATTCTCCCCAGGCCCAGGTCTGCAACAAATGACCGCGAGGATCGCTAGATACCCAGCGATCCCAGATTGCGGCGTCGAGGACGCTTGTTTGGTCAGATAGGATTGCGCGTATCGTCACCGTTTACCTCTGTCATATAGTAGGGCAATTATACCATATCAGCCCATCGCTTGGCAGATCACAACTCGACGGGGATCGGTTCGGCCAGGACAATCTCTTGCTGGGATACCCTACACGTATAGGCCCACACCCCCACTCCAGCCTGGCGCGCCAGGCGCAGCGTCTTGGCGAAAAGGGGATCGGCATCGTAGTGAGGCTTAAAGCGCGCCGCGTCGCCTCGCTGGACGACAAATACTACAGCAGCCTGCTCGCCCGCGTGAGTGATTGCGATCAGTTCGCCCAGATGCTTGACGCCACGCACCGTAACAGCGTCGGGAAAGCGCGCTATCTCGCGCTCCACCAACGTGACCGATTTGACCTCTACCCAGCATACGCCCTGTGAGTTCGCTAACCGAAAGTCGAGGCGGCTGGCGCCGCGCGCCACTTCGCGCTCCAGGTGATCGAACCGTTGCTCCAGCACAGGGCGTGTCATAACGGCCTCGGCCCAAAGCGCATTCGGCAGGCGTGCATCCACTGAGACCAGTGTACCCTCATGCTCGACCAGCGCCAGATCATACGCTGTGCGGCGCTCCGTCCTGACCGCCCGGACCAGCCAAACCGGTCGTCCCGGCGTCAACAATTCGGTCAGCCGCCCGGAATTGGCTACGTGAACCGCTGTTTGCGCCCCCGCCACTATCACAGTAGCTCGGAAACGATTGTCCCGTTGTACGAACGAGCCGCGAACCAGTTCGGGCAGTCTCATACGTCTCCCAGAGTATGATGCATCCCTTTCTAGCCCCTCAATCGCAAACGCCAAACAATTCACCTAACTTGCTTTGACACTCCGACGGCGCCCGCCTATAATCCGGTTACGATAGGGCGGCTCAATGAGCATTATCCGCCCATATTTTGGTGTGAACCGCGACCATGGCCCCCAGCCAACGGCCCGATAATCTATCGCTCCAAGAACTGGAAGCGCTGGTCCTTGCTAAACGCCGCCAAATCACCGAGCGCGCCGTGATGCGCTTTGCCCTGCTAGAGCGCGAGCTGACGCAGCGCCAAGTTGGGGCTGCCGAGCGAGAGGGCTACTGGCTCAAGCTCAGGCCGCCGGAAAGCTGGCGCGGGGCCAATGGCCAAGATCGCTACTTTCGCGGCGTCAAGCTCACTCCGCTGGAAGCCATTGGGGCCAAGCGACAGGCCTTGCCCACCGCCGAGATCAAATCGGCAGGTCAACCACTGCCATACGTGGCGACGGTAGTTATCGAAGATGGCGCCACACGTCAGCGACGGCGTTGGCGTGATGTTTTGTTGCTCAGCGTCGAAATCTTGGCGTTGGTAGGTTTTGTGGCCATTCTGGGATCGTCATATGCACGTCTGCGTGCCCTGAACGATCAAGCGCGCGTGATGCAGCGGGCGGCGATAGCCGACATCCCGACGACCAGCGCGCCTGCAACGGTAGCGCCAACAGTAAAGGCGACAGCAGCAGGTCTATTGGCGACAATTGCCCCAATAGAGACAGTTCTCACAGCAACTCTCACAACGACGCCTGTGGCGCTGTTGCCTGGTGGACGCCCATTTCAAACAAGTGAACTGCCCGCGCCGTTGAGCGGGTTGGTTAAAGCCACCGTGCCGGCTGCTGCACCGCCCACAATCGGGCCACAGACTGCCGTACGACTGGTGATTCCCAAGATTGGCGTAGATGCGCCCATCATCGCCGGCGACTCGTGGGAGGATCTAAAAAAGGGTGTCGGCCATCATCCCGGCAGCGCCGAGCCGGGACAAGTGGGCAACATGGTCGTTTCTGCGCACAACGATGTGTATGGCGAGATTTTCCGCGATCTGGATAAGCTACAGAGCGGCGATGAAGTGCTAGTCTATACCGATGCGGGCGCGTTCCGCTATATTGTGAATCGAGTCGAGATCGTCGCTCCGACCAAGGTCGAAGTAATGGATCCGACGGATTATCCAGCGCTGACCATGATTACGTGCTATCCTTATCTGCTCGACACCCATCGCGTAGTGGCGACGGCAGACCTGGCCGAATGAGCAGCACGGGCGCTCGTCGCCCGTATTCGATTATCGAGGAGTTCTGAGTTATGGCCAAAAAGAGAGCAGCTTCGCGCAAACCCGTAACGCGTAGGCCGGATGCGCCGCAGACCGCCGTGCAAAGCGCGCCGTCGGTCGCACCTAGGGCGATGGCGACGGTCAAAGCGGCAGCAGCGCCCACCAAGGCGGTTCCGGTGGATTTTGCTACCGAGTATCGCTACGTGTTAGGCGATCTAAAGCATATTGGCGTGCTGGCCGCCGCCATGTTCGCTGTGTTGATCGTGCTGGCTCTGGTCATCCACTAAAGCGACGGCGCCTTGCCTAGCAGCGCACCGTCTGGCCGTCAAACCTGAAGCCAGGGCGGCCACGGTATGACAGATGAGCCGCGCGCCGAGCGCCAGCCACAAGCTGCCCGTAAAGGTGAACAGCATGGCGCTGACCCAATCCAGCGCCCAATCGAGCGCGATTCGCGAGCGTTGTTCAGCGTCGCCTAGTTGGGCGTTGAGCGCAAGATTTGTGCGCGACATTAGCCATTTGGCAAACACTGCGAACCAAACGCCCCAATAGAGGCCCAGCGCCGGCGCAAGGGCCGCGCGCCAGATGCCCAACTCGGCTTCATGACGCGCCAGCCGCGCCAAAGCCCATATCAGGGAATCCCGGCTTGCCTGAGCGCCGCTGCGCCCGGGCGCTTTTGTTTGCCGACGCTGATTGCCCCACAGCAACGACAACCAGACTGCCGCCCCAGCGGTGAGGCCCAGCGCCCAGGGCCATACAGCCGGCCAATCTATTGCCCCCAAGCCCACATCATTGGTCGCCGCCACGCCGCTTAACAGCATCGCCCACAAATATGCCAGCGTAAACGTTACGACCCAGGTCTGGGATATCGTTGACCAGCCATCCCACAGCATCAAGTCAACCAAGCCGGTGTGCGGCGCGCGCCCAAGCCGCCGCGCTAATCGCCAGCTCAATTGAGTAGCCAGAATATAGAGCGCGGCGTAGAGCAGGCCCGCTCCCAGAGGACGTATGACGGGGTGGTTCCACCATTGGGCAAACATTCTCGGCGCCATCCTTGGGCGAGGTGTGTTCAGTCTAGGCAGGAGAGGTGTCTTGTCAAGAAGGCGCGTGCACTCGTGCAAAA
>CAZYPJ010000329.1:0-4589 GCA_964649365.1 uncultured Anaerolineales bacterium | reverse complement strand
TCGAGCTGGGCCGGAGCGAGCATCTCGTCCGCATCGGGGAAAACGGCCGTGTCGCGCAGCACCGGATCGGCGCGCTGGGCGATCTCGGCGGCGCGCGGGTCAGCGACAGCCGCGATGCGATAGGGAATGCCAAACACGCCCAGTTCCCGCGCCATGTGCGAGACGCGCGAACCGTAACCAATGACGCCGACGTTGAGCATGGGGTTCACCTCGTTGGGATGTTGGGGGGATTATAGAGCCGCGCGCCAAGCCCCGCAAATGCTTTTTCATCCTGCCCACAAAAGCCGATCTGGTGTATAATCGCCCCAGTCTACCGGAGCGTGAAGGCATGAGCGATTCCGTCTATCTCTTGGGTTTCGACGTGGGCGGCACAGCCGTCAAAGTGGCGCTGTTCGACCTCGCCGGGCGCATGGCAGGGCGCTATGAGCAAGCGATCCCCGTCAGCGCGCCCAAGCCGGGTTGGGCCGAGATCGAGCCAAGCGACTGGTGGGCGGCGTTGCGGCGCGGCGCACGCGCGGCGCTGGAGCAGGCCGGCGCATCGCCCGACCAGGTGGCGGGCATCGGCCTGAGCAATATGATCGGCGCGGTGACGCCGTTGGACGCGCGCGGCCAAGCATTGCGCCCCGCCATCGCCTATTTCGACACGCGCAGCGCCGAGGAGGCGGATTGGATGCTGACCCAGGCGCCCGAAATCCCGCGCCTGACGGCCAACCGCGTGATGGCGGGCAACACCAGCTTGACCTCGATCCTGTGGCTACGCCGCCACGAGCCGGAGGTGTACGCCCGAACTTCCACGTTCGCGCAGACCAACACATTGCTCTACGCCTGGCTCACACGCGAGCGGCGAGTGGATTGGACCAACGCCAGCTTCATGGGGTTATTCGATTATCGCGCTATGAATTGGAGCGCTGAGTTGGCCGCCAAGCTCGATTTCGATTGCGACTTGCTCGCGCCGATCTATGCGCCCCACAGCGTCGCGCCGCTGACCGCCGAGGCCGCCGAGGCGTTGGGGCTGCGCGCGGGCGCGCCGGTGGCGTTGGGCGGCTTGGACGGGGCCATGTCGTCGCTGGGCGTGGGCGCCATCCAGCCCGGCGACGCCTACGATGTCAGCGGCACATCCGAGATGATCGCCGTGTGCCTGCCCGAGCCGGTATCCAGCCCCGAATTGCTCGCCCGCTGGCATGTGGCGACGGGCTTGTGGACGCTGATCGGCGCGATGAGCACGGCAGGCGCAGCGCTGCAATGGTTCCGCGACCGCATCTATGCGCCGGAAAGCCGAGAGGATCATCAAGCAATCTATGACGCCATGACCGCCGAGGCCGAAGCGTCGCCGCCAGGGGCCAATGGCGTGATCTTTTTGCCGCACCTGGCCGGCGACCGCGCGCCGATCTGGGATCCGCACGCGCGGGGAGTGTTCTACGGCCTTTCGTTGGGCGCGCAGCGCGGCGACCTGATCCGCGCGATTATGGAGGGGGTGGCTTACGCCATGCGCCACCTGATCGAGCTGATCGAGGCGCGCAGCGGCGTGCGGGTGCAGCGCGTCATCACGGTGGGCGGCGCGGCGCGCAATCGCCTCTGGCGGCAGATCAAGGCCGACGTGTGGGGCGTGGATCTGGCGGCTTCGCCCGTCGCCGACGCTTCCGCCTTGGGCGCGGCGCTCACCGCCGGCGTGGGCGTCGGCATCTATAGCAGCTATCAGGATGCCGTGCAGCGCGCCGTGCCGCAAGCGGGCGAGTTGACGACGCCCACCCCCGCGACGCGTCCGGCCTACGACCACACCTATCGCATCTACCGCCAACTTTACCCGGCGCTGCGCGATACTATGCGCTTCGCCGCCGAATCCCAGATAGGAGGCGCTCCATGAGCGACACACTAACCATCGCCACGTTCAACGCCAATTCGATCCGCACACGGCTCGACCAAATCCTAGACTGGATGGCGCAAGGCCGCGCCGACGTGTTGTGCATTCAAGAGACCAAAGTACAGGATAGCGAGTTCCCCGCCGAGGCGTTCCGGCAGGCAGGGTATCACGTGGTCTATCGCGGGCAAAAGGCCTACGCGGGCGTGGCCATCATCAGCCGTGAGGAGCTGACCAATGTGGCCTACGGCCTCGACGACGGCGGCGAACCCGATGAGGCAAGGCTAATCCGCGCAGTGGTGCGCGGCATCCCGCTGGTCAACACCTACGTTCCCCAGGGCCGCGAGGCGGATCATCCGCAGTTTCAGTACAAGCTGGAATGGTTCGCGCGGCTGCGCGCCTTTTTTGAGCGCCATTACGCGCCCGACAAGCCGCTGGTGTGGGTGGGCGACCTGAATGTAGCCCCCGAGCCGATTGACCTGCACGACCCCAAGGGGAACAAAGAGCATGTGGACTTTCATCCATTGGCGCGCGAAGCGCTGGCCCGCGTGCGCGAGTGGGGCCTAGTAGATGTCTTCCGTCGCCACCACCCCGACGAGCCGGAGCAGTACACCTACTTTGACTATCGCGTTCGCAATGCCGTGGAGCGCAAGGTGGGCTGGCGCGTAGATCACATCTATGCCACTCAGACGCTTGCCGAACGCTCGCTGAACGCGTGGATTGACGTGCAGGCCCGCCAGGTGGAGCGGCCCTCCGACCACACGTTCCTGGTCGCCGAGTTCCAATTGTAGGCTCTGAGCATATCAGTATTCTGAGAATACAAAGTATACTCTATTTTTTATGACAAGTTAAGAGCCAGGAGGAGGGCGTATCAAGCTCTCATCCTGGCTCTTGCCTATTTGCTGACCAGAAACAGCAGCTCCGTGTCGTACACGAACCGTTGCACTGTCCAGCCTTTGCCGCTGACCAGCTCGCGGAAATGGCCATCATACGTCACCATCATCCGCTTGTCGCGCCCACCCAGGCTGTACACCGGGAACGACACCAACAAGTGCTCGGCTTGGATAGCGTCAAGCAGGCGCAGCCCCGCTTCCTTCTCGATCTGCTCCAGGCAGGGAATCGCTTTGAGCAGATAGGCGACCTGCACCGGCGGCGTTGATTCGACGGCCAGCACGTCGCGCGCTTCGGCCACGCCGCGCACCCCGATACGATCCATGAAACTCTGCAAAAAGCGCATCAGGTCGCTGTAGATGTCCCAGGCATAATAGGTCGCACCCTCGGCCAACGGCATCCATGGGATCGCCAGCGGGTTAAAGCCGCAGGCGACATCCAGCACCGAGCGTAACGGGGCGATGTCGCGCAGAACGATGGCAAAGAGCGTGTCGAGCAAAGGCAGGCGTTCGCGGGTGGAGGCATGTTGCCCCATGATCCCAGCGCAGACGCGCCGCAAGCTCCCAGGGTCGGCAGATTGAAGCGTCTGAGAGAGTTCGGCCTCCCAACGGGCGTAGGCGGCGGCGCCGGGAAAATAGGCGGCGCCCACCTGGTGCAGTTTGTTCTTGGTCGCCTTGATCGCCTGCTTGAGATCGGCGCGATGGGCCAACTCGCGCGCGCCGATGCGCCGCACCAAGTCGGGGCAGACCGAGTGATACTTGGGGCTGGCGGCCACCGCAGTCAAAAGAGCATCCAGGGAGTCTTTGCCAGGCATCAGGCCTCCTGCTCCGCCTCGTCGGCGCCGCGCACCAACAACACGAACTCGCCTTGCAACTCGGCCCCCTGCAATTGCGCGCTCAACTCGGACAGGCGCCCTCGCAGCACACGCTCGAACATCTTGGTCAGGTCGTTGGCCAGCGCCGCCGGTCGGTCGCCGAACACTGTTAGGGCGTCGGCCAGCGAGGCCAGCAGGCGATAGGGGCTTTCGTAGTAAATCAGGGTATAGGGCAGCGATTGATCCTGGGCAAAAAAGCGCCGGCGCGCCGCCGTCTTGCGCGGGGTAAAGCCGCGAAAGACAAAGCTATGCGCCGGCAGCCCCGAAAGCACCAACGCCATCACCAGCGCCGTGGGGCCGGGGATCATCGTCACCGGATGATCGTGTTCGATGGCGAGGCGCACCAGCGAGTAGCCGGGATCCGAGATGCCCGGCGTGCCGGCGTTGGTCACCACCGCCACCGATTTGCCGCCATCCAGCGCCTCTAGCACCCTCCGCGCCGCCTGCTCCTCGTTGTATTCGTGAAACGAGATTTGCGGCTTGCTGATCTCGAAATGCTTGAGCAAATGCCCCGTCTTGCGCGTGTCCTCGCTGGCGATCAAATCGGCCTGGCGCAGAGTATCGAGCGCGCGCAGCGTGATGTCGCCCAGGTTGCCGATGGGCGTCGCGACCAGATAGAGCATCAGGCAGACCCCTTGTCGGCGGGCGGCTGCCAACGCAAAATAAGCTGGCGCGCGGCGCGCACTTCATCGAGCCGGGTAACGGGGGCGTTCTGCGGCGCATCGTGCAAAGTCTGCGGGTTCTCGCGCGCTTCCTGGGCGATGCGCAGCATCGTCTCGGCGAACGCATCCAGGCTTTGTTTGCTTTCGGTCTCGGGCGGCTCGATCATCAGCGCCTCGGGCACAATCAGCGGGAAATAGTTGGTAGGCGGATGAATGCCATAGTCAATCAGCCGCTTGGCGATGTCGAGCGCCCTGATGCCGGGCGCGCCCTCGATCTTGCCCTGCGCCACGAACTCGTGCATAC
>CAZYPJ010000328.1:0-4610 GCA_964649365.1 uncultured Anaerolineales bacterium | reverse complement strand
CGGCGCGCAGCTATGCAGCCGTCGCCAATACGATTTCTTCGCGTTCACGCCGCTATAGGCCTGGCAAGGCGGCGAGGTTTTTGAGCGGGTCGCGCTCAGCTTGGTAGGCGGCCCAAAAGTCGGCGGGCAGATTGTCTGCGCCCAGGCGGCGCAACAGCTCGCGCCGTTCGCGTATCTGGGCTAGATCGAGGGGGTGATCGAGAGCGTATACAGCGGCGGTTTCGGCCAGCTGATTGGGCGCAGGCGACGCGCTTATTATGATGCTGGCAAGCGAATCTGAACGTTCCCGACCTCGGCCCCACACCCATGCCAGCCACTGCAACTCTGCCGATAGCCCTCCCCAAACGGCGATGATGGACGCTGCGTCATAGCGAGGGGTACCCAGCAAGCGGCCAGCTAGGCCATCGAACGTTTCGCCAGGTAAGGCTTCGCGGGCCAGCCATGCCCAGTGCTCTTCGTCACCCAATGTGATAGCGGGCGTCTGGCCGTCGCTCAATTGGGCGCACAGCGCCGCGTGGGCGTTGGGGCTGACGCGCACCGCGAAATAGCTCGGACGGCTCTGCATCTGGGCTGCCCAGGGCGTGACGAGTAACACGCGGTTTGCGCCGGCACGGGCCCAACGCGCGAGGGAGGGGCGGGCGCCTTCTACCACGCGTGGAGCTAGCGATTTGGTTGCGACCGGCGATATGTGCAGTTCAAGCCCAGGGTCCGCGGTATCGCTGCCCCGGACGACCCACACTTCGCATTCGCCGGCGCGGTAGCGCCCCACGCGGCCAAGCGCCGGCGCGAGAGCGTCCGCGCAATCGAGCAGCGGCGCATACACTCGCTTGTTGGGGCCGCCTTCCCAGGCGGCCAACCGCTCGATGGGCGCCTGTTGGGGCCACAGCCGCAACACCTCACCCAGCGGCAAGAGCACAAGGCGATCGTGCGCGTCGGCTTGCAGCAGGCTAACCAGGCCGCCTAGGTAGGGGCACGATTGCGCGTCGTCGCACAGGGTCGAGAGCTTGATAACCGCACACTCGCTGCGCAAAGCCTCGACCAAATCTCTCCAGGCCTGCAATCCGCCCACCTCGATGAACCGCGCCGGAAACCGGCTCGGCAGAGCCGCCTCTTGGCGTAGATGGGCCATCAATTCGCCCGTGGTCGCAAATTCGATGGTATTCATGGCGCGCTCACTTGTGCTGTCGCTGTAGCCACTTCATGCCGATGAGTGGGTCTTGGGCCAGGTCCTCCAATGCCCGTTTGAGTACCTCTGTCGAGGAACTCTCGATCTGTTCTACAACCCGCTTGTAAAAGCGCTGCTGGTATTGGTCTTGCACCCATTGCTTGCCGAGTTGCGCCGCGCGACTACGTTCCCAGCGAGTGATGTTGATGCCCATACGTTTGGATAAATACTCGAACAGGCTCTTAAAATCATCGCCTGAGCGGGCGTATTCACGGTACTCTTGCAGTGTAACGTCTAGCAGGGCGTTGATGTCGCAATCGGGCGCGTTGATCTGGCCCAGTTCGGCCTGGTGTGCGCGTATGAATTGCAGCGCTGCGTTGATGCGATCTTCAGAAAACGATTCGGGCTGATTCACCAGGTTAAACAAGCTCACGTAATCTTGGCTTTCAAGCACCCACAAGATCGGCACGCCGTGGGCGTTGTTCCAGTCATCCGGCGAATCCGAGCCGGTGATCTCTTGCCAGGCAGCGCGCAACTCGGCGATCAGTCTGTGTTTGGTAAACTCCCGCAGCAGCGCCTGCACTTTGGCCTTGAACGTCTCGGCATCGGCCGCCGGAGTTGGGGGCAGGCGCTTGCAGATCTCCAGCGCTTGATCCGTCTCGATAGAAACGCTCAAGTTGTCGGCGCCCCAACGGAGCAGCGCCTCGATGCGCGTTTCAAGCGCCGCGCGCACACGGTCACGTTCGCCCAAGAGATTGGCGGCGAGCTTGGCCTTGTCGGCGTAATCGCGAGGGTTGGCCAACAGGCGAGCCAGTTCATCGAGCAGCGCGGCGATGGCCTCGTCTTGCCCGGCGCGCAGCACGAACAAAGGCAGCCGCCCCTCGGCGATCTTGGCGCGCAGGTGATCCAAAGCCGGATCAAGCGCCGTCTCGCGTTTGCCCAGCAGTTCGTCCAAGGCGTACACCAATTGCAGATCGTTCTGCAACTCGGGCAGCCGCCGGGTCACCTCATCCTCGCGCCACAGCCACACTTCTTCGTTGAGCAACCCGCGCAGCTTTTTCATTAGGTCAACCAGCGAGAGATTGAGTTGGCTGGCCGCCGTCAGCACGTGAGGCGCGTGCAAGCGAATAAACGTCTCCATTGCCTGCTCAAAGGGGCGGCGCGCTACTAACGCTGCCATCCGCTCTCGCGAGACGCGCAGCTTGTAGCCGATTTCGGCCAAGTGCTCGTTGCTGAGCAACTCACTCTTGCCCTGCCCTTCGCGCAGGATTTCTTCCAGCGGTTGAAGGGCGGGGAACGGCTCGGAACTGGCGTATTTCAGCGCCCAGACCGGGTAGCCGGTGTTGGTGAGCCAGCGCCGCGCGCTATCGCGCGCATTGGGGGGATAGCGCGTCTCGTCCAGCGGCAGGTCGAACACCTCGCGCACAAACTCGCAGAAGGTATCTTGTTCGGGTGTGGTGCGCGAGAGGGTGATCGAAGCGGCGGTGCGTTTGTCGTGCATCACGTCGTTGATCAGGTTGGCCAGCTTGGTGCGGTCGAGCGGCAACGTGTTGGCGCCGTCGCTGTAATAATAGCCATCCACAGAATCGCGCAACAAAATGCCCATCAGCACACCGCCGATGACTGAAGGCAACAAGCCGTAGGGCGGCGCCTGCAGCGTTTCCCACACTTGGCCCAGGGAGACGCTGTTTTGCCCGAACATCTCGCGCACTTTGCGCGTCATGGCGCCTAGGGGCGTCTCGGCCTGGCGATCATAGATCGTGGGGTCGAACCCTGCTGCGTGGGGCCACAAGCCCTGGCGTGCGAGCGTCGAGACTACCACGCCGTATGCGCCCGACCCTCTCCCGCCCGTCAACCCTGTTGTGGCGCCGGGGACGCCGAAACGGCCATCATAGAGCGTGCCTGTCTCAGTAAGGCGCTCGGGCCGATAGGGAAAGCGCCGCGCGACCGCCTCTTTGATGAATGCGCTGTATCCCGGTAGCCCAACCACTCGGTTCGACTGCTCACTGCCGTCGAAAGCATACATGGCCTGGGAGCGTAGCTCTTTGGCCCAATCGCCCATTTCGTTGGCGGCGGCGCTTTCATGGTACTTGGCGTTCTGCGGGTCGCTGTTTTCTTTGTACCAGCGAGCGTGTGCTTTGTTATCGGCCCACTCTTGCCAGCGCGCCTCGCCGAAAATGGCCTCGGGCACGACGCACACCACGCCTTGCGCCTGAGCGATCTGAGCGGCTAGCTGTATGGCCTCTTGGCGTTCGGTCTCGTTCAGCGCCAACGCAACCACGACGGCGACTTGGTAGAGTTGGCCGCGCGCGATGACGCGCTCGCGGCGCGTCTTTAAATCCTGCGCTGAGACGATGGCGAGCGATTGGCGGCGCGCTAGGGTTTCATCAACCACTCCAAAGGTCGTGCGTGCAACTTCCCATACAGCGCCGGTTTGCCGCCCCGCCCCCGCCGGCGAGGCCTGCTCGGCGAACTTGATCTCGTCCCGATACTTTCTGATGGCGTCGCGATCTACGTTCCCCAAAGGAATGGTGTATTGCTTTTCGCCCCAAGTCCCCACGCGCCGCACCAGGTCGCGGTTGGCCAGGTCTTCCATCACCGTCTCGATGCGTGCGGCCAGAGGCGTCCCCGCGAACATGGCCTTTAGGTTGGCGAGGGTGGGCTGCACGTGGCGCACCTCTTTGGTCTGGGAGCGGCTCAGCGCCATAAGCAGCATCACAGCCTTGAAGGCGCGGCGCTCGGATTCGTCTTGCAGGGCCGCTTCGCGGCTGCGGGCATAGCTCGCTACGTCGCGCGCTTCGGGGGACAATTCGCTCACGCCGGAGGCAAAGAAATAATCCCACACGGCGTCGGCGGTGTACCAGCGCCAGTCGTCTTTGGGATGCTCGCCGATAAAGTGCAGCAGCGCGCCGGGTTCGTCGCGTTTGATGAACTTGAACATGGTGCGTTGGCTGGCGTTATACCCGGAGGCGATATCCGAAAGCAGGCGGGCCGTGTAGGGGTGGATGGGCGCGAGCCGGCGCAAATCGGCGTCGCGGTCGTTTTCGCTCAGCAAGTTGCGCGCCGCGGGTTTGACTTGCTCCCATAGCAGGTCCTGTTCCTGCGCCCAACGTTGTTCTTGGCCTGGGCGCACTTGGAGCATGTTGCGCAACAGGCGATAGGCCGTGAGCGGCTCCATGCTGCACGGGCGCTGATCCACGCGGTCGAGCAGTTTTTTGAAATCCTCGTTGCGCGCGCCCTGGCGCTGCTGAATGATGCCAGGCGAGTGATGCGTCGTCAGCACCAAGAAAAAGGGCGCCTCGGCGCTGAGGTGCAACAACTCTTGCAGCCCCGTCAAACTGGGAACCTGGTTAAAAAAGTCGGTGAATTCGTCCCAGAAGAACACCACCCAGGGGATGTGGTGCTGGTCGATGACCTCGAGCAGCCAGGTTTTGATGGCGGCAGG
>CAZYPJ010000327.1:0-4615 GCA_964649365.1 uncultured Anaerolineales bacterium | reverse complement strand
GGCGTTCTTGATGTCATGCAACACCAGCAGATCGCCCGAGGTAGGCGCCGCCCCCAGGATATTGCCCTCGACATCTATCCACCACGAACGCCCGCCGCTCTCCCAGATCAACACCGCTTCGTGCTCCTGAATGGTCACAAACACCTGGTTAGGCAAGTGACAGGCCACCGTCGCCTGTTTGATGCAGCCGAATTCGCTCTGCAAACGCGCTTCGAGCTGACGCGCCTGGACGCGAAACACGCTCTTGCCGACCACATCCACCACCCGTTGCACATCAGCTGGTTGCACGATCCTGGCCCCTTCGATAACTACCCGGTTCACCTGAAACCTCGGGCTGGCGAACAGCATGTACAGCGCCCACAAGCTAAGCAACACCAAGATCACCGCCGGTAATTTGACGCGACTGAACTCTTGCAAAGGCGTGGGCGTCAGCTTTATCTGGCTGGCAGGCGCCGCGCTGCTATACTCGCCCAACCGCCACTCCGAGCGCGTTCCTGTGGATTTGGGCCTGGCGCTACTCGGCGCGTTGCGGGTCGGCGCCCGATTCCTAGTGGTCAAAGCCGTAGGACGTTTCAGAGGCATGTTTGTCCTCATAGCGTTCGATGGCCAACTCGATCAGCCGATCAATCAGTTCCGGATACGGTATCCCGCTGGCCTCCCACAGCTTGGGATACATGCTGATGCTGGTGAACCCGGGGATCGTGTTCACCTCATTTACATAGATTTGCCCCGTGTCTTTGCACAGAAAGAAATCTACCCGCGCCATGCCGGCGCAATCAACGGCCAGGAACGCTCGCACCGCCAGCGATTGTACCCGCTTAATCGTCTCATCGGGCAGGCGCGCCGGTATAATCAACTCGGAATCCTGATCAATGTACTTGGCCTTGTAATCATAAAACTCGTTGCAGGGCACTACCTCGCCAGGAACCGAAGCAATGGGATCGTCATTGCCCAATACGCTGCACTCGATCTCGCGAGCGTTGACCGCCGCTTCGACCAGCAGTCGCCGATCAAAGCGCGCCGCCAGATCGAGGCTATGGCCCAACTCGACGCGATTGCGCGCTTTGGAAACCCCCACGCTCGATCCGAGATTGGCCGGCTTGACGAACACCGGGTAGCTGAAGCGCCCTTCTAGGTCGGCGATGACTTCATTGGGGCGCTCGCGCCAGACTTTGCGCATCACCGGCGCATAGTCGGCCATCGGCAAACCGTTGGCCGCAAAGGCCGCTTTCATGGCGATCTTGTCCATGCCCAGGGCCGAACCTAACACGCCCGCCCCCACATAGGGCAGGTCGGCCAACTCGAACAAGCCCTGGACGGTGCCATCCTCACCAAAGGGGCCGTGCAATACGGGAAAGACCACATCCACCGACGGCAAACGCCTAGTCCCATTGGCGCGAGCCAGCTCCCAGCCGCCGGCCACCACCAGCGCATTATTGTCGGCGTCGGGCGACACATCCTCGCCGGCGGCGAGCAGCGCCATCGGGTCGCCGCTGGCCAACCAACGCCCCGACTTGGTGATGCCGACAGGCACAACATCGTATTTATCCTTGTTCATCGCGGCCATCACCGACCGGGCCGAGGCCAACGAAACTTCGTGCTCGCCCGATTTGCCCCCAAACAAGACGGCCACGCGCAACTTTTTCCTATCCGCCATCCCCATCTCCCCATCATTCAATTGAGCGTAGCGCTCAGCGCCACTCGCCCACGAATTCGATCTCTGGTTCCAGGCGCTCGCCAAAAGCCGCCCAAACGCGCTCTTGCGCTAGTTCGATCAGCGCCTTGACATCGGCTGCCGTCGCGCCGCCGACGTTCATGATAAAGTTGGCGTGCTTGGGTGAAATTTCGGCCCCGCCGATACGCTCGCCCTTTAGCCCCGCTTGTTCGATCAAAAAGCCCGCCGGGTATTGCAGCGTGCGCTTGAACACGCTGCCCGCGCAGCAACCCGCTGGCGTGCGTTGCTTGCGTTGCTCGGCGATGCCCTGCACCTGGCGCGCCAGTTCCTCGCGATCGCCGGGCTGCAACTGAATGGTCGCATCGAGCACTATGGGCCTCGGCGCAGAAACGGGCATTCGTTTCAGCGCGCTATTGCGATAGCTATAATCCAGCGCCGACCGGTCGAGCTGTCGTACCTGACCATCGGGGCTTAATACCTGAACGGACATAACCACGTCAGCCATACAGCCGCCGTAGGCGCCCGCGTTGCCGATTACCGCGCCGCCCATCGTGCCCGGAACGCCGATGGCCCACGCGAGACCCGCCAAGCCGCGCTCCACCGTGGCCCTGGCCACTTCGCGAAGCAACGCCCCAGATTGCGCCGCCAACACATACTGCTCATTGATGGCGTAGCCTCGACATTCATTTGCCACCACCAGGCCGCGCACGCCGGCGTCGGCCACGAGAATGTTCGTGCCGCTGCCGATCACCAACATCGGTACACCCTCGGCCCAGGCCAAGCGCGCCCACTCGACCATCTCGGCGGGCTGGCGCGCGGCGATGAACAAGTCGGCGGGGCCGCCGATGGCGAACGACGTGTGCCGCGACAACGGCTCGTCGCGCATCAAGCGGTCGCCATAGCCGCGATCCACCAAGCCTTGCCGCAGCCGCTCCAAGCCGCTCATGGCGCCAACCTCTTCCAACTGGCCAACAGGCGCTCTCCGACCAGATAGCCATCGCCCGCGCCCAGGGTGAGCAGCACATCGCCCTCCGCCAGTTGGCCATCCAAAAAGTCGGCCACTTGATCCAGGGAGGCAATATGCCGCATCGCTGCGTGGCCGCTGAGCGCCACAATATCGCTGGCGCTCACTGTCGCTACCTCTTTGGAGCGCGCTGCGAAAATGTCGGTCACGATCACACGATCCGCATCCTCAAAGGCGGCGGCAAAATCGGCCAGAAGCGCCTCGGTGCGGCTATAGGTGTGCGGCTGAAACACCGCCCAGATGCGTCGCCCAGGATAACGCGCCCTAGCCGCCGCCAATGTGGCGCGTATCTCGGTGGGGTGATGGGCGTAATCGTCAATCACCAGCACCCCATGCGCCTCGCCCTTGATCTCGAAGCGACGACGCACGCCGCTGAACTCAGCCAGCGCCCGGCTCAACGCCTCGCG
Source organism: uncultured Anaerolineales bacterium (assembly GCA_964649365.1). Taxonomy (GTDB): domain Bacteria; phylum Chloroflexota; class Anaerolineae; order UBA1429; family UBA1429; genus CAZYPJ01. Next base: position 1,509 of record CAZYPJ010000327.1, on the reverse strand, counting down.
CTCGACGCCGATAGCCTGGCCGACCAACAACACAGCGGTCGCGTTCAAAGCGTTATGTCGCCCTGGGATGCCCAACGAACACGCCGCCCAAAGCGCGCCTTCCGTGCTCACGCTGAAATCCACCCCGCCGCGAGCATTCGGCGTCACATCGCCCACGACATAGTCCGCCTCTGCTGAAAAACCATAGGTCAGCACACGCGGCCCGCCCTGCTTGCGCGCTGCCAGCACTCGGCGCAACTCGGGGCTATCAGCGCAGGCAATGATTGTTCCATCGGCAGGCACATGATCGAGAAAGATCCCAAACGCCTCGCGCATCTCGCCCAGGTCGCGATAGCAATCGGGGTGATCCATCTCGATGTTGGTCACCACCGCCGCTTGGGGCGCCAGGCCGTGAAACATGCGGTCGTATTCGTCGGCCTCGATCACAAAATGCGGCCCGTCGCCCGCCTGCGCGTTGGCGCCCAACTCGGCGATGATCCCGCCGACTATAAAAGTCGGATCTAGCCCCAAGCGCGTCAGGCTCACGGCAATCATCGCCGAGGTCGTCGTTTTGCCGTGCGTCCCGGCGACAGCGATGCCTTGTCTATCGGCCATCATGTCGGCCAGTAACTGCTGGCGTTTGATGACGGGCACGCCCGCTTGGCGCGCAGCGCGCACTTCGGGGTTGTGATCGGGCACTGCCGATGAAATCACCACCAAATCGGCCCCGGCGATCTGTTCCGGCGCGTGGCCCACGAATGTCGCCACGCCCAGGGCGTTCAAGTCGCGGGTGATGGCCGAAGCCTGCAAATCGGAGCCGGTGACGCTGTATCCCCAACACGCCAACACACGAGCAATGGCCGAAAGGCCAATGCCCCCGATCCCGACCATATGAATGTGTTGGGGCAACCGGCCCGCCCCACCTCGGTACATAGCGACGCCCCCCGTCAACGGATGACCCGGGCCAAAATAAGGGCCATACTCAAAAAGAGCAACATGCTCTGCCCAAACAAAATAGGCTGGCCCAGAAAGCTCACTGGCAGGAAGTGGATCATGCCCTGGGCAAGCTTGGACAGCTTGTCGGTCGAAAAGCCCAAGAACTTGATGGGATAGTGGAACTTGTCCATATAGAACCAGATCGAGCCGACGATCAGGTAGCCATTCAACATGCCAACCAGCAGGATCAGCAGAATGCCCTTGGCGCCTTTGGGGGGCTGACCGCCAAAGGCCAGAGTCTCGCCTTGATACGAGACAAACGCCGTGGCGCCCACCACAAAGATGAACAGCCAGCATTTGATTAGATCCACATTCGTGGTGGGCAAGAAACGCTTACCCATCGTCATCACTTTGGTCAAACCCCGATCCAGTTGCGGTTCAAACAGGCTGAGAAAGAACAGCACAAACATCACCACCATCGTGACTCCCAGCTCTTTGAGAAAGCCGCGCGCCAAGCCGATGAGGGCAAATATAAAGACGATGACGCCAAAAAAGACTTCGATCGGGGCCATCCGGTCCTCCTCCCCCAACGGG
>CAZYPJ010000326.1:0-4629 GCA_964649365.1 uncultured Anaerolineales bacterium | reverse complement strand
GCGCCGTGGGCCAGCGCCCCGGCCATCGCCGCCATCAGCCCGATGGCGATGGCGCGTGCGTCGCCGTCCAACGTTCGCACGGCCCGCAGCGCCCGCCGGGCGTAGCTCGCCAGCAGCGCCGCGATCAGCGCCAGGCCGCCGATCCCCAGCCGCAGCCAAAAATCGAGCAAGACGTTGTGCGGGTGCGAGAGCCAGCGATCTACCTCGGCGCCCGGGCGGATATAGTCGCCATAGTAGTAGAGGAAATTGTCCAACCCCACGCCCAGGATGGGATGGTCGCGGACCATATCCCAAGCGGCCTGCCACAGGCTGACGCGCAAAAAGCTCGTGCCCTGCGAGAGGTCGAACAGCGAGCGAAAGCGCTCGCTGCCCAGCGCCGGGATCAGCGCCAGCGCGCCGACCGCCGCCAGCGCCAACACCGCCCAGCGCGCTCGCTTGCCGCTGATCAGCGCCAGCGTCGCCAGCGCCGCCGGGACGCCCACTAAGAGCGCCCCGCGCGAATAGGTGAGCAGCAGCGCCAGCGCCACGGGCGCGCAGCCCAGGGCGTAGAGCCAGCGCCGCCCTCGCGACCTGGCCCAGATCGCCGCAGCCAGCCCCAGCGGCAGGGCGCGTTCCATCACCAGCGCCAGGTTGTTGGGCGAGCCGTAGAATGCGCGCGCGCGGCGCACCCCCTCGGCGGCGATGATCCCTGCGCCCGAAACGTAGGCGACCAACGCATAGAGCGCCACGCCCACGAGCGAGACCCACAGGGCGTCGGCCAGGCGTAAGGGCGTAGCGTATCGTAGGGGCGCGGTATATCGCGCCCTTGCCGTCGGTAGCATTCCCTCATCGGGCGCGATATATCGCGCCCCTACGTGAGCGCGGATGAGCAGATAAAGCAGCCCCGGCCCTATCACCATGACGCGCCATTCGCGGAAGGCCACCTTCTGGTACTCGGCGAGAAAACAAGTGGCTAGGCCGAGCGCCGCGAGCGCGATTACCAGGCCGTCGGCAAGGGTGAGAGATAGGCGTCTCGCGGCGGCGCTCTCATCGCGTCCCCGATAATCGAACAGCGCGTTCCAACTCCACGCGCCCACAGCGATGAGCGTCGCGATCTCAGCCAGCGAGAACGATCCCGGCCCCAGCCGCACGTGCAGCGGCGCCCAGGGGATAGCGAAGATCGCGGCGTAGAGCGCCAGGTCGAGGCGGGGCAGCGAAAATATCCCTGCCAGCGCGGCGCAGCCCAGCCGGGCGTAGGGGTGCGGCGTGGCCAGTGCGCCAACCCACGCCAGCGCTAATGCGCTAATCTGCGCCCACGAGGGCGCGCGTAGCCAGAATGCCCGCGCCGTCGCCCAGGCTGTTCGCCAAGGGATGCGTCGCGACGCCCGCCAGGCCGCCAGGCCGCACCAGACCCATACTAGTGCTCCTGCCAGGAGGCTGCCCCATACCTGCGACTGGCTAGGCCGCGCGCCCACCTGCACGGCGCGGATGGCCGCGAGCTGTTCCGGTGCGCCGCGTAGCCGCGCCTGGTGCTCGCCCAGGGCCGCGCGCCCGCCGATGCGCACCCTGTCGGGCCGTTTGGCGTCGGCGGCGAGCGGGATCAGCACGTCGGTGTGGATCGTATCCGCCGTCACGGCCAGCTCGCCCGCGGCAACGCCCGGCGCTACATCGAGCGTCAAATCTGTGCCCCAGTAGACGAAATCGGTGAGGTTGGGATTCTGCGTGGGCCGCCAGGCCGCCGACGGGTTGACCGTGCGCCCCGGATAGAGGATCGGCGCGGCGGTCAGTCGCTCGCGCAGCCGCCCCAGGACCGCCTTGGGCGCGCCGTCCGGCTCGACCAGGCTATAGCCCCAGACAGGGTTGTCGAGGTCGGCGTTGGGCCGCCACTGCGCCAGGATCGCCGCGCCCATCCAGGGCCATTCGCGCTCGATGCGTTGCATGGCGCGCTCCAGCCGTTCGCTCTGCACTAGCAACGAGTCGCTGCCCTGCGGCGCGGGCTGGCCGCGCCAATCGGCGGGCAGGGCGCACCAGCCGCCGTCCACCGCCCAGATCGGCTTGTTTGCTTCGCCTCGTCGCCGCATCTCCTCGCGCAGCAAGATTACCCGCGAAAAGTTGAGCACATCCTGATCCACGCGCCGATCCTCCGGCCCCGACCAGAAACCATAGGCGCACACGCCCAGGATGTCGAAATAGGCTCCTGCGCCCCGGCGATAGATCTCGTGGAGATATTGCACATCGCTCAAGTTGCGCCCGCCCGCCTCGACGTTGGGGGCCAGCGCGCCGGCGATGATGAGCGCGTCGGGATCGGCGGTGCGAATGGCGGCGCTGGCCGTGCGCAGCATGGCGACGTAACCGGCGGGATTGATCTCGCCGTTACCCCAGTGCGGCGCGATGTTGGGCTGATCCCACACCTGGTAGGCGGCGATCCATCGCCCGTAGCGCGCTGCGAATGCGCCGGCGTAGCGGGCAAAGTTGTCCAATTCGGCGGGCGGGGCGTAGGGATTATCGGCCTCCCAATCGCGCCGCGCCCAGTCGGGCGAGGTATCGAGCACGGCGATGACCTGCAATCCGGCGGCCTGGGCCAGGGGCAGCAGATCATCCCACTGGCCCCAATGATATTGCCCGGCGTGCGGCTCGGCCTCGGCCCAGGCGAAACGCTGGCGGACCAGGCCAAAGCCGGCGTCGCGGATTTGCAGCAGCGCCTCGCGCGCGGCGTTGGCGTCGGGGTATGCCTCTAACGCCACGTTGACGCCATAGCGCGGCGATTGTAGCGCGGGTTGATCGGCGGATAAGCCGCTTTCGACGCCGCGTTGCATCAAGCGGTCGTGCGCCACATCGAGGCCCGCAAAAATGGCCGCGCCCAACATCGCGCCCGCGCACAGCGCCAAACGGAGCAACGCGCCGAGGATGGGGGAGAGCAAACGTCGTCGCATGAGCATCATCTCCAACGGGGGCGGCTGGCCAGTCCCGATGCGGTAATGGGCTGCGCCGCGCGCTGATCCAGGTCGAACAGCCACAGGTCGCCCTCGCGCGTCACGACCAACTGGCGACCAACGGGCGACCAGCATAACTCGACATAATCAAAACGAGCATCAACCGCCGGCTCGACGGCGACGACCTTCCCTGTCGCGTCGCTAGGATAGGTCCACAGGCGATAGCTCTCGCCCTCGGCCCCCGCCTCGCGCGCGCCATAGGCCAGCCCGGCGCTCGACCAGCTCGGCCCCGACCACGGCCCCACGGCGCGGGTCAACTCGCGCGCCTCGCCTGTGGCAGGGTTAATCATTACGAGGGCGAACGCATCGTCCTCCTCGGCGCCGAGGTGCGTCAGCGCGGCCAGCTCATCGCCGTCGGGCCGCCAAGCGAGTGTGGGCAGCCATACCCAATCGCCCTGGGTGTGATAGGGCGAAAAGGCATAGATGGCCTTGCGCGCGGGCGTGGCCAGGTCCACCAGGCCGATCTCATCGGCGTGGGCGTAAGCCAGCGCGCCGCCGTCGGGCCGCCAGGCCCAGCTCTCGCCCCACCAGGCATAGATGAACGTCGAGTTCGGCGGCAAGATATGGTTGATCGTCAGTTCGGGCCAGGCGACGACGACCAGGTTGTTGGCCGCTTTCCAGCCAGGGGCGCCTCGCGTGCGCTGCCCCTGGGCGCAGGCAAAAGCGCGACCATCGGGCCGCCAGGCGGCCCACAGCGCGCCTTCGATGCCGGTATCACGTGGGCGAGCGTTGAGCACATCGGTCTCCATCACCCACAGGCGGTTGAGCGCCTCGCTCGTCCCCGTGGGGACGGCGCTATAGAGCAATAATCGTCCATCGGCGGATAGGTCGAACACGCGCCCATCCAGCGTGCCCTCGCGGGTGAGCGGGCGCTTGTCGGCGCTGGAGCGACGCATCACCCAGGCGTCGCCGTTGGCGATGTAGGCCACTGTGCCGCTGATAGGCGTCGCCGGCAGCGTCCCTTTGCTGCCCACCAAGCGCACCGCCGGGCGCGGCTCGACCACCACCTTTTGCGCCGCCAATTCGCGCCCCAACAGCGTTGCGCCGTCGTAAGCGGCGCGATAGGTCAATTGCTCGACGCCGTCGCTGCCTGCGTCGAGCAGGCGACTTTCAGCGGGAAGCAGGAACTCGTCGCGTAAGATGCGCTCGGTGGTCGTGATAACGCGCTCTTCGTGCTCTTCGCGCACGCGGGTCACAGTAATGGTCATCCCCGCTTGCAGCGGCGTCCATAGCGGCGGCTCGACGCGATCCAGATCGCTCAATACGACGCCGGCCTCGCGCAACGCCTCGCGCACGGTGGCGGCGCGCGTCGCCAGGTCGCGGTCGGCGCCATCCAGATGTAGGCGGATGGCGGGCGCCGCCGGTAGAGAGGGTCTAGTTGGGTTTGGAGTTGCTGTCAGGGCGTCCGTCGCCGCCGAGGTGAGCACGATAGACGAGGCGGGCGCCGACTGCGAGGGAAACAAGGTCAATGGCGCGCAACCGACTGCGCCCCACATCAAGATCAAGCCCCCTAGCGCCAGTCCGACCAGACGCCGCGCTCTGCTGCTCTGCGCCACGAATCCCCCTGCCGCCAGATGTTTGGTTGCACTATAGCACACCTGCTTCCTCCTCGGCAAGACCAACCTCGGATCACCCCCCCTTCCCAGCCCCACAGGCG
>CAZYPJ010000325.1:0-4630 GCA_964649365.1 uncultured Anaerolineales bacterium | reverse complement strand
GATATTTTGCGAAACGCCGCGCCCTTCCGAACATCATTTCACACCAAGCGTTTTAGCGGCTGGCGACTTCTCGAAACTCAAGTTACCGTATGCGCCCTCACTCCTCCTGCTAGGAGAGAGCACTGGGCAGCTTCTCACCCTGGCCTCTCTCCTGATGGGAGAGGGATTGGGCGAGGGCGCCCCCGATTATTCCCACTCAATCGTCGCCGGCGGTTTGCTGGAAATGTCATAGACCACACGGTTAACGCCGGGCACCTGGTTGACGATGCGGTTCGAGATGCGCGCCAACACATCATAGGGGATGCGCGCCCAATCGGCGGTCATGCCGTCCTCGCTGGTCACAGCGCGGATGGCTGCCACGTTGGAATAGGTGCGGGCGTCGCCCATCACCCCTACGCTGCGCACTGAGGTGAGCACGGCGAAATACTGCCAAATCTCGCGCCCCAAACCGGCGGCCTCGATCTCTTGGCGCACAATGGCGTCGGCGGCGCGCAACGTCTCCAGCCGCTCTGGCGTGATCTCGCCGATGACGCGCACGGCCAGCCCCGGCCCAGGGAATGGAGGGCGATAGACCATCTCTTCGGGCAAGCCCAGCGCCAGACCTACCTCGCGCACTTCGTCCTTGAACAAAAAGCGCAGCGGCTCGATCAGCTTCATGCGCATGCCCTCGGGAAGGCCGCCGACGTTGTGGTGGGTCTTGATCCGGGCGGCGGATTTGGTCGCGGGCGTGGCGCTCTCGATCACATCGGGGTAGAGCGTGCCCTGCGCCAAGAAATCCACCTGGCCCAGCTTGGCGGCTTCGTCATCGAACACGGCGATGAACTCGCGCCCGATAACCTTGCGCTTTTCCTCTGGCTCTGTCACACCTTGCAGGGCAGTCATAAAACGCGCCGTCGCATCCACATGCACGAGCTGACAATCGAGGTAACGCTCGAAACGGGCCAAGTTCTCTTGCACTTCACCCTGACGCAACAGGCCGTTATCCACAAAAATAGCGGTGAGCTGGTCGCCCACAGCGTGGCCTACCAATGCGGCCACTACCGAAGAATCCACCCCGCCCGAAAGGGCGCAGATCACCTTGCCCCCGCCCACTTGAGCGCGGATAGCCGCCACCGTTTCTTCGATAAAGGAACCGGCGGTCCAATCGCCCTTGCAGCCGCACAAGTGCGCGAAGTTGCGCAGGATTTCGATTCCCTTGGGAGTGTGCACCACTTCGGGATGGAATTGCAAGCCATAGAGCCGACGACTCTCGTCGGCCATGGCGGCGTAGGGCGAGTTCTCCGAGTGGGCCAGCGCGCCAAAGCCGGGCGGAACGCGCTCAATGCGGTCGCCGTGGCTCATCCACACCTGCAAGGGCGAGGGCAGCCCCGCGAACAGGGGCGAATCGGGGTGGTCAATGACCACTTGCGCCGGGCCGTATTCGCGGGCGTGAGCCGCGCCCACTTGGCCGCCCAAATAGTGGCTGAGGAGCTGCATCCCATAGCAGATACCCAGGATCGGCACACCCCGCTCCATGATTTGCGGCGTGAGATAGGGCGCGCCCGGATCATAAACGCTATTCGGCCCGCCTGAGAGGATGATGCCGCGCGGGTTCAGCGCGTCGAGCGCCTCGGCAGAGGCATCCCAGGGGAGCATTTCGCAATAGACGTGGCATTCGCGCACGCGGCGGGTGATGAGTTGGCTGTATTGCGAGCCATAGTCCATCACCACGATCATGTCTCGCTGGCTGGAAGGGTGCAATTCGGTCACGAGTAGGGCGCTCCTGGCGACAGAGTGTGTTTGATTACGTCGAGATTATACCGCCAGAGCGACGAGCGCGCAAGAAGGTATGGCAATCGCTTTTGACCAGGGCCGCATCAAGCGTTTCTCTGCGCCATGTCTCGCCATTCGCCGTGCACATCTACCTCTGCAACAACCGTTCCATCTGCGTCTCGCTCACATCCTCCAGGCTCGCTACGATCAAGTCGGCCACAGCCAGATCGTGGGCGGGGCGCGTGTTGGTCACAGCGAGGCACGCCATGCCAGCGCGCTTGGCTGCCTGCACCCCAGCGATGCTGTCCTCAATCACCAGGCAATCGTTGGGCGTCAGACCCAACCCGGCGGCGGCATCGAGAAAGATGGCGGGGTCGGGCTTGCTGGCCGCCAGCCGCGCGCCGGTGATAATGCAATCGAACCACGGCCAGATATCCAGCCCTTGCAACGTAGCGGCGATGTTTTCCATGGTGGCCGAGGAGGCGAGCGCCTGGCGATAACGCTGCGCCCCAAACCAGGACAACCACCGGCGCACGCCGGGGAATGGCTCGATGCCCTGCCGCGCCAGCCGCCGATAGGCCGCCTCTTTGGCGTCGCTGATCTCGACCACCTGCTCAGGCGTCAACCGCACGCCGTAGAGCAACGGCAACATATCGGCGTCGGTCATGCCGCAGGTAGCGTCGAACTGCTCACGCGTCAAGGTCAGGCCGTAGCGCGTCAAGGTCTCTTGCCAGGCGGCCCAATGATATTCGTTGCTATCGGCCAATATGCCGTCCATATCCCAGATGATGCCATAGCGCGACGACATGACGTTCGTTGCCTCCGTAATGGGGTTATGTGCGAGAGATAAGGAGGTGGCGCCCGCAGGGGCTCGATATATCATGCCCCTACGGGCGCCACCATCCTTTGCTTCTACGCAGCAGTGGGCGCGCCCGTCGAGGGCGGCGGCGGGGGCGATTGCGCCGTCAGAAGCGCGTTGCAGTGCGGGCAGGTTGTCGCGCCTGCTTGCGGCGCGGGCCGCCCACAAACCGGGCAAGGAGCCATCCCGGCCAAGGCGGGGTCGCCCAAGCCTTGGCGCAGAGAAACAATCCGGCGGCGCAGCGCGACGATGGTCGCGCCGTTCCCCTTTTCCTCGCCCATCGCAGCCATCTGATGCTTCTTGAAAGCCAATTCGATAGCAGCGGTCACCAGTTTGCGCCACTGTCCCGCCTGGTGCATCCCCGCAAAGCCCAGCAGATTCCAGCTCTGCTGAATGCGCTTGCGGTGCGAGAGGATCGTCTCGTATTGCAGCGGCGTCAACACACCGCCCGCCACCTCTCCCTGAAGCTGCGAGGTGATCCAAGAACGTTCCTTATTCCACGAAAGCAGCACGATGGCGAACACGATCAGCACGCCCGCCCAGTCGGCTAGGAAGCTGACCAGGCAAGCGTTCGAAAACGAGACGAAAAAGTTGTGAATGAGGTGCGCCGAAATGGCGGCTAGCAACCCCAACACGCCGAATATCCACCGCGCCGAGAGGCTGCGGCTGTAACGCGCCAGCCCCAGCCCTACGCCGGTGAGCGAGGTGAACATGGCGTGGTTCAGGCCAAAGGCCAGCGTGCGCGCTGCGATCACCTGGCCCCAACGATCCAGGCCGCCCTCACTCCAAGCGCCAATAAAGTAGAGGATGTTTTCGGTCATGGCAAAGCCAAAGCCCACCAGCGAACCATAGATGATGCCATCGAGGGCGTCGTCAAATTCGTTGCGGGCCAGCCAAAAGATCGCCAGCAGCGCCAACGCCTTGAACCCCTCTTCCACCGGCGGCGCGATAAAGCTGATGCTGACCACATCGGCGTAATCGGCGATCATCGCCTCCAACGGAATATCAAAAGCCACCTCGATCAGCGCCGAGACGAGCACCGCCGGGATCGCGCCCCAGAGGAACGCCACCACCAGCAGCCGCAACGGCTCCTGCTCGTATCGGTCGAGCCGCCAGATGATCAACGCATAGACGATGGTGGATACTACGCCGATCATGATCGAGACCAGGAATACCAATAGATCGGTTAGGGTCATAGTTGCGATCCTTTTGGGCGATTCGGATGGGGGATGATGGACAGTATAATGGATAGCGGCCCGAATGTCTAGCGACGGAACATGCGACAATAGTCCTAGACACGCGCGCCGACAGGCTGTATAATGATATCGGACACGGCGACAAGCCGCTTGAAAACGCTCTTTTCACAATGCCCGTGAGGAGGTCTCGACATGCTAGTCAAAGAGCGAATGACCCGCCATCCTATCACTATCACGCCCGATACATCGCTGCACGACGCGCTGCGTATCATGCGCGACGCGAAAATTCGTCGTCTGCCCGTGCTCGATAAAAAGGGCAAACTGGTGGGCATCGTGCTGGAAAAAGAACTGCTCTATGCCTCGCCCTCGCCGGCCACCAGCCTGAGCGTGTACGAGCTGAACTACTTGGTCAGCAAGATCAAGATCGAAGACTTGATGACTCGCAACGTGATCACCGTAGAGGAAGATTGCCCACTGGAAGAGGCGGCGCGCATTATGGTGGATAACAGCATCAGTGGCTTGCCAGTGATGCGCGGCGATGTGCTGGTGGGCATGATCACCGAAAGCGATCTGTTCAAGACCTTTTTAGAGTTGCTGGGCGCGCGCATTTGGGGTCTGCGCGTTACCATCAAAGTGCCCGAAGCCAAAGGCGTGCTGGCTCGCTTGACGCAAGAACTGGCCAATCGCGGCGGCAACATCGTGGCGCTGGGCACCTTCTGGGGCGACGATCCCACCAACCGCCAGATCGCTTTCAAGGTGCAACAAATTGATCGTGCGGCGATGGAAGAGATCGTTAAGAATCTAGGCGCAGAGTTGGTAGATA
>CAZYPJ010000324.1:4053-4676 GCA_964649365.1 uncultured Anaerolineales bacterium | reverse complement strand
TCCAGAACTGGCAAGATTATAGCGCCTCGAATACGCTCCTCTATCGCGACGAAGCGGGCGTCAAGACCTCGGTCGGCTGGCAAGGAACGACCTCTGCTTACGGGCTGGTCAAGCTAAGCCCGGCCAGCGCCGGATGCGTCAAAGCGGTCGAGATTTGGACGGTAGATGCTACATCGGGCGTCAAGGTCGAGATCTATGATTCCTTTAACGGCAGTTCCCTGTCAAGCAAGCTGTGGGAAAAGGACAATATCTCCTTCGACTATGCGGGCTATCATCGCATTCCTCTTGAGACGCCGCTGTCGTTGGCGGCGGGCAATGATGTGTATGTTAAAGTCAAGTTTGCGGATGTAAGCTCTGCCTACGGCATTCCCGTAGACACCGTCGGCCCAAAGGCAGCAGGGTATTCCTATGTCAGCCAATCGGGCGCCGATGGCAGTTGGGTTGACCTGACCACTACGGCGTATTCGGGTGACATTGGCATCCGTTTGTGGATGGGGCCTTGCTCGACCACTCCCACACCCACCAACACGAGCGTCGCCACACCGACCCGCACCCCAACGCGGACGCCCACCAAGACGCCCACTGGCCCGACCCACACGCCGCCTGCCAAGAAAGCAGCAGCC
>CAZYPJ010000324.1:0-4043 GCA_964649365.1 uncultured Anaerolineales bacterium | reverse complement strand
CTGAACGGCCCGCCCACGGACAGCTTCACGCCCACCAAGCGGTCCACGACCGCCGTTACCCCTACGCGCACCCCAACACGACAGGGCACTAGACCCAACGATGGCTATTGGGAAGGCGAGGAAGGGGCTGTCAGCTTTTTCGTGACCGATAGCGGCGCCTATGTAGATGACTTTGCGATCGTCGTATGGGTAGAGGATTGCGATAGCGGGTGGGAGATCACCCATAGAAACCCAGCAAATATCAGCAATGGCAGCTTTTCCTTCACGGGCGCGTTCTATGCCAGCGGCACCTTCAGCAGCGCCACGGTATGCAGTGGTCAGGCTGGATTGGATGAATTCAACATCCCCGACTGCGGCCTGGTGAGCGGCGGCCCTTGGAATTACACCGCCTATTGGGAGGAGGATGGCTGGAAAATGACGTTGGATATACCTGCCGAAGCGGTGGTCACCAAACCGTTGGCGCAAGATAGCAATGTCAAGCAACCCTTCCAAGCCCGGCGCGCGCGGGCGCGCGAATGACGCCTTTCCGCGCTACGTCGCCCGAGAGCAAGAAGATAAGCCTCTTGCTCGCGGGCTTGATCGTGCTCCTCGCAACACTGCTGCGCGTGCACGAGTTGGAGCGTTCGCCGCTCTGGTGCGACGAGGGTAATAACGCCTATCTGGCTCATCAGAGCTTATCGGGCCTGATCGAAGCCTCGCGTATGACCCACGACACCGATCCCCCTGCTCACCGCTTGGCGCTCAAGCTGTGGTTGGCAGCGCTCGGCGACAGCGCTTTCAACCTGCGACTGCTTTCTGTGACGGCCAGCGTAGGTATAGTGATCGTTGTGTTGGCCTGGGGCTGGCGCTGGTGCGGCCCGCGAGCCGGGGCGCTCGCCGGGCTGCTCACGGCGTTATCGCCGATGATGATCTACTACGGCCGCGAAGCGAAAGGCTATGCCTTTGTGACCTTTTTCGGCGCCTTGGCGCTCTACCTATGGGCCTGCCGTTTGAGAGCAGGCAATCGGAGCAGGGCCATCCTCGGCTGGTGGGCAATCTATGTGTTGGCCGAGGTTCTGGCGCTGGGAGCGCATTACTATGCGATCCTGCTAATCGCGGCGCAGGCTATCTGGCTTGCGCTGGACGCGCTGATTCATCGGCCCGGCTGGGCGACCTGGACACGGCAAACGCGGCCTTGGGTGATCGCGCAATTGACAGTGGGGGCCGCAATCGCGCCGTGGCTCTGGCTCACCTGGGCCGATGCGCTGCACGGCGCGCGCCACGTGCCGCTGGATCGGCAGGCGTGGTCGTTGCTGGAATACATCAGGCAAGTCGCGGCGCAATTCGCCGCCGGCCCCCATGCGCCGGCGTGGGCCGACATCCTTGCCGTCGGAGCGCTGCTTTCGGCGGCGATCTGGGCCGTCTGGCGCGGCCCGCGCCAACGAGCGGCGCTGCTGGCTGTGTTGGTAATCGCACCGGTAGCTTTGGGTTATGTCGCGCAGCGGTGGATCGCGTTTTTTTGGCCTCGGTTTCTGCTCTACGCTACACCGCCACTCTACCTGCTCGCGGCATGGGGCCTGGCGCGCCTGAGAAAAGCCGGGCTAGTCGTAGGAGCAGCGTTAGCCATCGCTTGGGCAGCGGCGCTGCCCACTGCCTACACCCCTTTTGTCGGTCCAGAAGAGGATCTGCGCCCGTTCGCGCAATCGTTGCGCGTCACAGCCCGCGAAGGCGATGGCGTCGTCGTAGGCTACATCTGGCAAGAGGGCATCCTGCGAATGCTGGCGTCCGATCTGCCCGTGACCTACTATTTGGGATGGTTTCCTGAAGAGACAGTGGATGCGCAGATGCGCGCACTGGTCGCCGACCATCCTCGCCTGTGGCTGCTGACCTATCGCGCGCCGCTGCAACATCCGGTCAACCCTGGCGGCTGGTGGCTGGAGCAGCGCGCTGCGCGAGTTCTGATGACAGAGAACGGCCCGACGCGGCTCGCGCTCTATCTATCTCCCTGCAATCCCACGTTTTCGTCGAACCCGACAGCGGAATTCGCCAGCGGCATCCAGTTGCGCCACGCGCCCCTTGATGCGACCATCGGCCCTGGCCAGCCATTGCCCGTTTCCCTGCAATGGACGATCAGCGAGCGTCAGCGGGCGCGCTACACGGTGTTCGTCCATCTGTATGACAAAGCAAGCAAGCTCATCGCTCAGACCGATAGCGAACCCGTAAATGGTCTCCAGCCATTCTCACACATCGAGCCGGGCCAACCAGTGACCGATTGCCGTGCTCTGTTCATCCCCGCCGACGCCGCGCCCGGCCGCTATCTCGTAGCGGTGGGCCTATATGCGCCCGACACGGGGCAGCGGCTTCTGGTCGCCTCTGGAGCGAAAATGGGCCAAGATCACACGATACTCGGCGAGGTTACGATTCAATAGCTGCCAGGTTCGCGTCACCTGCCTGATTCTATCGAACTCGATGTCTATCGAAAATACTACGGGCCACCTCGCCATTGAGGTAGCCCGTAGTCTATCCAGCTATACCCCACGAAACGTATGCGGGGCGTCGAAAGTTACATCCCAAACAGTGCGAACTTGGCGATGATCGGCCCAAAGACGGTGGCTACCAGCGTCATTACGGTAATCAGGGTATTGATGGAAGGCCCAGCGGTATCTTTAAAGGGATCGCCCACCGTATCGCCTACTACGGCCGCCTTATGCGCTTCAGAGCCTTTGCCGCCCAGCGCGCCATCTTCGATGTATTTCTTGGCGTTATCCCACAAGCCGCCCGCGTTCGCCATGAGCAGGGCAAAGATAATGCCTGTGACGATAGAGCCGCCCAGGAACCCACCCAGAGCATACTTGCCAAAGATCAGGCCCACCGCCAACGGCGTGATGAAGGCTAATACACCAGGTAGAATCAGCTCTTTAAGCGCGCCGCGCGTAGCGATGTCCACGCACAAGGCGCTATCGGGCTTGGTTTTACCCTGGAGCAGACCGGGGATCTCGCGGAATTGACGGCGGATCTCTTCGACCATCTTGAAGGCATTGCGCCCCACCGACAGGATCGTCAACGCCGAGAAGAGCGGGGGCATCATGCCGCCCAGGAACACGCCTACGATGACGCCCGGGTTGCGAAGGTCGAGGACATCGAGTTCAACAGTCTCAGCATAGGCTGCAAACAGAGCCAGCACGGTCAGCGCAGCAGCGCCGATGGCAAAGCCCTTGGTGATGGCCTTGGCCGTGTTGCCCGCTGCATCGAGGTGGTCGCAAACACGGATCGTCTCCTCGTTCTCATGCCCTTGTTCAGCACAACCTTTGGCATTATCCACGATAGGGCCGTAAGCGTCAGCCGAGATAATCATGCCGGTGATGGCCAACATGCCCACTGCCGCCACCGAAACGCCATAGGTGCCAGCGATGCCCGCATTCTCAGCCAAGAACCAAGCCGCAACCATGGCAATGCAAATGCCCAAAATCGAGGGAACAATCGAAAGTAGGCCGTAAGAAAAGCCCTCTAGAATCAAAATAGCCGGACCGGTTTGTGCGGCTTTGGCTGTATTCTGGACCGACTTTTGATCAATATCGGTGAAATAGTCAGAGGTAAAACCAATCACCACGCCCGCCAACAAGCCGGCGATAGTGGGCCAGAACACGCCCCACGGCTTGTCAAGGCCGAGTAGGAATACCACAGCCAGCGTGAATACTGCAAAGACGGCGCTGGTCACGATGGTGCCCGTGTTGAGCGCGCGACCGGGGTCGTTAGACTCGCCCGTGCGCACCAACAGCATACCGACGAACGAAGCAATCATACCCGCCGCGCACAGCAAGAGCGGGAAGATAATGTACCCCTCTTCATAGCCTAGTGACGTGCCGAGCAAAAGCACGGCGACCACAGAAGCGACGTACGAGTCGAAAATGTCGGCGCCCATACCCGCTACATCGCCCACATTATCGCCCACGTTATCGGCGACTACGGCGGGGTTACGGGGATCGTCTTCTTCGAGGTTGAACTCGACCTTGCCCACCAGGTCAGCGCCGATGTCGGCTGTTTTGGTGTAGATGACGCCGCCA
>CAZYPJ010000323.1:864-4711 GCA_964649365.1 uncultured Anaerolineales bacterium | reverse complement strand
GCCGCGATACCCGGCAGGACTTTGCCTTCCAAGTACTCCAGCGATGCGCCGCCGCCGGTTGAGATATGGGTAATCTTGTCGGCCAGGCCCGACTGCTCCACCGCCGCCGCTGAATCGCCGCCGCCCACGATGCTGGTAGCCTTAGACTCGGCCAACGCTTTGGCCACCGCAAAGGTACCTTCGGCAAAAGGCGCCATCTCGAACACGCCCATCGGGCCATTCCACACTACCGTCGCCGCGCCCCTGATCTTGTCGGCAAAGAGCGCCACGGTCTTGGGGCCGATATCGAGCACACGCCCGCCCGCCGTCACTGCGTCGGCGGCGACGACTTTTTTATTGGCCTCCGCTGCGAAAGCATCGGCTACGACCACGTCCACCGGTAGGAGCAACTTGCCGCCGCCCTTGGCGATGAGTTCCTTGGCCAACGCCACGCTGCCCTCTTCGACCAGCGAATCGGCCATCTCATAACCCTTGGCCTTCAGGAAAGTATTAGCCATGCCGCCGCCGATCAATAGCGCGTCGGCCTTGCCCAACAGGTTCTCGATCACGGCGATCTTGTCTGAGATCTTGGCCCCGCCCAAAATAGCCACGAACGGGCGTTGAGGGTTCTCGACTGCGCCGCCGAGGAAGGCGATCTCTTTTTCGAGCAAAAAGCCCGCCACGCCCGGCATGTAGGCTGCTACGCCAGCAGTGGATGCATGGGCGCGATGGGCTGCGCCAAAAGCGTCGTTCACCCACACATCGCCCAACTTGGCGAGTTTTTGGGCGAACTCGGGATTGTTCTTTTCCTCTTCGGCGTAAAAGCGCAAGTTATCGAGCAAAACGACATCGCCCGCTTTCATTGCCGCGACCGCCGCCTCTACTTCGGGGCCGATGCAATCATCTAGCTTTTTAACAGGCTTGCCCAGCAATTCGGCCAAGCGCGTCGCCACAGGGTTCAGGCGCAACTTGTCGTCCACGCCTTTGGGGCGCCCCAAGTGCGAGCACAGCACCACCGCCGCGCCGTTATCGAGCAAGTATTGGATCGTGGGAATCGAGGCGCGAATCCGGGTATCGTCGGTAATCTTTTGTTCTTTATCGAGCGGCACATTGAAATCGCAACGCACCAGAGCTTTTTTCCCCGACCAGGCGATGTCTTTGATCGTCTTTTTATTCATTCCGATCCTCCCTCACGTATCTGTTTCGGCAGTTCACCGAAAGGCGACGCAATTCATCCACAAACCGAGGCTATTCTAGCACAACTGTAGAGCGATGTAAAGCCATTTCGCGCGCCAAATGCCGATTTGACAGATATACTATACAGTGTATAATTTACAGTGTAAGATTAACTATTGGGAGGCTGCTATGCCTCGACCCAAACGCACCGAAGCTCAGATCAACGAGATGCGCCAGCGCATTCTCGACGCCGCGCAGGCGCTCATCAAGGAAAATGGCCATGAGGCGTTGAGCATTCGCGCTATCGCCAAGCGGATGGAGCTTTCCCCGATGGCGCTGTACAGCTATTTTGCCAATCGTGAGGCGCTGCTGGCAGGACTGGGCGAGCGCCAACGCGAGCGGATGCAAGCACGTTTTGCGGCGATCGCGCTCGAAGCGGAAACGGGCGACATCCGCGAGGTGTTGCGCGAATGGTTATCGTGGCACGCCCACATGTCTCGCACGCACCCCCAAGGCTATCACTTTCTGTGGGTACAGCCGATCACTTCGCCCGAATGGTTGGCGCATCATCACGAACGGCTGCACAACAACCTTAGGCACCTAGCCCAATTGATCCAACTCGGCATCGAACGGGGCGTGTTCGCAGAGCGCGACCCGCTCTTAGCCGCCGGGGTCGTGCTCTGCATGGTCAACGGCCCATTGATCCTCTATCACAATGGGCGGCTGCCCGACGCAGCCCTTCGTGATCAATTGGCCCAGGAAACCGTGAACGCTGCTCTGTCGTATCTCTGCACCGCATCTATCTCACAAGAAGGGAACTCGCTATGCCCGCAATGAGACGATTGATTCATTATCTCAAGCCATACTGGACGATCTGCGCTTTGGCAGTAATCATGCTGATCGGCAACACGACAGTGGATTTGGTAACGCCCCGACTAGTGCAAAAGATCATTGACCAGGGCATCGCCCGCCATAACATGCAAGTGGTGTGGACCACCGCCATCCTGATGTTCGGTCTCGATGTAATGGGCGCCGCATTGATGATCGGCAACACGATTCTAGCCGTGCGCTCTTCGCAGCGCTTTGGCGCCGATGTGCGCGGCGCGCTGTTCCACAAGATTCAGTCGCTGTCGTTCGGCAACCTAGATCGCCTGCAAACGGGCGAGTTGCTGGTGCGCCTCACCAGCGATATATCGCGCGTGCAGACGTTGGTATTGATGTCGCTGCGAATGATCATCCGCGCTCCCTTGCTACTGGTGGGCAGCATGATATTGCTGGTCATTACGAGCCGACACCTAGCCGTGATTATGTTGGTCGTCTTTCCGATCACTTTTGCGTTGGTGTGGGTGTTTGCGGCCAAAGCGCGCCCGCTTTTCTTGGAGATTCAGCGTCGGCTCGACCGCCTGAATAATGTGCTGCAAGAGAATCTATCAGGCGTGCGTGTGGTCAAGGCGTTTGTGCGCACCGACCACGAAAACGCCCGCTTTGGCGTGGCCAACGATGCGCTGATGAAGCAGGGCATCCGGATAATGCGCTTCTTTTCCTTCCTGATGCCCACCATCGCTGCATTGATCCAGTTGGGCACGGTTGCAGCGATCTGGCTCGGCGGAGTTTATGTGGTTAACGATACGGTGACAGTGGGCCAAGTCGTTGCCTTTGTGAACTATATGGTCAACACGCTATTCCCGCTTTCTATGCTGGGCATGATGGTCAACATGATCTCATCCGCCGAGGCTTCAGCCCAGCGCATCGTCGAGGTCTTGCAGAACGAACCGCAAGTACAGGATGCCCCCAACGGACGCATTCTGCCAGACATGAAAGGGCGTGTAGCGCTGGAAAACGTAACCTTTAGCTACAACGGCAACAGCCAGGAACCGGTGCTGAACGGCGTCAACCTCCAGGCGCAGCCCGGCGAGACCATTGCCATTTTAGGGGCTACTGGCGCGGGCAAATCCAGTTTGATCAATCTCATCCCGCGTTTCTACGACGTGACCTCGGGGCGGGTGACGATTGACGGCGAGGATGTGCGTGAACTCGACCTCGGCGCATTGCGTTCGCAGATTGGAATCGCACTGCAAGAGGCCGTACTCTTCTCAGGCACTGTTCGCGACAACATCCGCTACGGGCGGCCCGAAGCCAGCGATGAAGAGGTCGTAGCGGCGGCCAAGGCTGCTCAGGCGCACGATTTTATCATGTCGTTTCCTGAAGGCTATGACAGCATGATCGGCCAGCGCGGAGTGAACCTCTCGGGCGGGCAAAAACAGCGCCTAGCCATCGCACGCGCACTGCTCATCAAGCCGCGCATCTTGATCTTTGACGACAGCACCAGCGCCGTGGATGTTGAGACGGCGGCCAGATTGCAAGAGACGCTGGCCCAGATCGCCACCGACGCCACGCGCTTTATCGTGGCGCAGCGCGTCAGCAGCGTGCTCAACGCCGACAAGATCGTCGTGCTCGATCGCGGCCAAGTGGCAGCGATAGGCAAGCACGCCGAGTTGTTGGCCAGCAGTCCCATCTATCGCGAAATCTACCAGTCGCAACTGGGAAACGGAGAAACAGCCCATGTCTAGCTCATCACCGCATCAGGCAAGACCGCAATCAAGCCTGCCAGTAGGAAGCCCTGCCGTCCGCGGCCCGGGCGGACCGGGCGGTGGGCCGATGGGTCGGCGCATCGAAAAAGCGCGCGACCCCA
>CAZYPJ010000323.1:0-854 GCA_964649365.1 uncultured Anaerolineales bacterium | reverse complement strand
AAGGGTACATTACGTCGCTTGGCCGCCTACTTGCGTCCCTATGCGTTGGCGATCTATGGTGTGCTGGTGCTCGTTCTCGTCAGCACTATTTTGAGCCTAGCGGCGCCCTACCTGTTAGGACAGGCCATTGACCAATTGAAAGATCGCCCCGCATTGCTACGCAGTGTGCTACTTATGGGCGGAGCTTATGCAGGCTCCTGGATAGCCGACGTGGCCGTAGGACTGATCATGGCCAGCATAGCTCAGAATGGATTGCGCGGCTTGCGCCGCGACTTGTTCGCGCATGTGCAAACGTTGTCGCTCGGCTTTTTCGACCGGCACTCGCACGGCGACCTGATGAGTCGCCTCACCAACGACATTGACGCCATCAGCCACGCGCTGGCCATGAATGTCACCCAGATCATCAGCGGCAGCCTCACGTTGGTCGGCATCTTGATACTGATGTTCCTGCTCAACTTTTGGCTGGCAGTGGGGTCGCTGGCCGTTCTCCCGTTGATGTTGCTCTTGAGTGTGGCTATCGGACGACGCACGCGCCAGGGCTTTCGCGGGCTGCAAAGCGAGATGGGGCAATTGAACGGCATGATGGAGGAGACGCTCAGCGGCCAGCGTGTGGTGGTCGCCTTTGGGCATGAAAAAGCCACCAACGCGAATTTCGATCAAATCAATGAGCGCGTATGCCAGATCGGCTCGCGCGCCCAAATCTATTCGTTTCTGATCCCGCCCTTGATGGGCATCCTTAGCAATACCAACATCACCATCGTAGCAGGGTTGGGCGGCTGGCTGACGCTTCAGGGGATGGCCACCGTAGGCACCATTGCCACATTCATCACCTACTCGCGACGTTTTGCGCAACA
>CAZYPJ010000322.1:0-4716 GCA_964649365.1 uncultured Anaerolineales bacterium | reverse complement strand
TACTGCCCCGACCCGGCGGATGTGACGCGCTACAAAGTGTCGGGCAGCTATGTGACCCCTGCGACCGACCCGGTCAGTACCACGATCTCTACCCGCGTCAAGGCGGCAATGGATTTGATCGAAAAGGCCAAGTGCAGGGGCAACCTGTTCCTGCACAAGTTCGATTGCGGCCGGCGCGACCTGTTCAGCAACTACCAACGCAGTTTCATCCTGCAAAAGTACCAGAAAGGGCCGACGACCTATGGGACAATGGCCTCGATGCAGCCGGACGATGAAGAGGCGAGCACGCTGAGCGCCGAACTGCAAGCGGAATCGCTGGTCAAGGTGGCGCCGGTCTCGGGCGGGCGCGAGAGCATCGCCGCAGTGGGCGATCTGCGCGCCGTCGCGCCGCTCTACACGGCGCAATGCCCCGGCGATTGCGGCGGCTTGATCGAGGACGGCGATTGGCTGGTGGCGGTGGGATCGGCGCTGGACGGCAGCGCGGCAGCCACGGCGGATGTGTGGATCAAGCAGGGCGCTGCCGGTTGGGCGGCTGCTGCCGCCGATCCGTTTGGCGGGGGAGAAGGCATCGCGGCGGTAGTGGTCGTGCCCATTTCGAGCACGGTCAATCGCATCATCGTAGCGCGCGGCACACCCGATGCGGGCAACCCGGCGGAGATCGCCTACTCCGACGATCTGGGCGCAACCTGGACGGCGGTCAACGTGGGCGCGGTCAACGGCCAATTCATGGCCGGACACGGCTCGCTGTTTGCCATCGACCAGTACAACATCTGGGCGGTCACATCCGGCGGCTACATCTACAAGAGCGAGGACGGCGGCCTGACCTGGACGGCGCAGGAAAGCGGCGTGTTGGCGGCGCAGACGTTCTACCAGGTCAAGTTCCTGAGTACGTCGTTCGGCGTAGTCGCGGGCGACGCCAACTCGATCCTGGTCACAACCAACGGCGGGACGACCTGGTCGCTCGTGACGGGGCCTGCGGGCCAGGCGGCGCAGGCGATCATGGCGCTGGCCATTGTCACCGAGCGGCGCTGGTTCCTGGGCTATGGCGACGGCGAGCTATGGTACACCGAAGACGCCGGCACGACTTGGGCGCAGCGCCGGTTCAGCGGCGATGGGGTGGGCACCATGCAAAGCATCTCGTTTGCCAACGAGATGGTGGGCATGATGCTGCACGACAACGCCTCGCCGGTGGGCGCGATCCTGCGCACCATTGACGGCGGCTACTCGTGGGACGCGGTCTCGACGCCGGCGAACGCGGGGCTGAACGCGATCCACGTGTTCGACCCGAACCTGGCGGTGGCAGTGGGGAACGTATCCGGGACGACCGCTGTGGTCGTTGCGGTAACGGAATAACCGAAACGTATGGCGCGCAAAGGGAGGGGACACTTGGATACTTACTTTGTGAGCAGCAACGGGGCGGAGATCAAACTCCGCCCCGTGCCGATGCTCGCTCTACAGATGATTCGCACGAAAGCGCGGGCCGAGATGGTCGCCCGGGGAGTCAAGCTGGAGCCGCCGACCTACACCGTCATCACGGCGGCGGGGGAGAAGGAAACCTATCCCCATGACGAAACCACGCTGGAGACAGACGAGGACAAGGCTGCCTGGGCTGAGTACCAAGCGGGGTCGGCGCAGCTCAACCAGTTGATCTCGGAGCGCGTCGCCAAGCTGGTACTGAAAAAGGGCTTGGACGTTCCGCCGTTGGACGCCCAGATAGTACAAGAGTGGGCGGACTTGGGCGTCGAGTTCAGCGCCGACGCTGAGGAGCGGTACATCGAGCAAATCCAGCTCGTGTATCTGCCGACGCCGGCGGATATGCAAGAGATGATTAAGGCGGTGCTCAAGCTGAGCATGAACGGCGCGCCAAAGGAGCAACTCGACGCCATCGAGGAGCTTTTTCGGCGTGAGGTGGAAGGGCAACCCGCTCCAAAACCTGACGACGCGCAAGGGCAACTGGCGCTATAGCGAGTATTTCGCCCTGGTGGACACAGCGCACGAATGGGGCGAGCGCCCCAGCGCGTTGGGGCTGTGCGAGCCGGGCGAGGATTTGGCCGTCATGCAGAGCTACACCGACGCCGTGACGCGGATGCGCGCCTGGGAAAACCAGGAGCAGGAACGCGAAATGAAGCGGCGATCCAGACGAAGGCGATAGCATGAGCTTTCCTCTAGTCGGACTCGAATCGATCCTCAAAGACAAGGCGTTCAATGCGGCCATCAGCAATTATCTGGCCAGCATGGACAAGGTGGACGACAAAACGACCACCGCCGCCGGGCGAATCGGCAAGACGTTCCAGAATATCGGGGCGTTGGCCGTCGGCGGCGGTTTGGCGTTGGCCGTGTCCGGCGTCACGGCGTTGGGCGCAGCCTCGTTCAAGACGGCGCAAGAGTTCGATTCGGCATTCGACAACGTCGTGCAGCAAACGGGCATCACCGGCGCGGCGTTGGAGGGGCTGAAAACCGACGCCAAGGCGGTATTCAGCGACCTGCCTGTTGACATTGACAAGGCCGCCGGCGTGATGGGCGTGCTCAAGCAGCGCATTGACCTGACCGGCGAAAGCGCGCAGGGGCTGGGCAAACAATTGCTGATGCTCGGCACCGACGACGCAGCGGCCTCGACCGAACTGTACACCCGCGTCATGGGCGACTGGTCGATCAAAAACGAGGACGCGGGGGCCACGCTCGACAAACTGTTCAAGGTCTCGCAAACCACCGGCATCGGCATAGACGATCTGATGAGCAAGGTGGTGCAGTTCGGTAGCCCGCTGCGTTTGATGGGTTACAGCATCGAAGAATCGGCGGCCATGTTTGGCAAGTGGGAGAAAGAGGGCGTCAACGCCGAACTGGTGATGGGCAGCTTGCGCATCGCAGCGGGCAAGTTTGCTGACGCAGGCGTGCCTCTGAAAAAGGGGCTGCGGGATACCATCTCTGAAATTGCAGGGATGGATGACGCCAGCGCCGCCCTGGCCAAGGGCATGGAGATATTCGGCGCCCGCGCCGGCCCCGACATGGTGGCCGCCATTCGCGAGGGGCGCTTTGAGATAGACGACCTCGTCAAGGCGATGGGCGACAGCGAGGGCGCGATCATGGACACCGCCCAGGCCACTTGGGATTTCGGCGAGCGGCTGCAGGTGATGAAGAACCGCGCCAAGACGGCGCTGGAACCCATCGGCGCGACGATGATGGACACGCTGGGCAAGGTGATAGATAAGGTTGCGCCGTTCATCGAGTCTACCCTCGTGCCGCTGCTGGAAGAGCACGTCGTGCCTGCTGTGCAAAAGGTGGGCGACGCCATCGGCCTGGTGTTGGGCGGCGATTTACAAGGCGGCCTGGGCGCGCTGTTCGGCGAGGACGCGGCGGGCAAGATCGTCACCATCGGCAATCAGATCACCGGCTTTGTGGATAAGATGGGGGGGCTGAAACCCGTCCTAACCGCCGTCGCTGTAGTGGTGGGCGTTGTCATGGTAGGCGCGTTCGTCGCCTGGGCGGCGGCGGCCTGGGCGGCGGTTGCGCCGCTGTTGCCGATTTATGCGGCGGTGGGGGCCATCATCGGGATAGTGGCCCTTGCGGCAGCCGCTTGGCAGAACGACTGGGGCGGCATCCGCACGTGGATGACCGCCGTCTGGGAAGGCACGCTCAAGCCGATTTTCGCGCAGCTCGTGACCTGGTTCCAAACCAACATTCCCATCGCCATCCAAAAGGTGAGCGACTTTTGGACGGGGACGCTACAACCGGCCATCAAAGTGGTTGGCGACTGGATCAGCGGCACGCTCGTGCCGATCCTCCAGCAAATCTGGGATTGGCTGGCCACCAACATCCCCGCCGCCATCACCACCGTGACAGGGTTTTGGAATGACACGCTGTTGCCCGCCATTCAGGGCGTGTGGTCGTGGATTGACACCAATCTGATTCCGTTGTTTGAGTCGGTCGCCAACGTGCTCGACGCCGTGGTGGGCGTGGCGCTCACCGCCGCCGCCGGCCTGTGGGAAAACGTGTTGTTGCCCGCTGTGCAATCGGTGGGCAATTGGTTCAACGACACGCTGGTTCCGGCGCTGCAAAGCGCCGCCGACACCATCAATAATGCGCTAGGCGTGGCGCTGGAATGGCTTTCTGGCCTGTGGAACGACACGCTGCTCCCCGCCATCCAAGCCGTCAGCGATTGGTTCACCGCCAACATTACCCCCGCGCTAGAAGCGGCGGGCGATACGATCAACGATATCCTCGGCCCTGCTATCGAGTGGGTCACAGGGCTGTTCGACAAGGCCAAGGGGGGGCTGGAGGGCATCAGCACCACCATCGAAAAAGTGACGGGCTTTTTCGACAAGCTCACCCAAAAAGTCAAAGATTTCAAGCTCCCCGATGTGCTCACCCCCGGCTCGCCGACGCCGTTCGAGCAGGGCCTTCTCGGCGTGGGTGACGCGCTGGTGATGGTGACGGATCGCTTTTTCGCCTTTGCCACCGCCGTCTCGCCCGAGCGCGCCAAGGCAATGAAGGATGTGGGCCGCAGCCTGAAAGACCTCGCCAAGGCGATCGGCGAGGTGGTCGGCTCCATGATCTCGTTGAACAAAAGCGAGGGGCCGGGCAACGCCGCCGACATTGGCGCCAAGTTCGAGCAGTACCTGCTCCAATTCGAGACCATCGGCACGGCGGCGCTGGAACGGGTACAGCAGATTTGGGATGAGTTTGGCTACAAGCGCATCCACAAATTAAAGCTCACAG
>CAZYPJ010000321.1:0-4728 GCA_964649365.1 uncultured Anaerolineales bacterium | reverse complement strand
CTTGTACAAGCCTTCGATCCAGAGAGGTTCGCGAGGTGGAAGCGGCAGGCTCTCCTGGGCTGAGGGCGTGAGGCAAGCGCCGGGTCGCCACGCCGCCAACTTGGCGCGAATCTCGGCAAGCGACCCCTGGCCGATGTTTCGAACCTGGAGCACCTGCTCCTCACTCAGCGATAGAAGCTGCTCTATCGTCCGAATGCCGCGGCGCACGAGCGCATTGTGGGGCCGCGTGCTTAGGTTGAGCATTGCGAGCGGGTGCTCGGAAGTGCTTTCGTTTTCTAGAGGGCAGGCCATGAACGAGATATCCTCCAGGGATAATCTGATCATGCCGGATACAGGCTCTATTTTCCTTGTAGTAGCGCATCTTGGTGAGTGTGGGGGATATTATACTAGCCGCTATTTCAAGCGCAAATACAGTAATATACCAGCCCCTATTGCTTTTCCACCCGCCACACCGCGCTCTCGCCCTCACCCAGCGTGCGCGGCGCGGCGAGCGTCGCCTGGCCGAAACCCACCAGCGTCAGGCGGCGCAGCGTCAGCGCGCCATGTAGCACCGTCAGCGCCACGTCGGCGCCCTCGGCGCGCTTTTCGATCTCGCACGTGCCCCAGGCATAGCCGTTGGCCCAAAAGTGCAGGCCGGGCGCATCGGCAAAAGTGATTGCTTGGTCCACCGCCGAGTAGCGGAACCCGCTCAGCGCCAACACCGCCGCCCACGAGGCCATGGCGCGGGCGTAATGGTGGCCGCACTCGGCCTCGTCGAACGGGTTGCGGCGCAGGCCGTCGTAGCGCGCGCGGATCGAGGCGATGCAGCGCAATCCCTCGGCCACTTGCCCTTCGTACAACATCCCCACGGCGGCCGTGTATTCAAAGCCGGTCATCACCTCGTTGCAATAGGGCACCGGCGTGCGCGGCCGGCCCCCGCGCGGGTAGGTGCACATCAGCAGGGCGCGCTCGTCGTTGAGGGCGTAGGTGCGCATGGGGTTGAAATGGGCATAGAGGTCGGTCTGATAGTTGTATTTGAGGATGCTGCCGAGCGTCGCGCGCACGTGGTCGGGGTCGAGCAGGTGCCCCAGCCCACAGACGTGGGCCATGAACTGGCCCGCGAGCTGATCCACCAGGCAGCCCGGGCCGATCTGGTAATCGGGGTCGGACAGGTTACGCGCGCCCATCGTCGAGCGCAGCCCTTCAGCGATCTTGGATGCGTCGTCGGGCGGCAACACGTGCTGCTCATAGTATTCGCCGTTGAACAGGTGCGCGTCCACCCAATCGCGGCCCCGCGCAAACAGATCGCGGCAGCGGTCGGCAAAGGCGCCCTCGCCCAGATGGCGCGCCATCTCTTCTGCTGCGCGCAACGCGCCCAGGTACCACCCCGCCATCAGGGGGTTGGGGCCAAAGTATTCCACATCGAGCGTGTTGTGCTGGCAGCCCTCCATCACGCCATCTTGGTCGGCATCCCAGCCGCCCGGGATCCAGCAAAACTCGAGCGCGCGCCGCACCTGCGGCCACAGCGCGCGCAGCCAGGCGCCGTCGCCGCAGAGCTGCCAATCGCGATAGGCTTTGAGGATGCAGCCCATCTGTCCATCCGCCGCCGCCAGGCCGTAACTGCGCGCTTGCGAAAGCGGGAGGTTCACGCGAAAGCTCATGCGGCCGCGCTCGTCGGTAGCGTGCAAGAACTCGACCTCGCGCATCGAACGCGACAAATCGCCGAACAGGAACGCCGTGGCCTGCTCATAGTTCCACACATGCGTACACGACCCGTGGCAGCAACCGGCTTGATCGTTGCAGCCCTCCCAGCCATAAAAGCGGCCGTCGGCGGTGCGCAGGCTGGTCTGCGATCGCAACGTGCTGAGGTTGAACAGCGCCGCCTCTTTGACGGGGTTGGGCAGGTCGGCCTCGCACAGGGCGCGCACGAAACGCACCGTCTTGGCCTCCAGCGCCTCCAAGTGGGCGGCGCAGCGTTCGGCGGCGTCCCAGGCGTCGGCGAAACGAGTGGCGTAATAGTTGCCCACCGTGTTGGGCGATCCGCATCCGCCGCGCCCACACGAGCACCCTTCGCTTCCCTTGAGGGGCGTCCACGTTTGCCGGTTGGGGAAATGCCACGCCAGGATAAAAGTGATCTCGCCTTCAGCGTGGGGCGCCAGGGTGATCTCGGCGGCCAGCGACCCTTTGGGGGCGTCGCCCATGGGGTGTTCGGCGGGGTCGAGCCGGCCGTCTTGGCTGAAATCATCCCAGAAATGGAGCAGAGCGTCGCGCCAGCCCTCGCTGGGCCAGGCGCAGAGATGAGTCGTAGCGGGCGATGGGGTGGCCAGCGCCATCGTGCCCCACTGGGCCGAGGCGGCATCCA
Organism: uncultured Anaerolineales bacterium; assembly: GCA_964649365.1. Classification (GTDB taxonomy): domain Bacteria; phylum Chloroflexota; class Anaerolineae; order UBA1429; family UBA1429; genus CAZYPJ01. The sequence continues at coordinate 2,387 of CAZYPJ010000321.1, read as the reverse complement.
CGCCGTCGGAGGTCATGTACAAGCCGCGCAATCGTTCACCGGCGCGAAAAGTGTTGCGGTTCGCCGCGGGCGCGCCCTCCGACCCATCGGCCCCGATGAAATTGCGCAGCACGCCACAAATGGCCGCCGAGACGGCCCGGCCGGTCTTGTTGACGAGCACATAGCGCAAGATGGCCACTGGCCAGCCGCTGGCGTCGGCGTCGGCGGGGACGAGTGGGTTGAACGCCTCGAGGCGCACATCTACCGGCACATCGGGGTCGGAAAGCGTGACTTGCGCCAGCGGATAGGCGGCGTGAAAGGCGCATTTGCGAAAGCGCGGCAGGCCGTGGTAGGCCGCGCGCGCGCCGTGCGCGCCCTCGTAGGGCGGCTGCAACACGCCTTCGAGCGCGCGCGTCACTGCCGGCTGCCGCGCGGCTTTGGCGTAGAGCGCAAACACCGCCTCACCGCCGTCGTAGCCTTTGGCCGGGCGATTCATGATCTCCCAATCGCGCAGTTGGCCGCGCCCGCCCAGCGACACCGTCCCCGCGCCGATGCCGCCCAGCGGCATGGCGATGCAGGCGAGGTGTTGCGGGTCATAGTGCATCAGAGCGGGCCAATCGGCGCGCAGTTTGGAATCCATTTCGGCTCCTTATGAATGAGCTACCGGTAATCTAGCCGCTAATTCGTACAATCGCTCGGCCAATGAAACGATCAGGTCGTGGTGGGCCAGTTTTGCGCGCCAGGCTTGGGGGATCTCGCCTTCGCCATAATAAGCGCCGGCCAGTTGCCCATAGACTGCGCCCGTGGTGTCGGCGTCATTTCCCAGGTTGGCCGCCAACAGGCAGCCTTGCTCGAACGATTCGCTGCGCCAAAAGGCCCACAGCGCCGCCTCTAGCGAACGAACCACATAGCCCGACCCGACGATCTGGGGCGGCTCGCGCCGTTTGAACGAGCCGGCTGCGACCTCGGCGATTTCGGGTGCGAGCGGGGTCTGCTCGCCCAGCTCTGATGTCGGCGGCCAGGCGGGCGAAAGGAGCGTCGCCTTGTCCACGCCGCGCAGCGCCCTAACGATCAGCGCGCCCAGGTAACGACAGGCGTCTACGGCGGCGGCGGTGTTGTGCGTGGTCCGAGATGAGAGGGCCGCGTAGTGGATGGCCAGGCGTAGGTCGTGCGCATAGGCGAGCGGAACGGGCGCCAGCCGCATGATCGAGCCGTTGCCCGCCGACTGGGGGCTTGTCTCGCCCGGATAGGGTTCGCCGGTGCGCTCAAAGCGCCGTAACGCCGAGGCGACCGTGTTGCCGATGTCGAAACAGCGCCCGTTGCTGCTAAGGTGGCCCTCGCGATACCAACGCACATAACGGCGGAGCTGATCCGCTGGGTCGAACCCAGAGCACTCTACCAGGCTTTCGGCCAAGCACAGCGCCATCGAGGTATCGTCGGTCCATTCGCCGGGCGCCAGGCCAAACGGCCCTCCGCCCACCATATCGTTGATAGGTGTAAAACTGCCCGGCTCGCGGAACTCGAGCGTTGTCCCCACGGCGTCGCCCGCCGCCAGACCTAGCAATGCGCCGCGATAGCGTTCGATGAGTTGCATCATGGTGTCTCGCCTCCGGTGGCGCTATCGTACTCATCGGCGGGGCTGGCGTCAAGCGCGCTTGCGCCAGCACTGCAATGGGCCTAGAATACGGCCATTGTGTCACCCCAAGGCCGCGCGGCGGCGGAAAGGATCGCTCCACCATGGGCAAACGATTGGGGCTTGGCGATTTCGTTTATGAAGAAGATTTGGAATGGGCCAAACTGCCGGAGGGCTGGAATCTGCACGAAGTCCCTGATGTGATGGCCGACGCGCAGGATCGCATCATCCTCCTCACGCGCGGTGAGCATCCCGTGATCGTGTTCGACCGCGAGGGCAACTGCCTCGGCTCGTTCGGCGAGGGCTTATTCGGGCGGCCCCACGGCGCCACGTTGGGGCCGGATGGCATGATCTGGATCGCCGACGACGGCGACCACACCGTTCGCCGCTTTACCCCCGAGGGCCAACTGCTGCTGACCATCGGCGAGCCGAATCGCCCCGCGCCCTATTGCAGCGGCGAGCCGTTCAATCGCCCCACCAAAGTGGCTTTTGACCCGGCGTCGGACGAGCTATACATCTCGGATGGTTACGGCAATGCGCGCGTCCACAAATACACCGCTCAGGGCCAACGCCTGTTCTCGTGGGGCGACTTTGGCGTGGACCCGGGCCAATTCAACCTGCCCCATTCGGTGGCGACGGATCGCGCCGGGCGCGTCTATGTGGCCGACCGCGAGAACCATCGCGTGCAAGTGTTCGACCCCGAGGGACGCTATATCACCCAATGGAACAACCTGCACCGCCCCTGCGGCCTGCACATCGCCCTGCTCGACGGCCA
>CAZYPJ010000320.1:985-4738 GCA_964649365.1 uncultured Anaerolineales bacterium | reverse complement strand
ACGTAGTCGGTGACTTCCTTGTAGAGCCGCGCCTCGGCGTCGGAGAGTTTGTAGGCTACGGTATGGGCGATGCGCTCGGGGAAAAGGGGCGTGGCGTCGAACTTGACCAGGTTTACCTTGACCATGCGCCGCATCAAGTCGGAGACATCCACTGTGTGGACGCCGTCGCGAAAGCGACCCTCGAAGCGGTCGCCGTCGAGCAGCGCCATAAAGAGCTGGAAATCCTCTTCTTTGCCGTTGTGGGGCGTGGCGGTCATCAGCAGCAGGTGGCGCGTCAGCTCCGAAAGGAGCTGGCCCAAGCGGTAACGCTTGGTGTACTTGATCTCGCCGCCGAAAAAGGTGGCGGCCATCTTGTGGGCTTCATCGAACACCACCAGGTCCCAGCGGCAGTCGGGGGCCTGGAGCTTGGCTTGCACCTCCTCATTGCGCGAGAGCTTGTCGAGCCGGGCGATGGCGAGGTTGGTTTCAATGAACCAGTTGCCGGTGCGGGCCGCTTCGAGTTTGTCGTTGGTGAGGATCTCGAATGGCAGATGAAAGCGGCGATAGAGTTCGTCTTGCCACTGTTCGGCCAGGCTGCCCGGGCAGACGACGAGGCAGCGTTGCAAGTCGCCTCGGGCGATCAGCTCTTTGATGAGCAACCCCGCCATGATCGTTTTGCCCGACCCAGGGTCATCGGCCAGCAGAAAGCGCAGCGGTTGGCGGGGGAGCATCGTCTCGTACACGGCGGTGATTTGGTGGGGCAGCGGCTCGATGAGCGAGGTGTGCACCGCCAAGAGTGGGTCGAACAGGTGCGCCAGACGGATGCGATGAGCCTCCGAGACGAGGCGGAACGCATCGCCGTCGCCGTCCAGGCTCCAGGGGCGGCCGCGTTCGACGATTTCGAGGCGCGCTTCGTCCTGGCGGTAGAGCAGCTCGTTGGCTACGCGGCCATCGGGCGTCTTGTAGGTCAGCTCCAGCGCCTGGGAGCCGTACCATTTTACTGCTACGACAGTGACAATGGTATCGGGCAAGATGCCGCGTAGGGCAGCGTTAGGTTGGAGATCATCGAGTGTGCTCATAGCTATTCTGTATGGGTAATAGTCGAGGTAGAGAAAGGCGAGCGGTATCCAGCGGACGGCAATATAACACCGCCAGGGCGAGGCGTCAAACCCTGGCGGTGTGCGCGTTTCGGGCGATAGCCAAAAGTGGGTGTCTAGCGCATCAAGCGCTGCAATACGTCGCGCGCCAGGCGACGCTCCAACTGATCGTGAGCGAACTGGTTGTAATAATTGCGCAGGCAGCCGTAGCAGCTGGTCTCTTCGCCGCATTCACAGTTGGTTACGACGGCGAGCGCGGCCGCCGCTACACGCTCCAGTGATTCGGCGATGTGCTGAGTATGACCGGCGCCGCCAGGCACATTGTCGTACAGCACCAGGGCGGGCGGCAATCCTCGTTGGTACGGGTAGAGCACCCCATCCAAATCGTCGCGCTCGATGCCCAACTCGCGACTGGCTCCTTCAATAAGCGCATAGAGCGTTGAGAGCCAGGTAGCGTCACCCGCGTCCTGTGTTAGCGCGCCGCGGAATCGCAGTTCGAGCTCATCGGTGGTATCTTCGTGGCCCAGATGGTAGGCGCTGTGCATCCCTGTGCAGGGTTGGCCGCTGCGCGGGTTGGTGTGCTTGCGAGAACCAAGTCGTCGGTCGACAGGGACGGGTTCAGCCCAACCGCAGGTCTGACACAGCCGAAAGCCGGCGTTGGCGATTCCCGAATTCACCAGCGATAGCTTCCCCAAGCGCGAATGGCGATAGCTGAGCCACATCCTGTCGAGCGCAGGGTCGCCCCAAGTCAACCACGGGTTCTCGACCTCTTGAGTATACTCGGAAAAGTAAACCCGTGAGGCGTAGAGTCGCGGCGGGCGCTCTTGCCCTACGCGGCTTGGCGGCGGCTCGCGCTGGGCGACAAAGCCGAACTCGGGCCAGACATAGTAGCCATGTCGTCCTTCACGGCCTGCGAGATTCGCGCCACATACGGTGCAGTTTGAGGGAAAAGCATCGCTGCGCCCGCCCGGGGCGGCGATGGCGCGATGAAAGCGTCCGCATTCGGGGCAAATGGCATAGCGAAAAGTCTGCAAAGATCGTCCGGGTAACAAGCGCACACCGCCCGCTCGCCACAGATACTTGGCGGCCACCACCTGGTTGCCCGGCGCGAACTCGGCGATGGCCATGCGCAGGTCGCGCTGCAATTCCACCTGCCGAGCCTGAGAAAGTTCGATATGGCTGGTGTGCAGATCGACTACATCGGTGGGAAAGCCATGCTTGGGCAGGACGTTGCGCGACCCCAAGAAGCCAAGCAGATCGCGATTTTCTACGGTAGAAGCGATACGCTTTAGGTGTTCAGCAACACGGAAATGCTCTTTGCGGATCGCCTCACTTTTTAGTTGAGCGTAGAGCGCCAGGTCGTCGTTGACCTCCCGGTCCACTTGATCCAGTAGCCCGAGTTCATCCTGGCTACCCAAGAGCGCAGGCAACCAAGCCCAATCGTCAATCCCCAGTTCGCGCTGCGTGTCGGTAGGCACAATGCGCCGCAGCGCCTGGCGCACAGCATCGGGCGGCTGGGACAGGTATCGCCGCAGCAAGTCCGGCCCCGACGGCAAGCCCTCTTCGGGATGGAAAAAACTACCTACGGAGCGAAATAACCGCCCATGCTGGTCGCGCGCCCAACGGAAAAAAGCGGCCAGCAACACGGCATGTACGTGGCGACGAACGATTTTCTCGTTCCGCACCTCGATGCGCGGCGGCGGAATGGCGCCAGCTATCAGGTTCATCGGCTGGGCATAGTGATATAAATCATGCGACCGACGCTGGGCAAAAGTGACCACCATCGCCGCCGTATCGGAGCGACGTCCGGCGCGCCCCGCGCGCTGCACATAGTTAGCGGGCTTGGGCGGCACATTGCTCATCAAGACGGAGTTGAGTGAACCCAAATCCACGCCAAGCTCAAAAGTGGTCGAGCAACTCAGTAGGTTCACTTCGCCGGCGCTGAATTGATGCTGGATACGAGCGGCATCATCGGCCCGCCATTGAGCGGTGTGCTCTTCGGCGCGCAGCGAGATGAGCGCCATATCCTGGTACAGATGGCGATAATGATTATCGCGCCAAGCATCAGGGCAGTTATCCACCCTTTCTAGCTCTCCATCACAACCGTGGGTGGGGCATACGCCCGATAGATTATGATATGAAACGGCCGTGCAGCGCGTACAGCGATAGATGGGCGTATTGTTCTCAGTGGGGGGTACCCACTCCCACAGGTTATAGGGCGTCTGATACACCACTCCAATCACTGGCAGCTTCTCGACGCTCAACAACCTCCATTGGGCATCAGAGAGGGCGCTCCACAATCCGCTCAAAGCCTTGCGTGCAATTGCCCGGGCCTCTGACGCCGATGCCGATAGCGAGGCGCGTTTTTGAAGCAAGCGACTGAGGTAGTCCAACCGCCGATTGCTGTGCTTGTCCGTTTTTGGCGTCCAGCCCAAGATGTGTTGCTTGATGATAGATTCTTGCCGCACATATAGTTTGACATTGCGCGGTGCAAACGCCTCGTCGCAAGGGTCAATGTTGGGTGGAAAAGTGACGACGCCTTGTTGTCGCAAGCTATCGAGCAAAGTAGCGACCAGATCCCAGGCTTCATCGGGCGTCAGTTGCCAGGGCGCATCGAGCAACGGCGCAGGGGGGCGCCAATCAGATGGCCGAACCAATCGCAGATGCAAACGCCCCC
>CAZYPJ010000320.1:0-975 GCA_964649365.1 uncultured Anaerolineales bacterium | reverse complement strand
CGTGTATCGAGCGCGGTGAACTCGCGCATGAGCCAAGTCAACACCTGGCGGCGCTGGTAATCGCGGCTCGATGATGTCTCGAACAATCCAGCGTTTTCAGCCAGGGGCATCATGCGCGACACGAGATCGTCCGCTCGCAGAGATCCATGGCGAGCAGGATCGTCGGCTTGTAGCGCCTTCAAGATCATGGCGCGTTGCAAGAAGCGCTCGTAAGAGTCTTCGATATAGGGGGCCAAGAACGCGGCATCCTGGCGACTATCGGCAAAGCTCAATAGCTTGCGGCCCCCGCCGGGTAGCGGCTGTATATGCTCCTCGCGATCAGGCGGCAGCGACTGATAGAGCGAAGTGACTAACACACTGATCGGCGCGTCTTTGCCAGTGAGAAGGCGATAGATCACCTGCCCGCCGTGCATCGAACTGCAACACACGCAGCGCCGCAGATGATTGTGATCCAATATCAGGCGCTGCAACACGATTCGCGGCGTTTCGGGCGAACACCCGCACAAAGTGGACGCGCGGCTTTCACCGATCGCGCCACACCCCAAACATAGGTACTCGTCTGCCAGCGTCTCATCGCCACTTTCGCTATCGTCGCCAGCTGCTGCAACCTCATCTTCGTCAGTAGAACACACTTGTCCCTGCCAGAGATAATAACTGACGCCGCGCGGAAGTTCAGCGAAATCGCCGCTCAATTGGACAAGTCGTTTCTGATGGTTAATCTCGCCCACGATGTACGTCGCGCCGCACCGGGGGCAGGCAGCGATTTCCACGACAACGCTGCCGCAATGCGGGCAGCGTTCATGCCGGGCGAGGAAAAGACGGGGTTGTCCCTGTTGCGCATGTGCGGGATGGCGCTCATTGAGGCAAAGGAAAGCTCCTTCGAGCGCCCGCGCCAGAACGTGATAGCGCGCAGGCAGTAGTGGCGCCGAATCAGGATTGGGTCGGGCGCGAATGGCCAGATTCACCAGATGCTCT
>CAZYPJ010000319.1:0-4779 GCA_964649365.1 uncultured Anaerolineales bacterium | reverse complement strand
ACATTGCACTGGCGACCGATTTCGGCAGCGACGCCTGTCAGGTCTATGCCGACGCCGGGCAGATCGAGCAGGTCATCATCAATCTGTGCGTCAACGCCCGCGACGCCATGCCCGTGGCCGACGGCGGGCGCATCACCATCCGCACGGGCTGCGCCCACCTCACCCCCGCGTTCGCCGCCGAGCACCTCTGGGCGCGGGCGGGCGATTTCGTGACGCTCTCGGTGCAAGATACGGGCATGGGGATCGCCCCGGAAGTGATGGAGCACATGTTCGAGCCGTTCTATACTACCAAGGGCCGCGCCAAAGGGACGGGCCTGGGCCTGGCGACGGTGTATGGCGTGGTCAAGCAGCACGAGGGGCTGATCGAGGTGCAGAGCGCCGTGGGCCAGGGGGCGACGTTCACCATCTATCTGCCCCAGGTGGAGCCGCCCGCGCCGCCCGTCGCCGCCGTCGCGCCCGGCGGCGCGCAAACGGACGCCGCGCCCGACCAGAGCCGGGGCGAGTGCATCCTGGTGGCCGAGGACGAGCCGCTGGTGCGCCACCTGGCCGAGTATGTGCTGACCAGGGCGGGCTATCGCGTCATCGCGGCGCCCGACGGCGCCGAAGCGGTGCGGCTCTACGCCGAACACGCCGCCGAGGTGCGCTTGGCGCTGCTCGACGTGGTGATGCCCGGACTGAACGGGCGCGCTGTGGCCGAGCAGCTCCGCGCCCGCGCGCCCAGGCTGCCCATCCTGTTCAGCAGCGGCTATGACTTTCAGATGTTGGAAGAGGCCCTTTCGCCCGGCGAGCGCACCAACCTGGTGCACAAGCCCTACAACCCGGCGGAACTGCTCCGTCGCGTCCGCGAGGCGCTGGGAGGATAGAGGAATGACCCTGTTCGAGACGCAGCGCGGCCCCTACACCATCAGCACCGACCCAGCCCGCTTGGATGTGGCCCGCATCCACCAGTGGCTCACGCAGGACGCCTATTGGGCGCACACCCGCTCGCTCGAGACGGTGCAGCGCTCCATCGAGCACTCGCTCTGTGTCGGCGTCTATTTGGGCGATGAGCAAGTGGGCCTGGCCCGCGTCGTCACCGATTACGCCACCTTTGCCTGGCTGTGCGATGTGTTCATCGCCCGCGAATATCGCGGCCAGGGGCTGGGCAAGTGGCTGGTCGAGACCATCGCCGGGCTGCCCGAGTTGCAGAACATGCTCTTCTTGCTGGCCACCCGCGACGCCCACGGCCTCTACGAGCGTTACGCCGGCTTTGCGCCGCTCCATGCTCCCGAACGTTGGATGGAACGCCGCCGCACATAGGCTTCACCACGGAGACACGGAGATTTTTCAACACGGAATACGCGGAATAAACGGAAAACACGGAAGGGGCAAAGAGAGATTTCTTTTTCCGTGCCTTCCGTTTATTCCGTGTATTCCGTGTTAAAGAATCTCCGTGTCTCCGTGGTGAATCTCTGCGCCTCCGTGGTGAATCAAGCTCTACTTGGGTCGGGCGAAGAAATCCACGATGTTGCCGTCGGGGTCGCGGAACCAGAAGGAGCGCGCGCCCCAGGGGTGGGTCTGCGGCGGCTTGATGAACGTCACGCCCAGCGCCGCGATGCGCTCGTACTCGGCGTCGGCGTCCTGCACCTCGAACTCGATGGCGCCGTTGCCGCCGCCGGCCCCTTGCATCGAGCCAGGGGCCATTTGCTCCATCCCCGCCGTCGAAAAGATGGCCAGGCCGGCCCCCTCGACGCGCAGCTCGACGTGGGTGTCGTCGCCCACCGCCTCCACGCCCAACACTGTTGCATAGAACGCGGCCAGCGCGGGCACGTTGGGGGTGATCAGACAGATGCCGTTGAGTTTCATCGTTCCAACTCCTTGATTAGATACACGCACGTCTCTTCCCAGATGTGGCGGCGGCCCTGTGCGTCCACCGCCACGCCGCGCTCGACATAATCGCCGAAACCGGCGTCGGCGTAGCCCAGCCGCTCGTACAATCTCCGCGCCGAAGGATTGCCGGCGGCCACGCTCAGCCCCACCTGCTGATACTTGCGCTCCATCGCCAGCCGCTCCGCCGCGCCCAGCAACCGCCCGCCGATGCCGCGCGAGCGCAGCTCGGGCAGCACCCACAGATCCTCGATATCGGGGCAGGGGGAGCGCGAATCCTGCGCGGCGCGCAACTGCCGCGCCACGCGCTCATCGGTGGAGCCGCCCCACTTGACCAGCACATGCCCCGCCGGTCGCCCCTCGACCCAGGCGATGAGGTAGGCCGCCAGGCCCCGGCGCTGCCGCGCCAGGCGCTCGGCGTGCTTGGCGGCGTCATCGGCGGGGAAGGCCGCCTCGACCAGGGCGAGGTCGGCCTCGGCGATGGGGCGGATCTCGAACGCAAGGTAGGACACGGCGCTCTCCCTTGTTCTCAAGCTGCTAGACGCCGCCCGGCGCGCACAAGGCGCGCGGCTACGGGCGGCGGGGCGTTTACAACATCGTGCTCGGATCAGAACAGCCCCATTGCCAGCATCAGATCGTAGGCGTAGCCGCACAGAATGGCCCCCGCCCACAAGACGCCCACCACCAGCCCGACCACTCGCCAGCGGGCGATGGTCAGCGCGCCGCCGATAGCGCCGATGGACGTTCCCGAGCCGGCGATCATAAAGGCCAACCCCGCGCCCTGGCTCATGCCGGCGTCCATCAGCGCGCGCAGCAACGGCATAGAAGCCTCGCTGTTGATGTAGAGCGGCAGCCCCAGCGTGGCCGCCAGCGGGACGCTATAGAGGTTGCCGCCGCCGAACGCCGCCGTCACCCACGATTGCGGGATCAGGCCGTTCAAGAAAAAGCCGATGAAAGCAAAGCCCGTGAACATCAGCGTCAGGTAACGGGCGCTGCGGCCCAGCTCGCGCAAGATCGCCGTTAGCGTCACTCGGTGCGCCGCTGGCCCGCGGGCGCCGGCAGTCTGCGCCGCGCCGCAGCCGCAGCCGGCGGGCGGCTCGGCGGCCTGTGATTCGCCGCAGCAGGCGCTGGCGGTCTTGCGGGCGTCGTCGGCCCTTGCCGCGCCGCAGCCGCAGCCGGCGGGTTGCTCGGCGACCTGTGATTCGCCGCAGCCGGCGCTGGCCTGGGCGCGAGCGCCTGCTGCCTGCGCCGGAGCTGAGGCGTCGCCGGAGCAACCGCATGGGGCCGCCGCCGCCGCTGCCCCTGTTACTCCGGCAAAGCGGGCCTGGTTGGCCAGCCAACCGCGATTCTCGAACACCATCGCGAGCCAGCCCCCGCCCAGGCCCAGCAGGATGGACGCCAGATAGAACGCCGACGCGAACGGCCAGCCAAACAGCCCGGCGCTATAGACCAGCCCTTCGGGCGAGGTAAGCGGCGACGACACCATAAAAGCCACGATGGGCGCCCAGGGCATGGTGCTGGCCATCATGCCCAAGATCACCGCCGTGGTGCCGCACGAGCACAACGGCGTGGCCACCGCCGCGACCGTGGCGGCCACAACGCCCGCCTTGCGGTAACGCTTCAGAAACGCCGAGACTTGGCCCGCGTTCACATAGAGCCGCAGCAACGACGCAATGACCACGCTCGCCAGCAGATACGGCCAGTTGTGCTGCCACGATACCCACACTTTCTCTAACGACTCGATTGCCAGGTTCAGGACGAATTGCACAGTACGCCTCCGTTTGGGATTGGATTTCACCCCATAGACGAAGGCCCGGCCAAAAGGACGCAAGAGAAAGCAGGCATGGAGGAGCAATTTCTACGCCGCAGGCGGCGCATCCGCCGGCTGGCAGCAGCAGCAATGGGCGTAATAATCCACAATCCGCCCGCTGCGGTCGAACTCGAAATGGCAGCAGCGCAGGAACATGTCGCGCAACTTGTCGCGGGCGCGCTGCACGCGCGATTTGGCCCCCGATAGCGAAAGGCCCAGCGCCTCCGCCAGTTGCTTCTGGGTCAACCCCTCGTATTCGGTCAGGATCAGCGCCTGGCGATATGGCTCTGGCAATTCGTCAATCATCGCGCGCAGCGAGAGCGCCAGCTCGGCCTCTGCGTTTTGTTCCGGCAGGTCGGGCGCGGCCTCCAGGTATTCGGGGAGCGCGACCAGCTCGCGCCGCGCGCGGTAGTGGTCAATAATCAGGTTCCGGGCGATCTGATAGACCCAGCTTTCGGGCTTGTCCCAATTGGGCTGGCAACACAAATGCCGATGCATGCGGACAAAGACCTCTTGTAGGATGTCTTCGACCTCGGCGTCATCTTGCACCCGGCTGCGGATAAAGGCCCGCAGGCGGTCGCTATAGGCATTCCACATCGCTTCCAGGTTGTGCATAGGGGAGCTTTCTATCTCGGCGATGGGGCGAGCGTCGAGCGCGGATTGCATCATGGCGCTATTGCAACCCATGCGCCGCCGCCCATTTCGGCGGCTGGTCGGGCCAGACGCACGCGACATAATATACCGGCAGGGCCACGACGGGGAGCAGGAACAGGCCCACGGCGAAGGCGACCCGCAGATCCTCTTTCGCGGCTTTGTTCACGATCATGTGGGCGGCGTAGAACGGCAACAGCGCCATCTGCAGGAACGCGGTGAAAATCGCCGCGAGGATGAAAAAGGCGAACACGACAAAGAACAGCGCCGATTCAGCGTCGTCAAACGTCCCGATGAGTGGTGCGCCAAACATCATCGCGATGACGAACACCAGATAGACAAAGGGAAAGGCCACCATCCAGGCCGTCGCCAGGCCGATGATGATTTGGAGGCACTTGGGCAGGGTCATGGGGGGAACCTCCGAGGGGTGGTTTGTGACGGCGAATCGGACG
>CAZYPJ010000318.1:0-4789 GCA_964649365.1 uncultured Anaerolineales bacterium | reverse complement strand
ACCTATAGCACAGCGGCGTCGAGCGTGGGCAGCCACAACGTAGCAGCAGAGTACGGCGGCGCCGCGAACTATGTGGGGAGCGTCGCTACGCCTATCAGCCAGACGGTGAATCAGGCTGGTACCACCACAACGCTCATCTCAGACCCCAACCCCTCGATGTTGGGCAAGAACGTGGTCTTTACCACCACGGTCGCGGCAGTAGCGCCCGGCGCCCGCCTCCCCGCCGGCGCCCGCCCGCGCGACCGTGACGGCGCAACCCAGGCAACTGGAGCGCTGAATAGCAGCGGCGTGATGACCTATGCGACGAACAGCTTGATCGTAGCAACGCACGAGTTCACGGCATCTTACAGCGGCAATGCGAGCTTTTTGCCGAGCATTTCGGCCACCTATCCGCAGACGGTCAGCAAAGCGCTTTCATATACTACGCTTGCGTCGGGGCCCAATCCCTCATCCTATGGCCAGAGCGTGGGCTTTACCGCCACCGTCACCGGCGAGGCGACGGTGCAGCCTACCGGCGTGGTGACCTTTTCAATGAGCGGCGCCCACGCGTCGGCGACCCTTGTGAACGGCGTGGCCACCTATTTCACTTCATCCTTGAGCACGGGCGTGCATACGACGACGGTTGCATACGGCGGCGACGGCAACTATGTGGGAAGCTCGGACAGCGCGGTCCAGACGGTGAACAAGGCCAGCACCACCACCATGCTAACCTCATCGGAAAATCCTACGGGCCTTGGTCAGAGTGTGACTTTTTGGGCGCCCGTCTATGGCGTGACGGTCACGCCTACCGGCCAACTGACTTTTACAGTGGATGGCGCGCCTCATGTGGCGACGCTATCCGCGACGGGAGTGGCCTCGTACACAACTTCGGCATTGGCGACGGGCGATCACATCGTTGTGGCCGCCTATGGAGGCGATATCAACTGCCAGTCTAGCGTTTCGGAGCCACATACGCAGTCGGTGGGCTGCGCTGCGGTCATCACTGTGACCAACACTGCCGATGATGGCGCGGGGTCGCTGCGCCAGGCTTTGAAGGATGTGTGCAGCGGCGGGACGATCCGCTTCGACCTGCCCACGCCGGCTACCATCACACTTAGCACGGGCGAGTTGCCGATCACCAAGACACTCACGATCCTCGGCCCAGGCGCTGATCTACTAACCGTCGACGGCAATGGCGACAGTCGCGTATTCTTGGTGGAGGAGGGCGGCTCCGCTACGATTAGCAATCTCACGATTCGCAATGGCAATGCGAGCGACAGTGGCGGAGGCGTCTATAGCGTCGGCGCTTTGACGCTCCAGGATTGTGTGTTAGCCGATAATTCGGCCTTGCTCATGGGTGGCGGCGTCGCGGTGGTGAGCGGCACACTGACGGTGGAGAGGGTGTTATTCCAGAACAATCGCTCAGATTATGGCGGCGGCGTGAGCGCGGCAGGGGCCGAGATCAACCTGACCGACGTCATTTTTGATAGCAACCTTGCTATGAGCCGAGGCGGAGGATTGTCGCTCGATGTGGAATCCACGACGACGGGCCAACGCGTTACGTTTATTCACAACCGGGCATACAAGCCCGAAAAGCTGCCGCGCCGATTGATGGACGTTTCGGATGGCTTCGCAGGCGGCGGTATGACGCTAGAGGATGGCGCCTTGAGCGCTGTCTTTGCGAACAGCACTTGGTATGACAACACAGCGCGGGGAGCCGGCGATGTCGGCGGCGGGGCGATCAACGTCTATGATGGCGCGCTCACGCTGTTAAACTGCACCATCGTCGGCAATACTGTGGCTGCCTCGGATACCGTTGGCGGGGGCGGCGTCAGCGTCTATAGCGGCACGGTCACGTTGACCAATACGCTGGTGGCGCAGAACATCTCAAATGTGGGCCAGCCCGACCTTGCAGGCGACTTTGTCTCGGGCGGGCATAACCTGATCGGCGATGCGACCGGTTCCACTGGCTTTGCCAGCGGCGTCCATGGCGACATCGTGGGCGATAGCGCCGCCCCCGTCGATCCGCTGATCGGCTCGTTGGGTGATTGGGGCGGCGAGACCGAGACGATCTCGTTGCTGCCCGGCAGCCTGGCGATTGACGCCGCCGACGATGCGGCGGCTCCCGCCGCCGATCAGCGCGGCGTAACGCGCCCGCAAGGGGCGCACGCCGATATCGGCGCTTACGAGTCGCGCGGCTTCACCATGACCGTGGCCGGCGGCGACAACCAGACCGCCATCGTGGGGCGTGATTTCGCCCAGCCGCTCAGCGTCACCGTCAGCAGCGCCTATGCTGAGCCGGTGAATGGCGGCGTGGTTACGTTCAGCGGCCCGGAGATGGACGCGGGTCTGTCGTCATCGCCCCTCACCGCTACGATCGCGGGCGGGTGCGCAGGCGTGACGGCGACAGCCAACTATATCACGGGGGCCTATAGCGTCACCGCTTCGCTGGCGGGCGCGCAGCCCATCAGCTACACATTAGAGAACATCCTGCCGCCGATGTATGTGGACGGCGCGCTGGGAACCAATGACGCCAGCCACGGTCTTGGCCCGGGCGCCGATGCTTTCCGCACCATTCAGTACGCGGTAGATCAGGCGCCGGGGGGCGGGACGATCTATATCGCCGCCAACACCTACCATGAGCGCATCATCATCAACAAGGAATTGACGCTGGTGGGCGGCGCCGAGGACGATGTGTTCGATTCGCAGCCGATCATAGATGGCGATCTGGTCACACTGGCCGGATCGGCCCCGGCGGGCGCGAAAGCTTACGATGCCGTGATCACCGCTCGGGTGTATGGCGTCAAGTTGCGGGGACTGACATTGCAGAACGCCGACGCTGCTGTGCTGCTGATGAGCGGCTCCGACCTGCCTCGCGACGGCAAGGGCCTGTGGGCGCGGATCAACTTCTGTAACCTGATCAGCGCCACCTGGGGCGTCTCCAACACGACCAACGTGGCGACCGACGCCACCCATAACTGGTGGGGCGACAGCTCTGGGCCATCGGGCGAAGGGTCGGGGACAGGCGCGGGCGTGAGCGCCGACGTTAGCTATGATCCGTGGATCGGCGCGTCGTTGGAGGGCAGCAAGACTGAAACGCTCGACGCCGGTACGGTCGAACTCGACGCTCGCGATGAGGCGGGGATCTGGGCGGAAAAGATGGGTGACGGCGCACCGGCGCTCACCTGCGCCAAATACGCCGATAACCCGCAGAGCGATTTCGCCGCTGCCGCCGGGCAGTACTACGACGTAAACCTCAGCGACGATTATGATGTGGAGCAGCTCACCTTGCGGTTCTATTTTACCCAGGATGAGATCGCCGGGCTGTTCGGACAGACCCTCGCCATCCGCTATTGGAATGGCGCGCAGTGGGTAGCGTGCAGCGACCAAACGCTGCACCTGGGGGCGGTGACGGTCAACGGCGTGACCTACGTCGGTTACATCGAGGTGCTGATCACCGCGACGACGACCCCCAGCCTGGCCGATCTGACGGGCCCCGCCGTCGGGCTGGCGGGCGAGCGGGAAGTCCCGCCCGAGACGCGTGCGATGCGCCTGGCCGCCGGGCCGGAGCCGTTCTGCCCGGGTTGGACGCTGTTCTATACCTTCCGCCTGACCAACACACAGGCTGTAACGCTGACCAACTTGACGGCGACCAACGACCTGCCGGTCAACACGTGCTGCGCCGCGAACGAGCCAGGGAGCCAGGCGATGGGGAGCTATAACGAGGCGACGAATCGCATGACGTGGTCGTTAGGGCCGTTGCCGCCGGGGCAGACGCTGGAGCTGCGCTGGAGCTTGCACAGCTTTACCAGCATCGTCTCGGGCAGCACGCTCACCAATACATTGGTGTTCTCGGCCACCGAGCTAACCGAGCCGGGGACATTGGCGGTAGGGCTGACGGCGGACGATAGCATCTGCGCCGTGACGCCCACGCCGACGAGCACCCCGACGCCGATCACGCCGACGCCGACCGTGACGATCTATCCTTCGCCTTCGCCCACGCCGACCCTGACGCCGACGTCGCGCGGGCCGCTCTATCTGCCGTTGGTGTTCAACATGGGCGGCAACAATTGATCTTTCGCGAGCCTGTGAAGAACCCCGATGGGCGCAAGGCCCATCGGGGTTTCTTTTCGTTATGGATGAGGGCCAAGGATCGGGGATGCTATGGAGCGCCAACATCTTGTCGGCTCTTGGCCCTGCGAGTGATCCTTATGCGTTAGTCAATGAGCCATCGTGACGGTGCAAGGTGTAGTGGGCATTGAAGCGGAACGATAGCTCCTTGGCGCGCTCCTCGTTGAACTCGACGCCCAGGCCCGGCGACTCGGGCACGTCGAAATACATCCCGTCGTTGATGGGTTGCACCGGGAAGAGATCGAAATCGAGCGCCCACTTTTCGGTGGGCGAGGAGCGCACCTCCAGATAGGAAAAATTGGGCGCAGCGGCGGCCAGATGCAGCGTGGCGGCGGTGGTGATGGCCCCCAGCGGGTTATGGGGCATCAGGTCAATATAGTGCGCCTCGGTCCAACCGGCCACTTTCATCGCCTCGGTAAAGCCGCCCACGTTCGAGATGTCTATGCGGGCGAAATTGGTGATGCCGCGTTCGACATAAGGCAGGAATTGCCATTTACTGGCGAATTCCTCGCCGATGGCCATCGGTACATCCGTCATTTTGCGTAACGCCTCGTAAGCCTCGGGGCATTCATCGCGGATCGGCTCTTCCAGGAAATCGAGTGTGCCCGAGGGCATCCTCTGGCAGAAGGAGGCCGCCTCGGCCACGCGCAGGCGGTGGTGATAGGCAAAGCACAGGAAG
>CAZYPJ010000317.1:0-4802 GCA_964649365.1 uncultured Anaerolineales bacterium | reverse complement strand
CAAGCAAACCCGGAAATCATCGGCTACGACCATCTCTGCTGCGCGCATCTCTACCCGCACCGCTGGGCCGATAATCTTGACCAATGCATCGAGCGTTGCCTGGGCGGCGGCGCGAACCATGGCGCTTTCCGAGGCCCCCGCTTCCAGCCATGCTATCCCTTGCACTGCTTCTTTTGTCCGCAATGCAACCCGAACGTGAGGCGAAGGCTGGGTTTCAGTCTCGGCTGACACGAACCTCAGACGCATCCGCAGAGCTGAAGGCTCGTCAGCCCCTAATTGTACCAGGCTGATCTTGCGATAATCCACATGAATGCCAAAGTGAGCGTGAAGCAACGATTCGGTATCGCGCACAATCTGTTTGGGTCGCCGCGATGACGCACTCACCAGGTGAATCTCGGCGATATGTTCTTGTTTATCGAGGATCACTCTAGCAGCGTGAACGCCATTGATCTGCTCGATGGCTGTTTGCAGGCGATGTTCTAGCGTCTCTCCGTATGCTTGTGACACATTGCCTCCTGCAATTTCATCCTGACTGGATTACCTGGTGAAATCACGAATGCGTACGTTCGTCTGCCATACTCTCCTGAACAGCCTGCGTCAAGTACATCTATGCGCCTTTTTTCAATCAGCAACACGCACATTATAACACAGGTTGTGAGAAAAAGAAATACTTTTAACCTTGTTTTTCAACACGAATTTATCGATCGAGACCAATTGTGAACCATCTAACAAGCCGCGCAACTCTGGCGCGCTTCAAGCGTATAGAATACAAATCAAGGACGGCGCAATCTGTATGGAAAGGAATTACCAAAATGACAGAAGAACCCAAGATCAGGCGCGAGGAACTCAAGGTCTCCGGATCGGAACTGGTCGAAAAAGTCAAGGCGCTGCTTCACGAGGGAAACATCCGACGCATCGTCATCAAACAAGATGGCCAGACCGTTATGGAGTTGCCCCTCACCATCGCTGCAGTAGGCGTAGTCTTTGCGCCTGTGGTTGCCGCAATCGGCGCTTTTGCAGCGTTGGTCACCAATTGCTCGATCGTCGTCGAGCGAGTCGTCGAAGAATAAGGGGAGCGCTACACAAGCGCTATACAATGTAGACGAGAGGGAGGGCGAAAAAGTCACGGTGTGAGACGCTTTCGCCCTCCCTCTTATTGAAATTACAACGAAACGCCCGCTGCGCGCATACGTCGCCAGAAACCTTGGCCTAGAATCTCATAGTTATCAGCGGCCGAAGCATAGGCGTCGAGACTGTAATCGGGCGCCCGGTCCGCGTCAATGTCAGCGAGACAGCCTTGCAGCCAGGCGCAGGCAGCGGCATAACGTTCGCGCAAGCGCTCAAAATGGTCAAGTGTGATTGCAATTTCGGAGCGTCTTGCGCGCGCCAGCCACACTTCGCGAAAAACATCAGTGAGCGTAACCAACTCATCATCCAAAGCTCGCAAAACCTCTTGTGCGCCGCGCAGCGCCTGCGCAGGTTCGCCTTGCCCGGCAGCCAGCGCCGCAATATCGCTGCGGATCTGTTGACAAGCCAGTGTTTTACGGGCGGCGTAGGCCATCATGCGCGCCGAATAGATCATTTCGCGCAACGACAAGGGATCGCGGCAGCACCCCATCGCGTTTGCCAGAACGTCCTCCGCATCCTGGCAACTGCGCATGATCTCCTGGAGTGCACTCTGGGGAATCTCTGCCGTCACAGCGCCTACCAAAGGCTCGTCGAGCAGCGCATAGATGCTGTTGGAAGCGTTGGGGCGCGGCATCCCCGGCAACGTATTGAGCCTGGCCAAAGCGCGCATCGTAGTCACCACTTGCGCGCCGTGCACACCCCAGAACAGGCGCCCAAAACGCGTATCAAAGGCTTGATCGTCGGTCATTCCGCCCGACCAGGCTTGTTCAGCCCCATAGATATAGCCATACCAACATTGGCCCATCGGTTGGTAATGCCCATGATCGCCCCAATCGGTATTGAGCAATCCTTGCGCCCCACGTTCGGCCCCTAAACGGGCCAGGGTGCGGATGTTGCCGTTGGCGTTCTCAATCCGCGGAAACAACGTGTTCCACGATGAAGTGCCCGGGCAGACCCAGAACGCCCGCCCGCTGGCGGCAAAGGTGCGCACCGAGGGGTAATCCTCCGCAGCCTCATAGTGCCAATCCAACAACGTCACATCATCGGGCAACTCGCTCACAAGTTCGGGATGATGTAACAGAATATCGCCCCAGATCTGAATGCGGCAGCCATAGCGCGCGGCCAGATCTCGTAGCTTGAGTATGTGTTCGAGATAAACGCGCCCCACGCCGCGTTCGACCACAGCGCTGGCTGAACGGCCCTTACCCAGATCCCAGGTTTCGTCACAATCGGCGTTGAATGTTTTGGAGCAAAAAGCGGGCAGCAGATCGGCATACAGATCATTCAAGAATTCGTAGGTTGCCCCGTCTTCCGGGCATAGCGACCAGCGCGCTTGCGGCAACTCGGCCAAGTGCGCATATTCTGGCAAGTTAAGAATATGTTCGCAATGGCCGAACGATTGCAAGTTGGGCATCAACTCTACCTGGCGAGGACGGGCATAAGCGTCCAGTTCAAGTATATCATCGGCGTTCAGCGATCCACATCCTCGCCCAATGCGCGGGTGATGCGGGAAAACAAACGTGTGCTCAGTGTAAAGCTGCAAGACATTCGCCTTATATAGACTCAGCTCATCCACCAGATGCTTGAGCGTCTCGATTGTGGGTACCTTGCCTCGCGACACATCGAGCATCAGGCCGCGATAGGGCAACGAGGGCCAATCTACCAGGCGCAAGGCAGGCCAGCAAACCCCTTCAGCGCGCGCCAACTGCCGCAGGGTCTGTACGGCATAGTGCAGCGCCGTTGCTCCCTGGCCGCCCGCAACAATCACTTGCGGTGCAATCTCAACGCCATACGCTTGGGCGCCACGCCCGGTCAGGTCGGCGTTCCAGGGCATTGCCTCTCCCCAGAAACGGCGCGCTGCCTCCAGATCAGAGAGCAACAAGATAGCGTTGTCGCGGCGGGCGGGCTGAGCCGCTTTGACGATAGAGACGCGCAAACTCGTCGCCGCCTCGATTTCGCGTTGCAGGCTACGCGCCGCGAAATGCTCGGCATCGCCCGCATCGGGCAAAAGGTAGATGCAGGTCCGCGCATCAAGACGAAAACAACCCTCCTGCCAGGATATTTGCTTGGGTTCGGGCACAATATACAGTGTTCGTTCGGTCATGGCGCGCTCCTTTCGATCAGACGGATTTCAGATAGGGAATCGTCTGCGGGCCTTCGGGCAGCACGCAGAGTCGCGCATTCGGCCCATACTTGCGAGACAGCATTGCCAGCGTCGCCTCGATGCTGCGGCAGGGGTGCATCAACATGCCCTCGATTTCGCTATCGGGCAGATAGTCGCTATAGACGTACACATCGGCCACGCGCTGGATTTGCGCCTGCAATTGCGCCTCCCACTGGTCATGGCGGCGAAAACCAGGTTGGCCGATCAGTTTCATGATGCCATCCACCGAGCCGCCCTCGTGCACCAGGCTGCGATATTCGCCATATTCAGGCACCCCATCGCGACATTCGGCGGCAATAACGATGCTGCCGCCAGGTTTGGCGATCTGAGCCGCGCACGACATGCCCTTGACCGCCTGGTAGAGATTGATATCCAACGGGTAGCCGCTGTTGGTAGTGAGCACGATATCATAGGGCGCGTCCACCGCCGCCATCGCCGTTTCGCGTGCAAAGCGTACCCCCTGGCCGTGCGCCGCCAAGAGATCGCCCGCAAAGACCTGCGTGATCTGATGATGGCGGTTGAGCGTCACGTTCAGCAGAAAATCGGGACGAGTGAGCAGCGCGAACTCGCGGATCTCTTCCCATACCGGATTGCCCTCTGTGCATCCCCAAGTAGCCTGGGAATGATTGAGCATATTGTAGCTGTGGTTATCCATGATGGATTCTAACCCAGCCACGCCGGGGAGCACCGCTTTTGGCCCGCCGCTGAATCCGGCGAAAAGGTGTGGCTCGATAAAGCCAGTCAAAATCTTGAAACTCGCCTCCATGTAGGTGCGGTTGACCCAAGCGCGATGGCCATAATGCGTCATACCCAAATCCACCAGCCCAGATTGATCGAAAGCGTCATGCTGGCGAACGATATAGCGCTGTACGATCTCAGCCCCCAGCATTGTCTCTAGCTCGGCGGGAGTATTGGAACGATGCGTGCCCAGAGCGTTCAACAGGGTGATCTGCTCGCGCGGCACGATACGCTCCACTTCCTTGAGCAACGTGGGCAGCACACGAGCATTGGGCATGGGGCGGGTAATGTCGCTGAATACCACCACCACACGGTCGTCGGGTCGCAATCGCTCAGCCAACGGTGCGCTGCTTTCAGGGTGGCGTAACGCATCGGTCAGCGCCGCCGGCTCGTTGGCCAGGCCGGGCAGGTCGCGCGGCAAGAGCACATCAGCGTCATCAGGTACATCAACGGACAAACCTTCTCGACCATACGCTAACCTTATTTGCATGTTTCGATTCTCCTTGCGATCTATCTCCATGTTACGCGGCAAGGCTCTGACTGGCAAATGCCATGTCGGTTTTCTCGCGCCCCAGCTCGATTCTCGGTATAATGGTTGCCTGCGCATCAAGCACAAAACAAGGTACAGGACAGACCAATGAGCACGGCGCCCTCGCCCCAGGAATACGAAGCATACGTTCGCAAGAACGAGATGTGGAATTTCGTCATCAATACTAATGACCTATCGCTATACACCCTGGCCACTAGCTTTATTTTCGGCTCGACCATCCTC